>CAZYQX010000008.1:0-78170 GCA_964649985.1 uncultured Pseudomonadales bacterium | reverse complement strand
AGCTGCCCAACGTGCCCGAGGACTACGTGCACCGCATCGGCCGCACCGGCCGCGCCGGTAGCGAGGGCGAGGCGGTCTCCCTGGTGTGTATCGACGAGCACAAGCTGCTGGCCGACATCGAGCGCCTGATCAAGCGCCAGCTGCCCAAGGAAATCGTGCCCGGCTTCGAGCCGGACCCGAGCATCAAGGCGGAGCCCATCCCCAACGGTCGCAACAGCGCTCCGCGCCAGGGTGGTGGCGGTCAACGCCAGGGTCAACGCGCGCCCCAGGGCGGCAATGGCGGAGGCCAACGGCAGGGCGGCAATGGTGGCGGTCAGCGCCCGGCGGGCAATGGCGGCGGACAACCGCGCCAGGGTACGGGCCAGTCCGCGCGCAGTGGCCAACCGGGCCAGCCTCGCAGCGAGGGCAATGGTGACCGCCCTGCGGGACAGCGTCGCCGTCGCCGAGGTGGTGGCGGTGGCGGGCAGCCGCGCACGCCCGGCTAAGGCGCTTCCCGGTGCGTCTTTCTGGCGCACCGCCACCCCCCCTCGGACGAGGGGGCGCTGTCTTCTTTTCGCTTGATTGATGATTACCATCGTGCCAGCTCATAAATAGGCGCTATGCTTGCGTGGTGTTTACCGCTTAATTCAGGCTGTACATGAGCGAGCCCAAAACCATCAGCATCGATTATTTCAGCGACCTGCTCTGTGTCTGGGCCTATATTGCCCAGCGCCGGGTGGATGAACTGAAGCGCCAGTTCGGTGCTGCTGTACGTATCGACTACCACTTCCTGCCGGTGTTCGGCTGCACTCAAAAGCGCATTGCGTCTGGTTGGCAGGATCGCGGCGGCTACGCAGGCTTCGGCGCACATGTGCGCGAGGTCTGCGCACGCTTCCCGCACGTGGAACTGCACCCGGAGGTCTGGCGCCAACAGCCGCCCTCCACGTCAGTCAACAGTCATCTGTTTCTGAAGGCGGTGCAGTTGCTGGACGTGCGTGGCGAGCTGCCTGGGCCCAGCGAGGGGCACAGTGTCTTCGAGCAGCTGATGTGGCAGGTGAGGCTGGCGTTCTTCAGGGATAATCGCGACATCTCTCACCTCGATACGCTCTATGCGCTGGCCGAGCAGTTTGAGCTGCCGCGCGCGCCGATCGAGGCGCAGATCAACGCCGGTCACGCCCTGGCAGGGTTGTGCCGCGACCTTGAATTGCGCGATCAGCTGAAGATCGAGGGCAGCCCCACCTTCGTGATGAACGAGGGGCGGCAGAAGCTTTACGGCAATGTGGGCTACCGCATTCTGGAGGCCAATGTGCAGGAGTTGCTGCAGAACCCGGGCGAGGTGGCCAGCTGGTGTTGAGGACATCATGCAAGGCCACCACATCCAACTGTGCGCTGGACCATGGGTGCGGAGCCGGGTGCCTATGATGCGGCTGATGCGCCAGTTGTATCTGCTGTTGGCCGTCTATCTAGGCGCCATGGCCCCGGCGTGGGCATTGCCCTTTCTCACCTGGCAGGATGGAACCACGCGTGCATCACCGCCCATGGCGTGGAGGGATGATCAGGCGATGGCCTTCCCCCACCAGGGGCAGCTGCTGGAGCTTGATGCACTGCCAGGTTGGCGCACCGAACGGGCTGAGATTGCGCCAGGCAACGGCAATCGCTACACCTGGCTGGCCTTCGCGGTGCACTATCCCGGCGAACAGGTGGCCAATCTGGTGCTGAGCCTGCAGTACGCACAGATTCGCGAGCTGGATGTGGCGCTGATTCAGGCGGGGCGGGTGGTGGCGGTGTGGCATACCGGCAATGCCCGGGCTTTTTCTTCTCGCCCCATTCCCTCACCGCGCTTTGCCTTCCCGTTGCTGATCGCGCCGGCCAGTGAGATGGAGGTGCTGATCCGCACCCGGGGTTACGACGGTCCGTTGGCGCAAGTGGTGCGCGTGGAGCAAAGTGCCATCTGGCATGCCACGAGCCAGCAGGAGAGCCTCTACACCCTGCTGTCGATGGGCTTTACCCTGGCCATGATGTTGTTTTGCGCCGGCCTGTTTCTGGCCCAGCGGGATGCCCTGACCCTCTGCGCACTGATCTACCTGGGCAGTTTGATCTGCCTGCTGCTGAGCGCCCGTGGCTACGCCTACCAGATGCTGGGGGTGGACGATCCCCTGGTGCTGGGGCGCCTGTTGCGCACGGCCTTCATCTGCGGCATCTCGGCGGTGCTGTTCATGTTGATGAGCGCGATGGGCTTACAGCGCACCCAGTTGCGGGCTTATTTCGGCCTGTTGGTGTTGCTGCTGTTGTCGGTGGTGGTCGATCTCACCTTGGTGTGGGATCGACCGCTGGAGAGTGGTCTGCTGGGCGGCGGTGGACTGGTGGCGCTGGTGTGGGCGGGGTGTGTGGTGCTGATGCTGTGGGCGCGCCTGGCCCGCTTGATTCGCCTGGACCCGGGCCACTTCATCATCTGGCTGCCCTATGCCGTGCTCTCGGTGTATCTGACGGCCCGCTACCTCAACTGGCTGCCCTACGCCCCGCGGGTATTTGAGTGGCTGATCATCGGCCATGCGGTGCTGCTCTCCCTCGGTTTGGCCCGGCGGGTGTTGCAGATGCGGGCGCAGGTGCTGTCGGCCGAGGCCGAGGTGCGTGCCCAGGGTGACTTCCTGGCCCGAATGAGCCACGAGATCCGCACCCCGATGAATGCCGTGCTGGGCATGTCGCAGCTGTTGCGCGATACCTCCCTGGACCAGCGCCAGACCAGCTATGTGGGCACGATCTTCAACGCCAGCAATGCGCTCCTTGGCATCCTCGATGACATTCTGGACTTCGCCAAGCTTGAGGCGGGCAAGCTACAGATCGAGCGCATTCCCTTCGATCTCGAGGCCACTGCGGTGGAGAGTCTGGGCATCTTCAAGCTGCGCGCCCAGGAGCAGGGGGTGGAATTGATCTGTACCTACGATCGCCAGGTGGCGGACTGGTGCGAAGGCGATCCCACCCGGGTGCGGCAGATCCTGGTCAACTTCGTCGGCAACGCGGTCAAATTTACCCGGCAGGGGGAGATCGAGCTGCATGTCAGCCCTGCGCAGCACCTCGCTTCGGGGGTGCGCATGGCGGTGCGCGATACGGGGACGGGCTTGAGCGCGGAAGACCAGTCGCAGCTGTTTAAGCGCTTTAGCCAGGCCAGGCTCGACATTGCGCGCAAGCATGGTGGCACGGGCTTGGGCCTGGCGATATGCAAGCAGCTGGTGGATCTGATGGGCGGTGAAATCGGCGTGAGCAGCCGTGAGGGGGAGGGCTCAATCTTCTGGTGCGAGTTGCCTCTGGCACGGGTCGACGAGGTCCCCGCAACCGGGCGTCGTCGCCAGAGCCCCAAGGCCCTGATCGGCAAGCGTCTGTTGGTGGTGGAAGACAATACAACCTTTCGCGATTACCTGGGCTCGCTCAGCCAGAGTTGGGGCATGCAGGTGGTATTGGCTGATGGGGCCGAGGCTGCCAAGTGTGCACTTCAGGCGGGTGGGCCACCTTTTGACTTGATATCGCTGGACTGGAACATGCCTGGCGAGAATGGCGTGAGTCTGGCGCAGCGCATCACCCGCGAGGGGCTGGCGCCTGGGGCGCGCATGATCCTGCTCACCGGCATGGCGGTGTTGCCGGGGGAGAACCTCCTGCGTGGCTCCGGTATTGCCAGAGTTGAGGAAAAGCCGGTACATCCTGGCCACTTGAAGGAGGTCTTCATCGACACCCTGTTGGGGCAAGCCGCCGGGGCGGATGGACGCCCGGTATCTGTGCCACCCGCTGGCCCATCTCTGAACGTGTTGCTGGTGGACGACAACGCCACCAACCGCATGGTGGCGGGCAGCATGTTGACGCGGCTGGGGCATCGCCACGTGTTGGTGGAAGATGGGCAGCAGGCCCTGGAGGCGTTTGCGGCCAACCCGGAGCGTTTTGATGTCGTGTTGATGGACTGCGAGATGCCGGTGATGGACGGTTGGCAGGCGGCACGTGAAATCCGCGCACTGGAGCGGGAGTGGGGGGTGCAGCACATCCCGATCATTGCCCTGACCGCTCACGCCCTGCAGAGCGAGCGAGACCGCTGCATTGCGGCCGGCATGAATGAGGTGCTGCACAAGCCCATCTTGCTGGATGCACTGTCCGGTGCCCTGCGGCGGCAGGTTGTGCGGGGGCCGTAGGAGTAAAGCGTGCAGCAACTGCTAGACTGTTCTAGCGTTCTCCACTGGCAGGGAGCATCTCCATGCAAGCACGGCACTGGCTGCTGTGGCTTTTCGCGCTGATCGCGAGTGGGGCATGTTTTGGTCTGGATTTGCCGCTGCTCCGCGTGGGAGGGGAGGGCACAGATCTGCGCCCATCGCTAGTGTACTGGCAGCAGCCTGCCGATGCGCCGTCGCGCATGCCGCACAAGGGGCAGCCTTTGGACGTGGCGAGCTTCGCCCCGTGGCAGCCCCTGCGGGCAGACCATCCCCCCAATTTTGGCCTCGAACCCACAGTCTGGTTTGCCCTGCGCGTGCGCAACGATAGTGGTCAGACCGGTGCCTGGCTGCTGGATTACGATCACCCCGACATGGCCGAGTTCGACGTGTATCTGCTTCGCCAAGGGCGGGTAGTGGAGGCCTGGCACGGGGGATCGAGGCGCGCCAGCGCCATCCGGCCCATCATGGAGCCACACTTCCTGTACCCCTTGCCACTGGCGGCCGGTGAGGAGCTGGAGGTGTTGATGCGCACCCATATCCACAGCGCGCTGTTGCCCCAGTATTTGCAGGTGGTGGATGCCTTCGGTCGGGTGGGAGCAAAACGTGGTGTGCTGGCCATTCAGACCGGCTCCCTGGGGGTGATGCTGGCCTTGGTGCTCTACGGCTTGGTGCTCTACATGAACGCCCGGCAGCCTGCTTACCTATGGTTGCTGGCCTACCTGGGATCGCTGGCGTTGTTTGAAGCCTCGGTGGCGCTCCATGGCTCATTCCTGTGGGCCAGCGCTTCGGCTGAGACCAAGGCCATCACCAACCGGGGCACCTTTTTGCTGCTGACCCTGTCGTTGCCCCTGCTGTTTGTCGCGTTCCTCGATGTGCGCAGGCGGCTGCCCTGGCTGGCCTGGACGATTTACATCTTTACCATTCTGCAGCTGACGATTCGCGGTGTGGCGCTGTTGCGTGACCCTCTCGGGCCTCACCCTACCCCCTTGTTGTTTTGGGCGCATCTGTTTGTGTTCATGGCCGGGGTGGGGCTCATGTTGTGGCGCTACCCTTCTCCGCGCCTGAAGCTGTTTTGCCTAGCCGCAGTGCCTCTGGTGCTGTTGCTGGCGTATCTAACGCTGGTGTCGCGGAATGTATTGCCCTACCTCAATGGCGTGGTGGAAGTGGCGCTCTCGGTAAACGCCTTCATGATGCTCTATATGGGCAACTACTTTCTGGCCGAGTTGCGTGAGAATGCCCAGGCCGCCCAGGCCGACCGGGAGGCTCAGGGGCGCTTTCTGGCGCGCATGAGTCACGAGATACGCACGCCCATGAATGCCATCCTGGGCATGGCCCAGTTGCTTGAGGATGCCGCGCTGTCCCCCCGGCACCGCAGCTACCTCAACACCATCATGAGTGCCGGGCAAACTCTGATGACGGTACTCAACGACATCTTGGATTACTCCAAGATCGAAGCCGGTGAGATGCGCCTGGAGCACGGCGATGTAGATCTGCACCTGTTGGCCGAGGAGAGCTTGGCGATTTTTCGAGGGCAGGCCCAGCAGAAAGGCATATGTCTGTTGGGTGAAATCGCGCCGGATTGCCCGCGCTGGGTGGCGGGCGACATCACGCGCTTGCGGCAGATATTGCTCAACCTGCTGAGCAACGCAGTGAAATTCACGGATCGGGGGGAGGTGGTACTGAGCGTTAGCCTGGCGCCGGGAGGCGGGGTAAGGCTGGCGGTCAGTGATAGCGGCGAGGGGCTGAGCCAGGAGCAGCAGGCCAGGTTGTTTCAGCGCTTTAGCCAGGCCAGCACCGATGTGGCGCGTCGCCGCGGCGGGACGGGCTTGGGCCTGGCGATCTGCAAACAACTGGTGGACCTGATGGGCGGTGACATCGGCGTCGACAGTGAACCGGGGCAGGGGGCTTGCTTCTGGTGTGTGCTGCCCCTGGCGGCGGTGCCTGATCCGACGCCGGTGGACGAGCACAAGGCGCATGAGCCTCTGCAAGGTAGGCGGCTGTTGCTGGTCGATGGCAGCGCGCGCTACCGGCAGAGTGCCCTGCGCGTTTGTGAGGGCTGGGGGTTGCGCGTGCAGCAGACCTGCAACAGTGCCGAAGCCTTGCAGTGGGTGCGCGAAGCGCATGAACTGGGGCAACCGTTTGACCTGATTGTGCTGGATGAGCAGCTGCCCGATGTGGCCGGCCTGGTACTGGCCAAGCGCCTACATGACGCGGGTGCCTGCGATGGTGCCAAGGTCGTGCTGCTGCACGGCCTCAACCAGCTGCCGGAGGCCGCACGGGTGGAACAGGCCGGCATTGCCCTGGTGGAGGAAAAACCCACCTTGCCACTGCGGTTGGCATCCATTCTGTTGCAGGCGATGGGGTGTGTGGAAGAAAGGCCGGAACTCAGGGTGAAGCGCTCAGTGGCAGAGCGCCAGCTGCGGGTGCTGGTAGCGGAGGACAATGCCACCAATCGTCTGGTGGCGGCCGGCATGCTGCGCAAACTGGGCCATGCGGTGGAGCTGGTCGAGAATGGGCGGCAGGCCATGCAGGCCTGCACTGTGGAAGGGCGGCCCTACGATGCGGTGCTGATGGATTGCGAAATGCCGGAAATGAATGGCTGGCAGTCCACCGAGGCAATTCGCGCCTGGGAGCGCGAGCACGGGGCCGGCCGCTTGCCCATCGTCGCCCTCAGTGCGCATGCCATGGAGGCCGAACGGGAGCGCTGTTTGGCGTCAGGCATGGATGAGTTTCTCGGCAAGCCGCTGCTGCTGGATGTGCTGCAGCGAATACTGCTCAGTGTGACCGAGCGCCAGCTTGAGCGGGTTGGCTGATCGCGCAGCAGCTGCTTGGCAAGCCTTAAAAATTGTCTGAGGCTCGATGCGGTCTGTCGGATAAATCATGAATAACCATGGCCCGGAAAGCGGTCTTCATGATTCGATTTTTTGCCGGCTGCTACACTTTTTAAGTGGCTTACAACGGCATCCCATTACCGAGGGTGGCTGCGTGCTCAGTGCCGATCAGGTCTGTCAAAAAAAATCGCCTATGCACACCTTGGGTTGTGGTGTGCTGCCGCGTGTTTTGAGTAGGCAGCCTGATCGCCTGGCGCAGTGTGGCTACATGCCCTCTCGCAACCGGGCCTGCCGGCTGGCATGGCCCCGTGGCAGCCGTGGGCTGACGGCGATGCCGGGTGGGCGTCAGTGCTGAACCGGCGGGTTGTTTGGGCATTGCTGTGCTGCCTGTGGCTGTCTACGGCGAATGCTTTGCAGTGGGCGCCCGCTGATGGCAAGGTCGATCTGCTGGCTGTTGCCACGTATGTGGAGGATGTGGAGGGCACCCTTAGCGTCGAACAGCTGGTGCAACACCCCACGGCTTACCACTTCAAGCCCGCCCCGGCAGACTTCGTCAATTTCGGGTTTGCCGATCATCCCTATTGGTTCCGCTTCAGGCTGGGCTTGCGAGAGGGAACACCCAGCCCCGCCGTGCTCTACCTGATCAACGCCCTGCTCGATGAGGCCGAGCTCTATGTGGTGGATGCTTCAGGCGCGGTGCGGCAAATCGCCCGGGTGGGCGACACCCTGCCGTATTTCAGTCGCCCCATTGCCGCCACCAGTTTTGCCATTCCCCTGGCGCTGAAGACCGGGCCGGAGCACGACTACTACTTGCGAATCTCCGGGCGCTCGCAGGTGCGTTTCAGCCTGGAGTTGCACAGCTACGAGGGCTTCAGCAGCCAGCTGGCCAGCAGCGAATGGCAGTTCGGCATCATGGCGGGACTGGTGCTCGCCGTGGTGGGGGTGGCCTCGGTGTTGTTCCTGATCTCCCGGCGCCTGGTGTACGCCTATTTTGTGATCTATGCCGCGGGCACCGAGTTGGCGATTCTGGTGGGGCTGGGTTACGGCTTTCGTTGGTGGCCAGAGGCGGTGCTGTTTCAGCAGAAGGCGATTTTTATTGGCTTGGGCTTGTCGTCCTTGTGCTATGCGCTGTTTCTGCGCGAGCTGCTGGAGACGGCGCGCTATGCGCCGCGGCTGGACACGTTCCTGAAATTCTCCATCGGCTTGTACGTGATAAACCTGATCTGGCTGCCCTTCGGCAGCATCAAGAGCATTACCGAATCCTACTACGCCATCAGCCTGTTTTTGCTCTGCCCGCAAATTCTTGCGGCCATGTACATTCGCGTGAAAGGGCGCGATCCCATCGGTTGGTTGTTGGTGGTGCCGGTGCTGCTGAATGTGTCGCTCAACTTTCAGCTGGCGATACCGGGCCTGCAACAGACGTTGCGTTTTGACACCGCCTTGAGGTTGTATCAGGTGGCGGAATTGCTGGATATCGTGCTGTTCGGCGCCTGTATTTCCGTGCAGTTCTGGCGGCAGATGAAACGCAATGAAGAAATCGAGCGCTTGGCACTGGAGGCCGAGCTGAAAAGCCGCTTCAAAAGCGAATTTCTGGCCCGCATGAGCCATGAGATTCGCACGCCCATCAACGGCGTGCTCGGCACCGCCGAATTGATGGCCGACACCGCGCTGGATAGCCGCCAGCAGCGCTATCTGGAAATCATCAATTCGTCCGGTCATGCCCTGCTGGGGGTGATCAACGACATCCTCGATTACTCCAAGATCGAGGCCGGCAAGATGTCGCTGGAGCATATCCCGTTCAACTTGCCGGAGTTGCTGGCTGAAGTGCGCGACATCTTTCTGGCCAAGGCCCAGGAGAGTCATGTGGAGTTGGTGATCGACGTCGACGCCTCGCTGCCGGAGCAATTGCGCGGCGATCCCACCCGCTTGCGCCAGGTGTTGGTGAATCTGGTCAGCAATGCCTTCAAGTACACCCGCAAAGGGGAGGTGGTATTGCGGGTGGGCATGGCGGGGGAGCAGCTGCGCTTTTCGGTAACCGATACTGGCACCGGCATTTCGCTAGAGAACCAGCGCAAGTTGTTCAGCAGCTTCGAGCAGTTGGGCGTGGCCACCGCCCGGCAGTATGGCGGCACCGGTTTAGGGTTGGCGATCTGCAAGCAGTTGGTGGTGTTGATGGGTGGTGAGATCGGCGTCAACAGCCAGTTGGGGGCCGGCAGCGAGTTCTGGTTCACCTTGCCCTTCGCAGTGGCGGATACCGCGCCGGTTGTGGTGCGCTCGCTGGCGGGGTTGAACATGCTGCTGGTGGAAGACAACGCCACCGCGCGTGATGTGCTCGCGCGCCATGGCCGGGCTTGCGGCATGGCGGTGGATGCGGCCTCGTCGTTCAAGGAAGCCCTGGCGTTGCTTGGGGCGCATGCCTCCCGCTATGACCTGATCATCCTCGATCTCCACCTGGGGGACGGTACGGGCATGGCGCTACGGGAGCTGATACGCCATGAGTTCGGTGAGTTGCAGTTGCCGTTTGTGCTGGTGACCGCCACCGGCCTGCTCCCCGCCCCGAGTGAGCTGGCGGCGCTGGGGTTCAGCTTTGCCGCCAACAAGCCGGCGACGGTGATGGAGTTCCGCAAGATGGCAGAGCGCGCCCTGCAGAAAGGGGCCTGCAAGCGCACGCTGGGGCGGGATGAGTCGGCGGTGCCGCAGGATCAAGCGCTGCGGGTACTGGTCGCCGAGGACAATGACGTTAACTGGATGGTTACCCGGGGCCTGCTGGAGAAACTGGGTCACAACGCGCAGCGGGCACAGGATGGCGAGCAGGCCCTGGCCATGCTGCAGGGTGAACATGGTTTTGACCTGGTGTTGATGGACTGTGAAATGCCCACGCTGGACGGCCTTGCCGCCACGCGTGCCTATCGCGCCGGGGAGCAGGTGGGGCATTTGCCAATCATTGCATTGACGGCGCATGCCGTTGAATCCCAGCGGCGGCAGTGTCTGGAGGCCGGTATGGACGGTTGTCTGGTGAAGCCCGTTTCACGCCAGACGCTGCGTGAGGCCTTACAGGATGTGCAGTTGATCAGGCGGTGATGAGTGCCGCCGTGCTATAGATAACGTGCGTTGCTACGTGAAATCACCGCTGTCATTCGCATTTTTTGCAGGACGATATTGGGCCGGCAGCAATATCGTGCTGGGTTTTTCCCGTTAGCACCTGCGCAAGATCATGCGCGCTAAATAATTTTTTCTATCGACACCGGGTGTTGTGGGCTGGCATGGCAGAGCGCCTCCCTGCGCTCGTCGCGGGGCGATCAGAACTCGTAGGTCACATCCAGGCCTATGGTGCGGGGCTCGCCGTACTGGGCGGTGACCACGCCTACGGAGGCATAGTTGATGCCGAAGGTGCGGTAGTCCTCATCCAGCAGATTTTTCGACCACAGGGCCACCTGTACCGTGCCGTCGCCAGCCTCGATCTCGTCCAGGCTGATGCGGGCGTTGAACACGGTGCGGGCGTCCAGCACGATGGGTTCATAGGCCACCGGGGTGACCACGGCGCCGGCCTTGTAACTGCCGGTCCACAAGGCGGAGGAGAAGGTCTCTTTCTGCCATTGGCCATCCAGGTGCAGGTTGAGGGTGGCCCAGCCCAGGCGGGCGGCGGTGTAGTCGATGGCCAGCCCCAGCTGGTCATCTGCCGAGAGCGGACGCTGAGCGAGATCTTCTGAGTTGGCGATGCAGCTATTGGTGCCGCAGAACTGGGTGTATTCCTCGAAGTTGCCGTGCAGGTGGCCCCAGCTGAGGGTCAGTTGCAGGTCATCGGTGGGCAGCATGGTGATTTCCAGCTCGCTGCCCCAGCGATTGGACAGGCCGGCGTTGTTGATACCGGTGGTCACCGTGCCGTCCGGGCTCACGTTGACCCGGCTGACTTGCTGGTCTTCGTATTTGTACTGAAACAGCGCCAGGTTGACCCGCAGCCGCTTGTCCAGCCAGTCGGTCTTGGCGCCGATCTCGTATTCCTTGATGGTCTCTTCGTCGTAGGGGTTGTTGTACTCCTCGCCGTTGAAGCCGCCACTGCGGTAGCCGGTGGCGTAGGAGGCATAGAGATTGGCGTTGTCGGTGAGCTGGTAGGCCACCGCCAGTCGGCCGCTGGTGTTCTGGAAGTCCTGGTCGTAGCGGTCGCCGTAGGTGGTGGCGGGCACGAGCAGTGGGGAGAGGTAGCGATAGGTAATTTCTTTCTCTTCCAGCGTATAGCGCAGCCCCGCCGTCAACTCCAGCTTGTCGTCGGCAAACGCGGGCCGGTAGCTGTACTGGCCAAAAATGGCGGTGGCCTCTGAATCGAGTTTGTAGTTGGGGGCGCTGATACCTGAAGTAAAGGGCTGCAAGAAGTAGCGCACGGTGTCGAATTGGGCGTGGTCGGAAAAATAGAACAGACCCAGCACATAGGTGCTGTGTTCGGTGCTACCCAGCCACTGCAGCTCTTGGGAAAACTGGTCGTAGTCAGATTCGCCATAGGCCGTGCCATAGCCTGCACCGCCTTGCCCGATGAGCTGCCATATGCCATCGATGATCGCCCCTTGGCCCGCCGCGGCATAGTTCTGGCCCAGTGCGGCCAGCAGGGTGTCGTTCATGATCCCCACGCCGCCGCTCAGGCTGTTGTCGATGCCATCCAGATCGGCGTCGCTCCCGGTTTCGCTGCGGCGGTAACCGGTGATGGACTTGAGGCTGGTTTCGCCGAGCAGATCGCTGGGGGCGAAGTCCCACTGGGCGGTGAGGGTGTGGCCTTCGCTCTCGGCGGAGGACTTCGAAGCAATATCGCCGCTGCCGTCATCCGGACGAGCCTTGCTGCCCAGGCCGCTCAGGTAATCGATGGTATTCACCAGAGACTGGTGCCATTGGGCATGGTTGTTGTACCCCTGGTTATCAGGTACGGCGAGCATGCTTTTGAGCAGCGCAATGCGATCCAGCCCTGCCGCGTTGGCCGGGGTCAGCCCCACCACATGCTGCATGGCCGACAGCTCATCCAGCTTGGAATGATCGTAGGCGTACTGGACTTCCATATTTTCACGCGGTTGCCACAGCAGGGCCAGGCGGTAGGCATCGCGGTTGAGGTCTTCGTAGCCGGGCAGGTCGGGATGGGTGTCGCCGTAGAGCGGGTCGCGCTCCCGGGTCTGGTAGCTGAGGCTGATGGCCAGGGTGCCGGCGCCCTCGTCGGGGGTGCCGATGCGGGGCAGATCCTGGCGGAATTTCAGGCCCCACAGGCCGTAGTCGCCCACTGTGGCGGTGGCCTTGGTGTGCAGCTCGCCGGTGGGCTTCTTGGTCACGAAGCTGACCGCCCCGCCGGTGGAGTTGCGGCCGTAGAGGGTGCCCTGGGGGCCGCGCAGGATTTCGATGCGCTCGATGTCGGGCAGGTCGATGGCGGCGCCGGTGGCCTTGCCGATGTAGACCCCATCCAGATACATGGCACTGGCCGGGTCCAGCGACAGGTTGCTGGGGGCGCCGCCGGGCACGCCGCGCATGTTCACGTTCATGTTGCCCCGGGCGCCGGGGGCCTCGAAGCCGTTCAGGTTGGGTGCGCTCTGCAGCAGATCCTTCATATTGCTGATGCCGCGTTTTTGCACCTCCTCGCTGGAGAGCGCAGTGACGGCCACCGGGATTTTCTGCTGGTTTTCTTCGCGGCGCTGGGCGGTGACCACCACTTCTTCAAGTGCGGGGGTGCTTGTCGCGTCCTCTGCGGGAGGGGTTTGTGCCCAGCTGCTGCAGGAGATTACTGCCAGGGCAGCGGCAAGCGGGGCGCATCTGAAGTGGCCTTGGGGCGCGTGCATAGCCAGTCCTTTATTCCGTGCCTTGTTTATGAACTAAGGTTAGTCGTCACTGCGGGAGATGCGATGCAGGGGAAAAAACCTTTTGTTATACGAAACTAGTGCTCTTGTATGTTCCGGCTATAACTCGGCGTCCCAGTGTCGTCAGGGCAGGACCATGCCTTGAGTTTTTGCAGGGCCTCGTCACTCAGGCGCCGCCGCGTCCCTTCGGTGCAAAACCAGCGTTCACGTTGTTCCTCCGCCAGCTCGTTCCACCATTGCTGTAGCAGGGCGTTCAGACCGCCTTCTTCCGTCGGCGGGCTGGTCAGATGTTCCTGGCTGCACAGGGCGTCGTAGAGGGCGCGCAAGGCGTGTGCAAAATCAGGTGCGGTCATTGGTGGGCCCAGCTCTGACAGCAGTTCCTCCGCGGCCACCACCGAGTCGCGGATTAGCGCTAGCCCCTGTGATCCCAGGAAGACGCGCTTGGCGCGGCCGTCAGAGGGGTCGGGCAGACAGTGAACGTAGTCTAGGCGCTCAAGCTCGGCGACCAACTGGGCGATGGCCTGCTTGCTGATGTCGTTGATGGCTGCCAGTTCATTGATGCGTGCGCCCTCCCGGCCGAGGTGGGTGAGCACACCGCCGTATGACATCTTTAAGCCGGGGTGGCCCCGCTCGCGCATCATTTCCATCAGGCGTTGACTGCAGTGCTGGGCGGCTACCCCCAGTGCCAGTACGAGGCCCCCTGTGGCCGGGGCGTGGGCCCAGGGGAACGTTGGCGCCAGCTGTTGTGCCAGCTGCAGTAACTGCTGGGTGACGCGTGAGAGTGACGCTTGGCCGAGCGTGTGCTCCAACGTGTCGGCCAGGCTGGTCAGGGCTTGGTTGGCTTGGCGCCGCAGCGCGTTGCCACGCTCGGTGAGTGTTACGCGGCGCACGCGGCGATCTTGTAGTTCGGGTTCGCTGTGCACATAGCCCAACGCCTCGAGTTCCTTGACCAGCTGGCTCATGGCTTGTTTGCTCACGCCTTGCAGTTGCGCCAGCTCTCCGATGCGTATTCCCGCGGGTGGCACGAAGGGTAGCACTTGACCGAAGGATAGTTTGAGGCTGGCGAAGCCTGCTTCGCTGCAACTCTGCATCAGGCGGCGCTGACATGCCCGGGCAACGCCGATGATGTGCCGGCAGAGGTTGTCGGCAAAGCTGGCGTACAGGGCATCTGGGAGTGCGTGGGGAGCGGAGGGGGCGATGTTGGTCACGGGGGACTCGTTATATGGTCAAGCATGGTTGCCAATGTCGTCAATATGTGTTTACTATGCGCTCAGATCATTATACGCAATGGGCTGCGCTGGTGGCCCACTGGAGGAGTGGAGCCATGCCGCAGGTACTATACGATCCCTATTCCCATGCTGTGCATGACGATCCCTATCCCTATTACAAGCGGTTGCGGGACGAGGCGCCGGTGTTCTTCAACCAGCAGCATGGTTTCTGGGTGCTGTCGCGCTGGGAAGATGTGCAGATGGCCTTCCGCGATTTCAAGACTTACTCCAATTATCAGGGCGTCGCGCTGGAATCGCGCATGAACGATGGCTACCCGATGATCCTGACCATGGACCCGCCCAAGCACACGGCCGTGCGCAAGGTGATCAGTGCCATGCTCACCCCAGAACGGGTGGCTGGGTTGGAGCCATTGATTCGCGATCTCGCGGTGGAGCTGCTGGAGCCCTTCCGCAGCAAGGGGCAGATCGACATCCTGTCTGATTTCGCGGTCTACCTGCCGATGGCGGTGATTTCCCGCATGATCAAGATTCCCCGGGCGGATGAGGACCTGGTGCGCACCAAGACCGATATCCTGGTGTCCCGGGAAGACGGCCAGTTCGAGGTGCCGCATGAGGTGATCGAGGCCTACCTGTGGTTGGCCCAGTATTTTGAAGACCTGGTGAAAAAACACTGGGACGACGCGCCGGATGACACCCTGCTCAGCGCCATCATCGAGGCGGAAAAAAACGGCCAGCTCAGCCACGAGGAGGTGATCGGTTTCCTGCTGTTGTTGGGCGTGGCGGGCAACGAGACCACCACCAAGCTGATTGGCAACATGGCCTTTCGTCTCTGGCAACACCAGGATCAGCGCGCACTGCTGGTGGACGATCCCGGCCTGATTGCCAACGCGGTGGAGGAGACCATGCGCTTTGATGGCTCCAGCCAGCTGCTGGGGCGCACGATCATGCGCGATCACGAGCTACATGGGCAGCAGTTGAAGCAGGGGCAGCGCATTGCCTTGCTGCCCATCTCGGCCAACCGCGACGAGCGCAAGTGGGAAAACCCGGATAAATACGATGTGACCCGCAAGACCGCCGGCCACATGGGCTTTGGCTTTGGTGTGCACGCCTGTGTCGGGGCCGCCTTGGCGCGTCTGGAGGGGCGGGTGGCCTTCGAGGAAATTCTGCGGGTGATGCCGGATTACGAGATCGAAGAGGCGAAATTGGAGCGCATGCACTCAGCCAACGTGCGAGGGTTTACCCATGTTCCGATGCGTTTTACGCCGCGCTGACCGCGGCGAAAAAATGTAACGGGGGAACAGCGACGGTTGTTCCCCAGATGTTGTCTGGTGAGGTCTGTTTTGCGGCGGGTGTCTTGTGCGGGCCCCGCCGCATTTTTTTACAGCAATGCCGCTAATTGTTGGCCAATTTCCTCCGGCGTCACCGTCGGCTCGAAGCGCTGCAGCACCTGCCCGTCGCGCCCCACCAGGAACTTGGTGAAGTTCCACTTGATGTTGCCGCCCTGCAGGTTCTCCGGGCAGTTCTCGCTCAGGTAGCGGTACAGGCGGTTGCTGGCGATGGCCTCGGCGTCCGGCGTTTCACCGGGTTGCTCGGCGCGCAGCAGGGCGTAGAGCGGGTGGGCGCCAGGGCCGTTCACCTCGATCTTGCTGAACATGGGGAAGCTCACGCCGTAGTTCAGTTGGCAGAACTCGCTGATTTCCGCCTCGCTGCCGGGTTCCTGGTGGCCGAACTGGTCACAGGGGAAGCCGAGAATTTCCAGACCGCGCTCGCGGTACTGCTGATACAGCTGCTCCAACCCCTGGTACTGGGGGGTCAGGCCACACTTGCTGGCGACGTTGACGATCAGGCTGAGTTTGCCGGCGAAGCGCGACAGCGCCACCGGGCTGCCGTCGATGGCATTGGCGTTGAACTGGTAGGCGTTGCTCATGGTGCATCCCTCTGCTGACTGTTGTTGTGCATGGTACTCATTTGCAGTGCGCGGCGACAGCGGGTGTTGACGGCTTTGGCGCGCCGGTCTTAAATATGTATAAATATACAGTATTTGGGGGCAGCCATGCAGGCTACCGTGATCGCGCAACTGGCCTCCCGCCAGGCCTTGTCATTGCCCATGCAGATGGCGCGGGTGCAGGCGGGCTTTCCTTCCCCGGCGGAGGATTACTGTGAGCGCAGCCTGGACCTCAACGAGCACCTGATCGGCCACCCCGCCGCCACCTTCATGTTGCGGGCGGAGGGTGACTCCATGGTCGGGGCGGGCATCTTTTCCGGGGATCTGCTGATCGTGGATCGCGCCCAGCAGGCCCGCCCGGGCGACGTGGTGATCGCCGCGGTCTACGGCGAACTCACGGTCAAGCGCCTGGTGCAGGGCCCCACCGGCCCCGAGCTGCACGCGGAGAACCCGCGCTACCCGCCGATCTTGATCCGCGAGGGGGAGCAGCTGCACCTGTGGGGGGTGGTCACTGCCAGCATCCGGGCGCACCGTCGGGGGAGCTGATGTTCGCGCTGGTGGACTGCAACAACTTCTATGTGAGCTGCGAGCGGCTGTTTCGGCCGGATCTGGCCGGGCGGCCGGTGATGGTGCTGTCCAACAACGACGGCGCGGTGGTGAGCCGCTCCAACGAAGTGAAGGCCCTGGGGATCGGCATGGGGCAGCCCTATTTCCAGCTGCAGGAGCAGGTGCGGCGCCACCGCATCGAAGTGTTCAGCTCCAACTATGCGCTGTACGGCGATATCTCCAGCCGCGTGATGCTAGTGCTGGCGGAGGCCGCCCCGGCCATCGAGGTCTACTCCATCGACGAGGCCTTTCTGGACGTGGGCTGGCTGCCGCAGGCCGAGCGCCTGCCCTGGGCCCAGGCACTGCGGGCGCGGGTGCTGCAGTGGGTGGGGGTGCCGGTGGGCGTCGGCATCGCCCCCACCAAAACCCTGGCCAAGCTGGCCAACTTTGCCGCCAAGAAGTGGCCCGCCACCGGCGGCGTGGTGGACCTGGCCGACCCGGCCCGGCAGCAGCGCCTGCTGCAGCGGGTGCCGGTGGGGGATGTGTGGGGCGTGGGGCGGCGGCTGTCGGGCCGGCTGGAGGCGATGCGCATCCGCAGCGCCTGGGATCTGGCCCGGGCGGAGCCCAAACTGATCGGCCGGCAGTTCTCCTCCATGCTGGGGCGGACCGTGCTGGAGTTGCGCGGCGAGGTGTGCTTCGGCCTGTGCGATGGGCCGCCACCCAAACAGCAGATCCTCTGCAGCCGCAGTTTCGGCGAGCGGTTGCACGCGCTGCCGCCGCTGCGTGAAGCCATCAGCAGCTTCACCACCCGGGCGGCGGAGAAACTGCGCCGGCAGGGCTGTGAGGCGGGCATGTTGCAGGTGTTTGTGCGCACCGGTCAGTTCAACCCCCACGAGCCCCAGTACAGCCGGGGGCACTGCATCGCGCTGCCCCGCCCCACGGCGGACACCCGGGTGCTGGTGGCGGCGGCGCTGGCCGGGTTGGAGCGCATCTATCTGCCGGGCTATGCCTACGCCAAGGCCGGGGTGGCGCTGATGCAACTGGCGCCGGTGCGGGGGCGGCAGGAGGATCTGTTTGCCCCCACCGCCCGGCCCGGCGCCGAACGCCTGATGCAGACCCTGGACCAGATCAACGCCCGCCAGGGGCGCGACACGGTGTTTCTGGCCAGCAGCGGCGTGCAGCGCGGCTGGGCGATGAAGCAGGCGCTGCGCTCCCCCGCCTACACCACCCAGTGGGGGGCGTTGCGCCAGGTGGGGCCGGGGCGGCAGGGCGAGGATGTGCCCGCCGGCTGAGCGTGGCCGGGCACTGGTGACGCTGGCGTGCCCGTGTGGTGCGGGTCCTGCCTGGTCGGCGCAGCTTTAGCGGCTGTTATCGCACTCAGCGGAACGGGCGCAGGCCCGCTTCGCGCTGAGTGCCGTGCCTACCGCGCCTTGGCCTGCTGTGTCATCGCCCCTACAGCCCTGTGCCAGGGGCTTATTCCGCCGCCGGCTGTTGCTTCTGCCACTGGGCGATGGCCTTTTCTGCTGCTGCGCGCAGGCCGCCCGAGCGCGGGTAGCCGGCGTAGGAGGCGGCGTGGATCACCAGCTCCCGGGCCTGTTCCGGGCTGAGTTCGCCGGTCTTGAGGGCGCTGCCGATCTGGATGCCGAACACGTCGTATTCGCCCAGGGCGGCGATAATGCCCATGGTGAACAGGCGGCGTTCGCGGATGGAGAGCACCTCCTCCCGCGCCCATACGCTACCGAACAGGTTTTCCAGCATGATGTCGAAGAATGGGTCCTGCCCGGCCTCCGGGGCGGTGATGGCATCGCCGTAGCATTTGCCGAACATTTCGATGCCTTTGTCGCGCTTGCTGTGGGTCATGATGGGATCGCTCGAGGAATGTGATGTGTATAAAGTAAATTAGTGTTGACCATAAAGACAAGTTGTACTTACTATTCGGTCAAAATCCAGCAGGGAGAATAGTCGCATGTCCAGATTGAAGGTGGGTTTCATCGGCCTCGGCAATATTGGCAAGCCCATGGCGCTGAACCTGCCCGGCGAGGCCATGGAGGTGTGGGTCTACGACCTCAACCCCCAGGCGGTGGCCGAACTGGTGGCGAAGGGCGCCCTCGCGGCCGGCAGTCCCGCCGAAGTGGCGGCGCAGGCCGACCTGATCGGCATCTGCGTGCGGGATGATGCCGACGTGGAAGCGGTGCTGTGCGGGCAGGACGGCATTCTGAGCCGCGCCCGGCCGGGCACCGTGGTGGCGATTCACAGCACGGTGAAGCCCGAGACGGTGCAGGCCATGGCGGCGCGCGGCGCCGAGTGCGGGGTGCAGGTGATCGACGCGCCCATCACCGGCGGTGCCAGCGGTGCCCAGGCGCGCACCCTGGGCTACATGGTGGGCGGCCCGGTCGAGGCGCTGGAGGCGATCCGCCCGATGCTGGCCTGCTCCGCTCGGGAGATCAACCACGCCGGTGGCCTGGGCATGGGCATGGCGCTGAAACTCTGCATCAACCAGATCACCTACGCCCAGTTCATCGCTATTTATGAAGCCATGCGGCTGGCCAAGGCCGCCGGCCTCGACCCCCAGCTGCTGAAGCAGGTGGGCCAGTCCAACGGCCACATCACGCCGTTGATGGCGCAATTCCTGGGCCTGATGGAGTACCGCTCGCTGATGACCGAGGAGCAGTTCCAGGGCCTCACCGAGGGCTTCAGCGCGGTGGCCGAGAAGGATCTGTCGCTGGCGCTGGAGCTCGCTCGCCGTGGCGAGCAGGCGCTGCCCGGCTGTGAAAACAGCCTGGCGCTGATTCGCAACGTCTATACCGATAGCTACTAAGAGAGTGTGGTCATGCTGAACCCGGAAACTCGCTTGTACATCGACGGCCAGCTGCGGCCGGCCCTCTCCGGCAAGCAATACGACAACATCAACCCCGCCACCGGCGAGGTGGTGGGCCAGGCGGCCGATGCCGGGGTGGAAGACGCCGAGCTGGCGCTGGCCGCGGCGCGCCGCGCCTTCGATGAGAGCGACTGGTCCAGCCATCACGCCTTCCGCCAGAAGTGCCTGCGCCAGCTGCGCGACGGCCTGCGGGAGCTGGCGCCGCAGCTGCGCGAGCAGGTGATCGCCGAAGTCGGCGCGCCGCGCGGCATTACCGAAAACGGCCCCCAGTGCGATGTGCCGATCGGTTTCATGGATTTCGCCATCGATCTGCTCGACCACTATGCCTGGCAGCGCGAGCTGCCGGTCAGCAATACCATGGGCATTCCCAGCAAGCGCCTGGTGTGGCGCGAGGCGGCCGGGGTGGTGGCGGGCATCTCGCCGTGGAATTTCCCGGTGCAGATCAACCTGGCCAAGCTGGCGCCGGCCCTGGCGGCGGGCTGCACCATGGTGTTGAAGTCCGCTCCCGAGACGCCCTGGACCGCCAGCATCCTCGGCAAGGTGGCGGCGGAGTACACCGACCTGCCGCCGGGGGTGCTCAATGTGCTGACCTCCTCCGACCCCGCCGCCGTGGGCCAGATGCTGGTCACCGACCCGCGGGTGGACGTGGTGTCCTTCACCGGCTCCACCCAGACCGGCCGCCACATCATGGCGGCGGCCTCCGCCACCGTGAAGAAGGTGTTTCTGGAGCTGGGCGGCAAGTCCGCCCACATCGTGCTGGATGACGCCGACCTGGGCAGCGCGCTGCTCACCGGCTTCGCGGTGTGCTTTCACGCCGGCCAGGGCTGCGCCATTCCCACCCGCCTGCTGTTGCCGCGCGCCCGCTACGAGGAGGGGGTGGAAATCCTCAAGGGCTACCTCGCCAGCGTGGCGTACGGCGATCCCCAATCCGCCGGCCAGATCATGGGGCCGCTGATCAGCCGTCGCCAGCAGCAGCGGGTGCTGGACTATATCGAACAGGGCAAGCGCGAAGGCGCCCGGCTGGTGCTGGGTGGCGGCATTCCCAAGGGGCTGGAGCGGGGCTTCTACGTGGAGCCGACCCTGTTTGCCGACGTCACCCCGGACATGACCATCGCCCGGGAGGAGATCTTCGGCCCGGTGCTGAGCGTGATGGCCTACGAGGACGACGAAGACGCCATCCGCATCGCCAACGACAGCATCTACGGCCTGTCGGGCTCGATTTTCTCAGGTGATCTGGAGCGCGCCCTGCGCATGGCCCGCCGTATCCGCACCGGCACCCTCAACATCAACGGCGCGGCCTTCTTCGCCGGCGATGCCCCCTTCGGCGGTTACAAGCAGAGCGGCATCGGCCGGGAGATGGGGGTGGAGGGCTTCGAGGAATACCTGGAAGTGAAGACCGTGGCCATCCCGGCCTGAGCACACCAAGGAGAGCGCGTACGATGGAACTCAACCACAAGGTCATCGCCATCACCGGCGGCTCCAAGGGCCTGGGCCTGGCCACCGCCAGCCGGCTGGTGCAGGCCGGCGCCAAGGTCGCCCTGCTGGCGCGGGATGCCGACGCCCTGGCGCGCGCCGCCGACACCCTGGGCCCCGGCTGCCTGCCGCTGGTGGCCGACGTGGCCGACCAGGCGGCGGTGCAGGCGGCCTTCGCACAGATAGAACAACACTTCGGCGGGCTGGACGGGCTGGTGAACAACGCTGGCCTGGCCCGGCCGCGGGCCATCGAGCAGATCCGCCCGGACGAGCTGATGCTGCAGCTCAACACCAACTTTGTCGGCACCGTCTACTGCTGCCAGGCGGCCATCCCGCTGTTGCGCCAGCGCGGCGGCGGATTGATTGTCAACCTCTCGTCAGCCACGGTGCGCGATGGCAACGAGATGGCGCACCTGTCGGTCTACGCCGCCAGCAAGGCGGCAGTGGAAGTGTTCAGCCGCGACCTTAGGCGGGAGATCAGTGCGGACAACATCGGCGTCACCGTGGTGTGCCCCGGCGCGGCGGCCACCGAGTTCGGTGCCGGCTGGGAATTTGAGCCCATGAAGCTGGCGCTGGATGCCTGGATGGCGCAGGGGCCGCACTCAGAGGGCTTTATGGAGGCCGACGACGTAGCCCGCGCCATCGTGCATTGTTTCAGTTATCCCGCGGGAGTGACGGTGGATGATCTATTGATAAAACCGCACCGGCGCACACCCAAATTCACACTCTAGCCTGAGGGAGTCTCATGACTGCAATTACGTATATCGAGCACAACGGCACCGAGCACACCGTTGAGGTGAGCGAGGGTATGAGCCTGATGGATGGCGCCAGCCTCAACATGGTGCCGGGGCTGGACGGTCTATGCGGCGGTATCTGTTCCTGTGCCACCTGCCATTGCTACATCGAGAAGCCCTGGGAGGATCAACTGCCGGCGCCTGCCGCCGGAGAACTGCGCATGCTGGAGAAAGCCAAATATCTGCAGGGGAACAGTCGATTAGGTTGCCAGGTGACCGTGACGGCCGAAATGGACGGCATGCGCGTGCACCTGCCCCTAGAGCAGGGTTCGGTAGACGGCTGAAGTCGTCGCAATTAGCGCCGAGGCCACAGGCCCCCGGCGTGGGGGGGGAGATGGCCAAGCGACGCTTGGCGCCAAAGCCGCGTGTGCAGGGGGCCACTGTGCATGCCACGCACCGCTGTGGCGCTTGCCCTTCGGGCGCCACCATTGCGTGACGCCCGCGCCGGGCGCGTGGGAAGGCGCACTCAAGCGCTGTGATGGTGATCAACGCCATTAGGCGGTGACGGTACTACACTCAAATCGTAATGATGCTGGAGTGAGCCATGGCCGTTTATACCGTACTGGACCGCGAAGAAATTGCTGCCGTTACCCACCGTTATGGGGTGGGGCCGTTGCTCGATTACGCCCCGATCGCGGATGGCATCGAAAACAGCAACTACTTTGTCCGCACCGACAGTTCCAAGGGCGACGGCGAGGATACCGACGCCCTGGCCGGGGAGTATGTGCTGACCATCTTTGAAGAGCTTGGCCCCGACGAGCTGCAAGACTATCACCGCCTGACCACGCTGCTTCACCAGCATGGCATTCCGTGTCCTTACCCACTGCGCGACATCGATGGCTCGACTGCCTGCTCGGTGGAGGGGCGTCCCGCCTCCTTGACGCCGCGCCTGCCGGGAGAGCACCCGCGCAACCCTGAGCCTGCAATGTGTGCCCAGATGGGGGCCATGCTGGGGCGCATTCATGTGGCCACAATGAACTCCAGTATGGATTTCGAGGGGCGTCGCAGTTGGCGCTGGCTGCGGGAGATCGCAGCCCAGGTGCGCCCGCATGTCAGCACTGAGGAGCAGGGGAGAATCGATCTGCTGATTGATGGGCTCATGCCCGAGCTGGAGCAGGCCGGGTTGCCCCGGGCGGTGATTCATGGCGATCTGTTCAAGGACAATGCCCTGTTTGATCGGGGGCAGCTGTCTGGTGTGTTGGATTTCTACAGCGCAGGAAGCGGGTTTCTGTTATTTGACCTCGCGGTGGTGGTGAACGACTGGTGTTCGGACGATGCGGGGGCGCTGCAGCCGGCCCTGCTCGAGGCGCTGTTGCAGGCCTATGACGCCGTGCGTCCACGCGAGGCCGCCGAGCATCAGCGCTGGACGCACATGTTGCAACTGGCGGCCGGACGGTTCTGGATATCCCGCTTGTATCTGCGCCATGTGCCCAGCAGTCATCGCCCGGGCTCATTGGTGGCCAGCCGCGATCCTTCCCGTTATCGCGCCATTCTCGAACACCGCCTCAGTCTGGGGGCGTGATCCCACCGCGGTCGCTGCGGTGCAGCTGCCGCCATGGTGAGGTAACACACGCCGGGTGTTACCCCACCGCCGCACGCTATTTCCGTTGTCTTTGCAGGGGTAACATTCTCGCTGTGTGCGGGTAACGCACAGCTGCGCGCCTGCATTTTTCACGGTAATACTCTCCATAACTTATTGTCTTGCAAAGACTTGCCAATAAGTAACAAAAAATTCACTGAGGTAACACGTGTTACTGCTGGACAGATCCTCTGGCTCTGATACTATGGGTAACAACGGTAACACTCTCGGTGCAGAAAGCCACAAGCACACACCGGGATCTAGGCACTACAGGAGGCCTAACATGAAAAACGCCATTGCAACCCTTTTCGTACTGAGTCTTGGCCTGGCCAGCGGCGCTGTGAGCGCCAGCAGCTTTGGCGGCATCGCTTACGGTGCGGGCGCGACTGCTGCCCCCGTAGTGGTCAACGGCATGAAGCTGCCGGTGGAAGCCAAACCCAAGACCAGCAGCGCCAATCTGTATCGCGGTGAGCATAGTGTTGCCGCCGAGCACAGCGGCCAGAAAGTATGGAGCCGTTACAGTCTCCGCCCCTTTAACTTCGCCCTGAATTGAGTGCTTGGCCGCGGTTCGCCGCGGCATTTTTTACAGCACCAACGGGTGGATCAAAAGTTCCCTGTGGTTTGAGCCGGCTCATAAAGCCGGCTTTTTTTTGTGTGCGAAATGTGCGCGGGCAGGAGGCCGGGGCGCAGCTACCAAGGGCGCGTCGTGGCCGCGATGGCGCGGGAGAGGGTGTTGCCTGCGCGGTGTGCCCAAGCAAGCTTCGGCCCGATAGCTGGCACATGCTTGCGCCAGAGGTATGCGTTTGGCATGGCGCAGTGTTTGTTGCGCATGGCGTGCAGCAGGCGGAAGTGCGTTACTGGCGCTGTGTGGTGGCGATCGACAATGGAGGGGGCAGAAACGGGTAGCGCGCCGAACGCTCAATCGGGTTCGCCGAGCAGGACAACCATTGTGGTTGCCACTGGAAATGGGGGGCGGCGTTGTGCCCCCATCCCGTCAGCGGCGGCTCAGACCGCCTGGCGCTGTTCCTGGTCTTCCAGGCTCATGGCGGGCAGCGTGGACAGCCCGTCCAGCAGGGCTTCACAGTGATCACGCCAGTGCATGCTGGGGAGGCGCTTGAAGTTACTGCGGGTGTACTGGGCCATGCGGCCTTCTGCGGCGGCCAGCAGCATGCTGGCAATGACGGCGGCTGGCAGGCGCAGTTTGAGGCCTTCGCGCAGCTCACCTTCACGCAGTGTCTGGTGCAGCAGGGTTTCAAGGCGCACGAACAGCATGGCCACGCGCTCGCGCAAGTGAGCGGCCTCGCCGTGAAGGGCTTCACCCGTGAGCAGGCGGGTCGCGCCTGGGTGTTCTTCGAGAACCGAGAGCAAGAGGAACAGAATGCGCTCGCAACGCATGAGTGCGTTTTCCGAGCGGGACACGATGGCAGGGGCCAGGGAGAATACTGCACTCTCTACGGCATCCAGCAGCCCGTCGAACATCTTGGATTTGCTGGGGAAGTGCCGGTAGAGCGCGGCTTCAGAGACGCCCACCGCTTCCGCCAATGCTGCGGTGGTAACACGCTCGCCTGGCTTGGATTCAAGCATTTGGGCGAGTGCATCTAGAATCTGTTGCCGGCGCAAGTTCTTTTGCGGTGGTCGTGCCATGACGCGTAGTGTCCCGTTTCCTGAATAAACGAAGCGCTGATGCCAGCCCTAATGACATCATTCTAACCTGATAAGGCTTTTAACCGAAGCCCTCACTTACAAAATAAACTAAGTATTTGTGTTCTGCCTGTTTTTGGGGCGTGGCAATCGAGGTTGAAACGCCTCTGTGGCGGGGCATTCTTGCTGCCGCAGAGGCCGGAGGGCGGGTGGCACCGGCACATGCCACCCCGTTGGCGCTGCCGTCAGTTCCGGCGGTTGGTGATCAGCGTGCCTACGCCCTGGTCGGTAAAGATTTCCAGCATCACCGCATGTGGTACTCGCCCATCGATGATGTGGGCGCTGGTAACACCCGACTGCACCGCTTCCAGTGCACAGCGGATTTTGGGCAACATGCCGCCGTAGATGGTGCCATCGGCAATCAGGGCATCCACCTGCTCGGTGCTGAGCCCGGTGAGGATGTTGCCCTGCTTGTCCATCAGGCCGGCGATGTTGGTGAGCAGCATCAGTTTTTCGGCCTTGAGGGCCTCGGCGACCTTGCCGGCCACCAGGTCGGCATTGATGTTGTAGGACTGGCCGTCCTCGCCCACGCCCACCGGCGCGATCACCGGGATGAAGTCGCCGTGAATCAGCAGGTCGATGGCGGCGGTGTCCACCGACTCCACTTCGCCTACGTGACCGATGTCGATGATCTCAGGCGCTTCCAGCTCGGGGGCGTTGCGGGTGATGAACATCTTCTTGGCGCGGATCAGGTTGCCATCCTTGCCGGTGAGGCCGATGGCCTTGCCGCCGGCGCAGTTGATCATGCTGACGATGGCTTTGTTGACGGCGCCTCCCAGCACCATCTCGACGACGTCCATGGTCTGGCTATCGGTGACGCGCATGCCGTCGACGAAGTGGGATTCGATGTTGAGGCGCTGCAGCAGGGAGCCAATTTGTGGACCGCCGCCGTGCACGACCACCGGGTTCATACCGACCAGTTTCATCAGCACGATGTCGCGGGCGAACTGGCGTTCGGCTTCGTCTTCCACCATGGCGTTGCCGCCGTACTTGACCACGATGGTCTTGCCGGTGAAGCGCTGGATGTAGGGCAGCGCCTCAGTGAGTACATTGGCGATATTGATGGCGGCGTCTTTTGTGAGCGACATGAATGGTTTCCGGTAGCGCAAGCGTCTGGCAGGAGGTGGCCGGGCCTGCGTGTGGCAGGCCCGGTGTGTATCAGAAGGGCAATTTTAACCCGGGGGCGAGCGTTTGTATCTGTTCGCGGAACACCGCTTGTATACGGCTCAGGGCATCACTGGTGTCGGCCTCGAAGCGCAGGGTGATGGCGGCCTCGGTGTTGGAGGCCCGGGCCAGGCCCCAGCCGTCGCTGAAGTCCACTCGCAGCCCGTCCAGGGTGTTGAGCTTGCCGTCGTCGAACTGGCCCCGGGAGGCCAGGGCTTCGATCAGCCTGAATTTGTCGGCTTCTGGGGCGGGGATGCGCAATTCCGGCGTGCTGACGCTATCGGGGAAGGTGGCCATCAGGTCTTCCAGGTCGGCGCCAGAGATACTGATGATCTCCACCAGCCGGGCGGCGGTGTAGAGGCCATCATCGAAGCCAAACCAGCGCTCCAGGAAGAAGATGTGGCCGGAGAACTCGCCGCCCAGCAAGGCGCCGGTTTCGCGCATTTTCTCCTTCATGTAGCTGTGGCCGCTCTTCCACATGATGGGGCGACCACCGAAACTGGACACCAGGCCGTTGAGGCGGCGGGTGCATTTGACGTCGAACAGCACGTCGGCGCCGGGATTGCGGGACACCACATCCTTGGCGAACAGCATCAGCAGGCGGTCGGCGGGGATGATCTGGCCGCTGCGGGTGACCACCGCCAGGCGATCGCCGTCGCCGTCGAAGGCCACGCCGAGGTCGGCATTTTCCGCCTGCACGCGCTCAATCAGGGCCTGCAGATTGGCGGGTACGCTGGGGTCTGGATGGTGGTTGGGGAAGTGGCCGTCCACCTCGCAGAACAGCGGCACCACCTCGCAGCCCAGCTCGCTGAACAGGCGCGGGGCGATGGCGCCGGCGACACCGTTGCCCGCATCCAGCACCACTTTGAGCGGCTGGGCGATGGCGATGTCGGCGATGATATGGTTGATGTAGTCGTCTTCAATTTGCACCACTTGGCGCGTGCCCTTGCCGCTGCGGAAATTGCGTTGGGCAATGCGGTCGCGCAGGGCGGTGATCTCGCCGCCTGATAAGGTGTGGCCGCCGATGGCGATCTTGAAGCCGTTCTGATCCTTGGGGTTGTGGCTGCCGGTCACCATGACGCCACTTTGAGTCTCGCTGTTGTGCGTGCTGAAATAGAGCAGTGGGGTGGGCACTTGGCCCAAGTCGAGCACGTCCACACCGCTTTCCAACAGGCCTTCTGTCAGGGCATCGGCTAGCGCCGGGCTGCTGAGGCGGCCGTCGCGCGCAACGGCCACGCTGCGCTGGCCGAGATCTTGCGCCTCGCTGCCTATCGCGCGGCCGATCAGTTGGGCAAGTTCCGGGGTGATTTCATCGGCGCT
Organism: uncultured Pseudomonadales bacterium; assembly: GCA_964649985.1. Taxonomy (GTDB): domain Bacteria; phylum Pseudomonadota; class Gammaproteobacteria; order Pseudomonadales; family CAZYQX01; genus CAZYQX01. The sequence goes on along the minus strand of CAZYQX010000008.1, from coordinate 50,713 downwards.
GACGCGGCCGCGAATATCATAGGCGCGGAAGATCTGATCGGGTAGGGACAGGAGCGGTGGCGGGGCGGTTTCCTCGATGACTTCGATAGTGGCTCCCGCAGGTTGGGCGCCCACTTTGGCATTGGTGACCACGGCCGCCCCTGTCAGGGCGCGGCGGCCCACCGCCACGGCGGCTTCGCCCAGTTCGTTGAAGGATGCCAAGGCGAATTGGGGCGCGGTTGAGTCCGGCCTGGCTACCAGGGAGACCAATAGTTGTTTCAGCTTGGCGATGTCGTCGCGATAGATATTGTTCAGTTTGCGATGTATCAGGAAGATCACGCCAAACAGGCCAAGTGCCCACAGGACAGAGGTGATCAGCAGTGGCCACAGGGGCGGCAAGACCTGCGCGAGGGCGGTGGGGCTGGGATTGAAGCTCAGGCTCCAGCGCCCACCATTCATCACACGCTCCGCAGTCTGGGCACCGCTGGCGTCGCCTTCCTGGGCAATCAATAGCTCGGATTGGTTGAACTTTTGTACTAGGCGGGTTTGCCCGGCGTTGCCATCGAGGCGTTTCAGGCGAGCCTGTAATGCGCTAGCAGGCTGGCGCAACAGGATGGCGCCCACGGCTCTCTTTTGGCTGTCGCGCACGGGCTGCACCAAGGCAATGGCCACGTCGGTGCCTTGCTTGAGTGCTTCGGGGTGATGCTCTTCGTCGTTGAGTGCGCGGGTGATCAAATTGAGTTCGAGCACCGAGGTGTTGGGGATGTCTTCAGTGCGGATGCCGGCAACGCCCAGTGGGCCGAGCGGCACCAGTTCCAGCCCCAGGGCACCCGGAAAGCGCAACCGGAGAGACTGTTCCATGGTGTTGATGGCCGCCATGTCGCCGGTTTGTAGTGTGGCGGTGAGCACCGGGTCACTGGCGGTCGAGCTGAGTGCGTCGCGCCAGTCGCTGAGCGCTTGCTCCACTTGGGCGTGTTGGCGGTCGACCTGCAGCGCCGCGATGTGCGCGCTGACGTGTTCGCTGGCTAATTGCTGCCCGAGCAGGCCTGCGCCGTTACCCAACAGGAGCAGCAATGTAGCAATGCCTATTGCGATATAGAGCGGCGCTGTGCGAGGGTCTGTGGACGACTTGCGTTTGTCTTGTTGCGCGGCGTCTGCCGCAACCGGTGCCTTGGCCATGTGTCCTTCTGTTGCAATCTATGCGGGAACCCTGGGTGCCCGGGTGTAATACGGTTACCGTGCATGTGGGGTGCGATTGTCGTGTACAGCGACGCGCATCCCGCGCAAAACCTCACTAATAATAGCCTGCCCTGCGCGCGATCAAGTCCAGCAGCGATCTGGCGACCTGTTGCTTGCTGGCCTGGGCGATGCTCTCGCTGCCGTCGGCCCACACCACGGTGACGGCGTTTTCCTCGCTGTTGAAGCCAATGGCGGGGTTGCTGACGTCGTTGGCGATGATCATGTCCAGCTTCTTTCGGCTGAGCTTGTCCCGGGCGTAGCCCAGCACATCCTGGGTTTCGGCGGCGAAGCCCACCGTGAAGGGGCGCTGGGGATGGGCGGCCACGGCGGTGATGATGTCGGGGTTGCGCTCCAGCGCCACGCCCATCTGCTCGCCGGTTTTCTTGATCTTCTGCGCGGCCACCTGGGCCGGGCGGTAGTCGGCCACGGCGGCGGCGCCGATGAACACATCGCACTGGCCCATCAGGGCCATGCTGGCCTGGTACATGTCTTCTGCGCTGATGACGTTCTGCCGGGTCACGCCGTTGGGTGTGGCCAGGTTCACCGGGCCGGCGATCAGGGTGACCTCGGCGCCCAGATCACGGGCGGCCTCGGCCAGGGCGAAGCCCATCTTGCCTGAGCTGTGGTTGCTGATGTAGCGCACCGGGTCGATGGCCTCCCGGGTGGGGCCGGCGGTGATCACCACGCGCTTGCCGCGGAGGGGGCCGGGGGCGAACAGTTGCTCCACCGCCTCGGCAATCTCCAGCGGCTCCAGCATGCGGCCGGGGCCCACGTCGCCACAGGCCTGGGCGCCGGCGGCGGGGCCCAGCAGGCGGGTGCCGTAGCCCTGCAGGGTGCGGGCATTGGCCTGGGTGGCGGGGTGGCGCCACATGGCCTGGTTCATGGCCGGGGCCAGCACCAGCGGCGCCTCGGTGGCCAGGCAGAGGGTGCTCAGCAGGTCGTTGGCCAGGCCGTTGGCGCAGCGGGCCATGAAGTCGGCGGAGGCCGGCGCCACCAGCACCAGCTCGGCCCACTTGGCCAGCTCGATATGGCCCATGGCGGCTTCGGCGGCGGGGTCCAGCAGGGCGGTGTGTACCGGCTCACCGGACAGGGCCTGGAAGGTCATCGGGGTGACGAAGGCGGTGGCGCCTTCGGTCATGGCGACGCGCACCTGGGCGCCGCGCTCTTTGAGCTTGCGCACGAGGTCTGCGCTCTTGTAGGCGGCGATGCCGCCGGTGACGCCGAGCAGGATGCGCCTGTTGCGCAGGGACATGGCGGTATTCCAACAAAAACCTGGGTAAAACCTAGCACTATATGCTGAATTTTTGTAGGTGTGACCGGGGTTTGGCGAGGTTTTTGCGCATTTTGCTAGAATGGCGCAATCCCGTCGGGACGGGGCTACACATGCACGGAGCGCACGCATGACCATCAAGGACTGGCCGCTGGCGGAACGCCCGCGGGAAAAACTGCTACATCGCGGGCCCGAGGCCCTGTCTGACGCCGAACTGCTCGCCATCTTCCTGCGCACCGGCCTGCCCGGTTGCAGTGCCGTGGATCTGGCCCGCCAACTGCTGGGCGAGTTTGGCGGGCTGCGGCCGCTGCTGTCGGCCGGGCGCCAGCAGCTGTGCGCGGCCAAGGGGTTGGGGCCGGCCAAGTACGCCCAGCTTTCGGCGGCGCTGGAGATGGCCCGGCGCCATCTGTGGGAGAGCCTGGCCAAGGGCGATGTGATGGGCAGCCCGGCTCACACCCGCAGCTACCTGCGCAGCCGCCTGCGGGATCGCCCGCACGAGGTGTTCGCCTGTCTGTACCTGGACAGCCAGCACGCGGTGATTGCCTTCGAGGAGTTGTTTCGCGGCACGCTGGATGCGGCCAGCGTCTACCCGCGCGAGGTGATCAAGCACTGCCTGGCCCACAATGCGGCGGCGGTGATCTTCGCCCACAACCATCCTTCCGGGGTGGCGGAGCCCTCCCAGGCCGACCGCCGCCTCACCGAGCGCCTGAGCAGTGCCCTGGCGCTGGTGGACATTCGCGTGCTGGATCACTTTGTGATCGGCGATGGGGACTGTGTATCCTTCGCCGAGCGGGGCTGGTTGTAAGCCCCCGGGAGCTGGTCGAACCCCGGGGGGGCGCGTCAGAAGGAGTACTGGTAACCGACATAGACGTTGTTGGAGGATTGATCCTCGCTGAGGTCCAGGTCGTAACCTGCTTTGAGCGTGCCGGATTCGCTGATGTGAGCCCCGAGCTCGAAGGCCATGCCCACACTGTCGCGGGTCAGGTCGTCGCCGCGCACGGTGGTGGTGGGGCTGACATCGACAAAGCGGACGTCATTGGCCGTCTCGTTGAGGCCTTCCTGGTGGCGGAAGGAGGGTTTGAGGGTGACGGTGCCGTCCACCGCGCCCAGTTGCACGTCGCGTTTGAAGCCGCTGCCCAGGCGCAGGCTGGCGATTTCCAGTGTGTCTCCTCCCACGGCCATGGTGAGGCCCTCGGTGCCGGCCTCGGTATAGCTATCGGTGGTCGAGGCGGTATAGGCCAATACGGCGAAGGGCTCGATTTCCCATTCGGCGTGTGTGAAGAGCCTGCTTAGCCCGATGGACACCGACTGGCTGTCGCCGTCGTAGTCGGCGGTGGCTTTGCCGCTCACATTGCCCACATTGATCTTGCGGGTGTTGTCGTAATCGGACATGCCGTAACTCAGCAGGGCGGTCAGTTTGTAGCTACCCAGCAGATACTGGCCGTAGAGGCCCAAATGGTGGGAAAACACCTCCGTGTCACCGGAGTTTTGCCCGTACTCTACTGCAGATTGAATGCCGCCATACATCAGGCCGAGGAAGGCCGATTCGTTGAGCGAGTATTCATAGCCCATCACAACGCCGTAGTGGTCGGCATCATAACCATGGGTCAGGTCGCTTTTGTCGCCATTGGTTTGCCCGCCAACCCCTTGCACCCACATGGCCTGTTGACCGGTCTGGAAACGCTGATAGGGCGTGGCGGCCAGGCCCCGGGCGAGATCGTCCAGCTGCGAGCCCTGGGCTTCGGGCAGGGTGAAGGCCGCTTCGCGATCGTCTCGGCCTTGTGCCAGGAAATCGCGCACGGTATTGAGGCTGCCGAGCACGGTGCCGGCGCGCTCGTGCAGCATGTCGATGCTGGTGCCGAGGCCGCTGTTGGCGACTTCGGCGGCGACGGTGGCGTTGGTGGGCAGCACGGATTTGAGTGCGTCCTCAACGCCCTGTTCGCTCATCTCGTTTAATTCGTCGGCCAGCTCGCTTCGCTTGCCGGTGTCGTCGTGCTGGTCGAGATAGCTGGCCAGGGGGGCGAGGCCGGTGGGGGCGGCGGTATCGACATAGGTTGAGCCGGTATCAATGACTACACCGGTCTGATTCAGCAGATCGGCAAGGTCGGTACCGAACACATAGTAGTAGAGCAGTGTGATGCTATCGCCACTGTTGAGCGTGCCGATGTTGAAGCCCATGCCGATGGCGCTGTCAGAGGGGGTGGCGCCGTCGTCGTTGCCGGCCAGGTAGTCGGCGGGCAGAGTGCTCCATAGTGGGGTGTCGATGCCGGCGTGGTGAGTCACCGCGCTGTTGCTGTATAAGCCGATGGTGTAGCCGGACGCGGTCGCGCTGGCCAGTGCCAGGTCTGAGGCGGGGATGCTGCCCGCGCCCAGACTGTTGTTGCCCGCACTGCTATCCCCGCCTGTGGCTTGCACATCCGGGTCGGTAAACTCGGCGAATTTCAGGTTGGTCAGGTTGCTGATGGCGGTGATGGTGGTGCGGATGGTGATGCGCTTGTCGTTGTTGTTGAAGGCGATATCGCGGTTGAGGGTGTAACCATTGCCGCCATCGTTGTAGGTGCCCTGCCAGATCACGCGCTTGTCATAAGTGAAGCCGCCTTGAGCAACCCCGCTGTAGTCAGTGAAACTGTCGGTGACCCAGTTGGTGGTGGTGTTGAACATCCCGATCGCGTTGTTGCGCTTTTGGTCGCCCAGGTTGCTGCTGATGCCGTAGCCCTCAAATGCGGTACCGGGGGTGAGGTAGTCGTAGGCGGGATTGAAGTTTCCCTGGCCGGTGCCATCGAAGAGAATGCCGGGTGGGGCCGAGCCCCCTGAGCCCAGCGCGCCGCTGAGATCATTGGTGCCAATTTTGATGTAGTTACCCTGCAGGGTGATGGGAGCTGCGAGTCCGTGGCTGGCGGCAAAGCTGATGGCGATTGCGGCCGCGAGTGGATGAAGCTTCATGAAACCTCCAATGTTGTCTGTTAGACAAATTGCCTAAGTGAAAATGTTAGGCACGCTTGGTGAGGCGTCAAGAACTGTGTAGGGGGTTTAACTGGGATTTAGGGGCGCCCAGAACTCCAGCCACGCCGCCATGCCCTCGCCGCTGGTGGCCGAGAGTTGCAGGCAGGGCGCGTGGGGGTTGATGGCCCTCAGGTGTGCCAGGCAGGCCGCCAGGTCGAAATTCAGGTGTGGCAGCAGGTCGATCTTGGTGATCAGCACCAGGTCGGCGGCGGCGAACATGTCGGGGTATTTGAGCGGTTTGTCCTCCCCCTCGGTGACGGAGAGCAGCACCACCTTGGCGGCTTCGCCCAGGTCGTAGGCGGCGGGGCAGACCAGGTTGCCGACGTTTTCGATGAACAGCAGCCCGTTTTCTGGCGCGGCTTGCTGGGCCAGGGCGCGCTCGATCATGCTGGCGTCCAGGTGGCAACCCTTGCCGGTGTTGATCTGCAGGGCGGGCACGCCGGTGGCGCGGATGCGCTCGGCGTCGCGGCTGGTTTGCTGGTCGCCCTCGATCACCGCCAGGGGCATGCCCTGTGCGCGCAGCTGCCGCAGGGTCTCCACCAGCAGGGTGGTCTTGCCGGCGCCGGGGCCGGACAGCAGGTTGATGGCCCGGGTGTGGCGGGCGGCCAGGTGCTGGCGCACGGCGGCGGCGTGCTGGTTGTTGCGGCCGAGGATGTCCTGCTCGATCTCGATGATGCGCGTCTGGCTCAGGCCGGGCACGTGCACCCCGGCGCTGCCTTGGCCGAAGTGCAGGCTGCCCGGGGCGCTGCGGGCAGGCAGAGCTTGGCTCAGATCCACCCGGCCGGCCGCTGGGGTGGCCCGGCCGAAGCTGTGGGGTTGATTGCAGCCGCAGACGGTGCACATCGGGGTGTCTCCACTCAATCAGATCAATGCGTGGGCGGAGGGCTGGCCAGCAGCGCGATACTGCGCACGCGCAGCTCCTGGCCGCTCTGCAGGGTGAGCCCCGGCGCGCCGCAGCGTTCGCAGGCCGCATAGCGCTCCGCCATGGCTTGCCGGTGGCCGCAGCGGCACTGGCCGCTGGCGGGTACCTCTTCCACCTCCACCTGGGCGCCCTCGGCGGTGCTGCCGTGCAGCACGCTGGCCAGGGCGAACAGCAGTGCCTCCCGCTCCACCTGGGCCAGCTGGCCGATCTGCAGGCTGATGCTCTGCACCCGCTGGCCGGCGGCGTGTTGCTCGACGATGGCCAGGATGTCCTCCGCCAGCGACAGCTCATGCATGGGCCAGGCACCACTGCTGCAGGTAGGCCCAGGCGTGTTCCAGCCGGCGGGCGGTGTGGGGGCTGAGGGGCTCGCCCAGCGCGAAGCGCTCGCCGGGGATGGTTAGCAGCTCGGCGCTGGGGGCGGCCTCGCCGCGCAGTTGTTCGAACAGTTGCAGCAGGCCGTGGGGGCTGCAGGCGTGGCTGCTGTGGCTGGCGTCCCGGCGCGGCTGCAAGCGCTCGCAGCGGAAGTCCGCGCTGAAGGGGCGCGCCAGGGCGTCCACGAACAGCACCCGGCGGCGGCCGACCAGGTCGAGGATGTGCTCGATGTTGAGCTGGTAGTCCACCAGTACCTCCACCGAGGGCAGCCCGCTCTGCTGCAGCCAGTCGCTCAGGCGCTCGGCCAGCAGCGGGCCGGCGGCGTCGTCGCCCCGGGCGGGGTTGCCGCAGGCGATCACCAGCAGCGGGGCGATCTCGCTCATGCCGGTTGCCTCTGGAAGTGGCCGTCGCTGTCGCGGCTGGCGCGCTCCAGGGGGGCGCCGCCGGCGTCCACCAGCTCCACCTGCAGGGGCATCTTGCCCACCGCGTGGGTGGCGCAGGAGAGGCAGGGATCGTAGGCGCGGATGGCGACCTCGATGCGGTTGAGCAGGCCCTCGCTGAGCGCCCGGCCGTCGAACACCTCGGCGGCGGCCGCGCGCACCGATTCGTTCATGCCGTGGTTGTTGTGGGTGGTGGAGACGATCAGGTTGGCCATGCTGATCAGGCCCTGGGCGTCGATCTGGAAGTGGTGGATCAGGGTGCCGCGCGGTGCCTCGATGATGCCCACCCCTTCCCGCAGCGGCTCGCCGCTGGCCATCAGGTCGCTGCCGAGGATGTCCGGGTCCAGCAGCAGCTCGCGGATCGCCTCGGCGCAGTAGAGGATGTCGATCATGCGCGCCCAGTGCATGGCCAGGGTGGCCTGCACCGGCCGGCCGCCGCCCCAGGCGACAAATTCGCGCCGGGCCTGCTCCGCCAGTGGGGTGGGGATGAAATCGCAGTTGTTGAGGCGCGCCAGCGGCCCCACCCGGTAGCGGCCGGCCTCGGTGCCGAGCCGGCGCAGGAAGGGGAACTTCATGTAGCTCCAGGGTTTGACTTCCTCCTGGATCAGGTCGAGGTAGCGGCTGGGCGGCAGCTGGTCTTCGAGCAACTGGCCGTCGGCGCTCTTCACCCGCAGCCCGCCGTGGTAGAGCTCGTAGCCGCCGTCCGGGCGCACCAGCGACATGAAGGCGCCGGCGGCCGCGCCGAAGTGGGCCTGGGCGGGGTCGGCCAGGAACAGGTTGCGGGCCAGCGCGATGGCCTGCTGGCTCCACTGCACGATCTGGTCGATGTCGGCCAGCAGGGCGTCGCGCTCGCCGGGGGCGAGGGCCTTGTTGAAACCGCCGGGCACCGAGCCGGTGCCGTGCACGCGCTTGCCGGTGAGGTGGCGGATCAGCTCCTGGCCGTATTTGCGCAGCAGTATGCCGCGCATGGCGATGTCCGGGTGGTCCTGCAGCAGGCCGCTGAGGTTGCGGTGGGCCACCGGGTCGTCGGCGCCGAACAGCAGGTCCGGCGAGGCCAGGTGGAAGAAGTGCAGGGCGTTGGACTGCAGCACCTGGCCGTAGTGCAGCAGGCGGCGCAGCTTGTCGGCGGTGGCGGTGACCGGGCTGGCGCCGATGGCGAAGGCATCGCAGGCCTTGGAGGCGGCCAGCAGGTGGCTCACCGGGCAGATGCCGCACAGCCGCTGCACCAGGGTGGGCACCTCCCAGTAGGGGCGGCCCTGGATGAAGCGCTCGAAGCCGCGAAACTCGACGATGTGCAGCCGCGCCTGGCGCACCCGGCGTTGTTCGTCCAGCAGCAGGGTGACCTTGCCGTGGCCCTCCACCCGGCTGAGGGGCTCGATCACCACCCGCTGCAGGCCGGCGGGATCGGGGGCGGTTTCCAGGTGGTCGTGGCTGTTCATCGGCGCAGGCGAGCCTGGTCGCTACAGCGGCTAGCAGCCGCTGTAGTCGCGGTGGGCGCAGAGGGCAGCCTATGCAATATGTTCAATCGAATCTCCTCCACTCCGCCGGCAGCTGTGGCTGGCGGCCCTCCAGCAGGGCGTTGAGCAGTTCCAGAAAGGCGTCTGCCGGCGGCGGGCAGCCGGGCAGCACGTAGTCTACCGCCACCGCGCTCTCGATGGGGTGCACCTGGGCCAGCAGCAGGGGGATTTCCGGGTCGGACGGGATCTGGGGGTTAACCACCCCGACACCGTGGCAGTAGGCGGTGTCCAGGCATTCTTGCAGGCTGAGCCGGTTGCGCAGGGCGGGCACGCCGCCGCTGAGGGCGCAGGCCCCCACGGCCACCAGGATGCGGCAGCTGCGGCGGAATTCCAGCAGGGTGTCCAGGTTGTCCTGGTTGGCGATGCCGCCTTCCACCAGGCCGATGTCCACCTGGGGGGCGCAGTGCTTCTGGTCGGTGAGGGGGCTGCGGTCCAGCCTCACCCGCTGTAGCAGGCCTACCAGACGCTCGTCGGCATCCAGGAAGGACATGTGGCAGCCGAAGCAGCCGGCCAGGGAGCAGGTGGCGAGGCTCAGTTTGCCGCTCATGGCGCCTGCTCCTGGGGATTGTGGTGGCCCACCTGGCTGATGTCGCCGGCGTCGTAGATGCGCTGGCCGATGGGGCGCTCGAAGCCGTGGCCGCGCACCAGCAGCGCCCCCACCGGGCAGACCTGCACGGCGCGGTCCTGGGCGCTGATGTCGCTGTCGCCCAGCAGGCCGCTGGGGCTGTTGACCAGCAGGGTGGTGGCCAGGCCCCGACCGGCCAGGGTGAACACGTTCTTGCCATCCAGCGCCTGGCTGGCGCGCACGCACAGGCCGCACTGGATGCAGCGGTCCCGCTCCAGCAGCACCTCGGGGTGGGAGGCATCCAGCTGGCGGCGGGGGTAGAGCGGGGCTTGCCAGGGTTCTTCCATGTCCAGGTGGTAAGCCACCGCCTGCAATTGGCAGTTGCCGCTGCGCTCGCAGCCGGGGCAGACGTGGTTGCCCTCGGCGAACAGCAGGCGGGTCAGCTCGCGGCGGTCTGCGTTGAGGGCCGCGGAGGCACTGTTGACCACCATGCCCGGTCGCGCCGGCAGGGTGCAGGCGGCGGCCCGGCGGCCGTCCACCTCCACCGTGCAGAGGCGGCAGCTGCCCACCGGCGCCAGCGCGGGGTGGTGGCACAGATGGGGGATGTAGACGCCGGCGACCTGGGCTACCTCCATCACGGTCTGGCCGGGTTGGATCGGCACGGCGCGGCCATCCAGCTGCAGTGTGTCAGTCATGCTTCGCTCCCGGGGCCAGATAGCAGGCGTGGCGCAGCTGGCGGGCCGGGGCCAGCTCCTGCTCCAGGTTGAACAAGGGCACGAACTCCGGGCTGAGGCGGGCCTCGAACAGCGCCGGGAAGCGCCGCAGCGCATCCCGCAGCGGGTTGCCGGCGGTCTGGCCCAGGCCGCACTGGCTGGTGTCGCGCAGCAGCCGGGCGGTGGCTTGCAGAGCGTCCAGTTCCGGCCGGCTCAACTGGCCCCGGCACAGGCGGTCCAGCTGGCGCGCCAGGTGGTCGCTGCCCACCCGGCAGGGGGTGCAGAAACCGCAGCTCTCGTGGGCGAAGAAGTGGGCGAAACTTTGCACCACTTCGAGGATGTCGCGCCCGGGGCCGAAGGCGATGAAGGAGCCGCCGGTGGGCAGGTCTTCGAAGGCGATGCAGCGGTCGTATTCATGCGGGGCGATCAGCTGGCCGGAGGGGCCGCCCACTTGCACGGCGATGGCCTGCTCCGCGCCGGCCTCGGCCAGGATCTGCCGCACCGGGGTACCCCAGGGGTACTCGTACAGCCCCGGCCGCGCCACGTCACCGCTCACGCTGAGCACCCGGGTGCCGCGAGAGGCCTCGGTGCCCTGGGCGGCGAACCAGGCTCCGCCCAGGGCGGCGATTTGCACCGCCTGGAAGTAGCTCTCCACGTTGTTGACCAGGGTCGGCTGGCCCAGGTAGCCCACGTTGGCGGGGAAGGGCGGGCGGATGCGGGGAATGCCGCGCAGGCCTTGCAGGGAGTCCAGCAGGGCGGTCTCCTCGCCGCAGACGTAGGCGCCCGCGCCCAGGTGGATCTCGATCTCGAAGCCGTGACCGCTGCCGAGGATGTCCGGGCCCAGCAGGCCGGCGCGCCGGGCCTCCGCCAGGGCCTGTTGCAGCGCCGGGCGAATGAAGGCGTACTCGCCGCGCAGGTAGATGAACCCGCGCCGGGCACCCAGCAGCAGCGCCGCCAGGCTCATGCCCTCGATCACCTGGCCGGCGTGCTCCATCAGCAGGAAGCGGTCCTTGAAGGTGCCGGGCTCGCCCTCGTCGGCGTTGCAGACCACGATGTGCTCGCCGGGGGTGTCACGGCAGGCCTGCCACTTGCCGGCCAGGCTGAAACCGGCGCCGCCCCGGCCGCGCAGGCCGGCGCTGTGCAGCTCGCGCCACATCGCCTCGGCACCCGCCGCCAGGCAGCGGCGCAGGGCCTGGCCCGGGGCCAGGCTGGCATTGAGGCCGGCATCGCGCCGGCGCAGCGGGTTGTGCACCGCGAAGTAGTCCGCCGGCCACTGCGCCAGGGGCTGGCGCGCCTCGATGCGGCGGGCGATGTCGGCGGCCCGCTGGGCGTCCAGCCGCACCAGCGGCCGTTCGTTGATCAGCCCGGCGGGGCCCTGATCGCACAGGCCGGTGCAGGAGGTGAGGTGCAGGCTGACCCGGCCGTCCGCCCGGGTTTGGCCCGGGCTGATGGCGAGCGCCTGGCACAGGGTGTCGATCACCTCGCCGTTGCCCAGCATGCGGTCGGTGATGCTGTCGCTGAGGTAGAGCTGGTAGTCGCCGCGCGGCTCGGCGGAGAGAAAGGCGTAGAAACTCACCACGCCCTGGATCTGACCGATGGGCAGGCCCAAGGCCGCGGCGATATGGGCCATGCTGGTGGCTGACACACAGCCGGCGGCCGCCTGCACCTCGCGCAGCACCTGCAGCAACGCCAGGGGCTGCCGCCGATGGCGGTTCAGTATCTGCTCCAGTGCCTCGCGACCCAGTTCGGCCCGCATGCGGTGCTCCTCATTCATCCACCCCTTGATGATGGCGTCTATGTCACACTGTGGCAAAGCAATCATGACAATTTCATGCGATGCCGCAAGCGAACGCCAGTGCCGACCCGCCACCGCTCCGTCTGCTGTTGCGCCTGCAGGGTCGCTTGCAGGGGGTGGGCGCGCGCCCGGCCCTGGCCCGGCAGGCCCTGGCCCGGGGGCTGAGCGGCTGGGTGCGCAATGCGCCCCAGGGGGTGGAACTGGCGCTGCAAGGGCCTGCCGAGGCGGTGGAAGCCTTCGTGGCGGCGCTGCCGGTGCTGCTGCCCGCCGCCGCCCGGCTGGATGCGCTGGCGCGAGAAGCCTTGCCGCCCGTCGCCGAAGCCGGCTTTGTTATCCTGGCCAGCCAGGCCGAGGGCACGGCAGCGCCGGCCCTGTTGCCGGATGCCGCGACCTGCCCGGACTGCCTGCGGGAGCTGCAGGACCCCGCCGACCGCCGCTACCGTTACCCCTTCATCAGCTGCAGTAGCTGCGGCCCGCGCTACAGCATCGCCCTGGCGCTGCCCTTCGACCGGGCCAACACGCATATGGCCGCCTTTCCGCCCTGCCCGGCCTGCCAGGCGGAATACCGCGACCCGCATGACCGCCGTTTCCACGCCCAGACCCTGTGCTGCCCGGCCTGTGGCCCCCGGCTGTGGTGGGTGGACGCAGACGGCCGCCCGCTGCCCGGCGAGCCCATCGCCGAGGCCGCCAGCGCCCTGCGGGATGGGCAGATTGTCGCCCTCAAAGGGGTGGGCGGCTACCAGCTGCTGGTGGATGCCTGCAACGAGGCGGCGGTGGCCCGGCTGCGCCAGCGCAAGCAGCGCCCCCACAAGCCCCTGGCCCTGCTGGTGCAGGATGTGCGCCAGGCCGCCGCGCTGGTTGCACTGGACGCCGCCGCCAGCGCCTGGCTAGCCGACCCCAGCGCGCCCATTCTGCTGCTGCCGCGCCGGCCGAGTGCGATTGCCCCCTCGGTGGCGCCCGCTACCCCCTACCTGGGGTTGATGCTGCCGGCCAGCCCGCTGCACCACCTGCTGCTGGCGGCCTTTGGCGGCCCGCTGGTGTGCACCAGCGGCAACCTGGCCGGCGCGCCGCTCTGCATCGACGATGCCGAGGCGCGGCAAAGCCTAGCCCCCATCGCCGACCGGCTGCTGGGTCATGACCGCCCCATCGCCCAACGGCTGGACGATGCGGTGCTGCAGTTGCTCCAGGGCCGACCCCAGTGGCTGCGCCGGGCCCGGGGGCGGGTGCCCGAGGCGCTGCGGGTATCGCCCCGGCTGCCCGATTGGCTGGCCCTGGGCGGCCAGCACAAGCACAGCCACGCCATCGGCCTGGCCGGCCAGTTGCTGCTCAGCGCCCCCCACGGCGAGCTGGATCAGCCGGAGGCGCTGCAGGCCGCCCGGGGCGACATCAGCCACCACCAGCGCCTCTACCAGTGGTCGCCGGCGGCGGTGTTGCACGACCTGCACCCGGACTATGCCAGCACCGCGGAGGCGGCGACTTTCGCCCTGCCGCGCCAGGGCGTGCCCCACCACCTGGCGCATATCGCGGCGGTGGTGGGCGAACACGGCCTGCAGCCGCCGCTGTTGGGCGTCGCCTGGGATGGCCTGGGCCTGGGGGCAGACGGCCAGCTGTGCGGCGGCGAGTGCTACGCCATCGGCGAGGGCGGCCCGCGCCTCAGCCACCGGCTGCGGCCTATTCCCCTGCCCGGCGGCGACCGGGCCGCGCGGGAGCCACGCCGCGCCTTGCTGGGTGCGCTGTATGAGCTGCAGGGGGTCGAGGCGCTGGCGCACCCGCTGCTCACCGACCGCTTCGAGCCCGGCGAACTGGCGGTGCTTGGGCAGATGCTGCACAAGGGCCTCAACTGCCCCCGCGCCAGCAGTGTGGGGCGCTTGTTCGATGCCGTGGCCAGCCTGCTCGGGCTGCGCCAGCACAACCGCTTCGAGGGCGATGCCGCCATGCAGTTGCAGTTCGCCGCCGAGGGCTGGCGCGGGGAGGTCACGCCCTATCCGCTGCCGCTGGCGCATGGCCAGCTGGACTGGCGCCCGCTGCTGGCCGCCCTGCTGGCCGAGCCGGCCCCGGTTGCCCTGCAGGCGCGGCGCTTTCACCTCACCCTGGCCGAGGCACTGGCGCAGCTGGCGCAGCAAGGCGGGTTCGTGCAGGTGGCGGTGGGCGGAGGCTGCTTTCAGAACCGCCTGCTGCTGCAGCTATGCCAGCAGGCCCTGGTGGCGCGGGGCATCGCGCTGTACTGTCCGGAGCAGATACCCGCCCACGACGGCGGGCTGGCGGCGGGGCAGCTGATGGCGGCGGCGCTGGGCTGGGTGGCACTCCCCTAGGGCACGCCCATGGGCGGGCGTGGGCGTTGGTTGCGCCGATCAGTGCGCTAAAAAGCTGATGCGCACCGTGAGGGTGATGGCGATGATCAGCAGGGCGATGCCGAGCTGGAGGCGATCCAGCCGGTTTTCCTGCCCATATTTGCGCCGGTGGTGATCCAGTAAATAGTGCGCCATCTGCTCGAAGCTGTAGCGCTGTTCTCGCGCCAGACTGACGGCCATTTCGGCCTGCGGTGCAGCTTTCACGCTCTGTTCAAGGTAGTACTGGTAGGTGGCCGCATCGCCCTCGCACAGCAGGCAGTGCAACGAGAGTTCGTGTTTGTATTTCAGCCTGCGGTGGGAAAGCAGGTAGTCGCGGTAGCGGCGCATCACCGCCACAAAATAAATCAGGCTCAAGGCCAGCACGAGCAGCGTTGCCGCAGCGAGCAGCCAGATATTTTTCGCCGGCGCCAGGCCGGGGGCATCCAACAATTCCCAGCGGGTGTTCAACAGCGCGATCACGGCGATGATGCCGCCAAAGTGGTATTTGAGCAGGAAACCATTGGCCTCGGCGGCGGTTTCCTTCATGGTCTGGTTGAGAAAATCCAGTTGTTTTTCGATGATTTCCATTCGGCTGCCTCCTGGGGTTGCCCTGAGCTTGCCTGGCGAACAGGTCAGAGGTATTTCATTTGGCGCGACAGCGGGTGCAAAGTCAATATTTGCTTATTTTTTCAGCCATTTTGATGTTTTGTAACGGCTAAAAATGGATTTTTTCAGCGTCAAATCGCCATGTGAAAATTGAACACTGCGCCGTCAAATATCCCAATTAATCCAGGCGCTGACGATGTCGGCATCGAAATCATTTTCTGCCTGATTGGCATCGCGCTGCTCCTGTTTGAGTTGCAGGCCGAGTTCCAGCTGTGGCCAGGGAGTGTAGCGGGCGCCCAGCTCGGTGCTGCGCACGCGGTCTTCGCGCAGCGGGGTGTTGAACAGGGCCGGGCCCTGGCGCTGGTAGTCGTGGTCGGCTTGCTGGTAGGCGACGTTCAACGTGAATTTCTGGCGCGGCTGCCAGCCCAGGCTGAGGCGCTGGCCCTGGCTGACGAAGTAGTCGGCGTCCTGCTCCACATAGGATTGCAACTCGCGGAAGGCGGCCAGCTCCAGCCGCGTTTTCAGGCTGGCCTGCCAGCGCAGGGTGGCGCGGCCGGTGTTGCCGTCGAAGTCGCCATTGCTGGTGTTGTGGTAGTTGCGGCTCTGGCGCCCCGCCTGGGCTTCCAGGCGGGTTTTGCCGCTGAGCTGGTACTGGGTGGTGAGGGTCTGCCAGCGGTCGTCGTAGTCCTGGTTGGCGGTGTCGCGGTCGTAGCGGGTGCTGTTGTCGCGCTGTTCCAGGCCGAAGCTGTTGCCGGCGGTGCTGGTGTAGCGCAGGCCGGCGCGCTGGCCGTTGAGGGTGTTGTCGCTGCCGCTTTGCAGGCGGTCGCTGTGGCGGGTGTCGCGCTGGTTCAACTCGCCCAGCAGCTGCCATTGGCTGCCCAGGGCCCACTCGGCGCCCAGGTAGCTGTTGTCGCTGTCGATCAGGTCCTTGACCAGCACGCGGGTGTTGTCGAAGCCGGTCAGTTCGCGCTGGTAGCGATGGCCCAGCCGGCCGCTGAGGGCGCTGCTCAGCTGCCATTGCCAGCGGGCCTCGGCGTCGCCTGAGGTGTGGTCCAGGGGGTTGTTGTGCTGGTAGCGGTTGTCGTAGGCGTGGGCGTCCAGGCTGAAGCCCTGCTGGCCCAGGCCGGCGCGGGCACTGGCGGCCATTCCTGCGCGGTTGAGGGTGTCTGAGCGCTGGGCGCGATAGTGCTGCAGGGCGGCGTCGGCGGCCTGGGTGTGCGGCAGGCGGAACAGGTTGCTGTCGTGGCTGATGCGCTCTTCCAGTTGCAGGGTGAAGGGCTCGCCGGGCGCATCGGCGGCGTGGCCGTGGGCGGCGATGAGCAGGGTCAGCAGGGTGTGGCGGCGTTTCATGGCGATCTGTGTGGGCCTGGCAGTGGGGTGGGCTAGCACCCCGGGGCATGGGTTTGGGGAACCTCTGAATAACTCCCTGAAGGCGCTCTGGCGTCGTTAAAATCATGCTCAAAATGCTCATTTACGACCAGTAAACTCCGCTTTTTCGCATGATTTTGCCTAGCCATCATCGCCTTGATGGACTTATTCAGAGGTTCCATGGCCTGGTGTGATCAGCGCTTCAGCAGCAACTGCCTGAACATGCCGAGGATGAACAGGCTGTTGGTCTCCAGGTAGCGGCGCCACAGCCGGCGCGGCTCGGCGCACAGGCGGTGCAGCCACTCCAGGCCGTTATGCTGCATCCACAGCGGGGCGCGGCTGATGGTGCCGGCGTGGTAGTCGAAGGCGGCACCGACACCGATCATCACGGCATTGATCCGGCCGCGATGGGCGGCCATCCACTTTTCCTGTTTGGGGCAGCCCAGGCCGACGAATACCACGCCGGCACCGGAGTCGTTGATGGCTTGTACTTCGGCGGCGTCCTCCTCCGGGCTGAGGGCGCGGAAGGGCGGCGAGTAGAGGCCGGCCAGTGGCAGGCGGGGGAACTGGCGCAGCATGGCGGCCTGCAGCTTGGCCAGGGTGTCCTCGCTGCTGCCGTAGAAGTAGACCTTCTGGCCCAGGCGCTCGGCCTCGGCCAGGTAGCGCCACATCAGGTCCGGGCCGTTGATGCGCTGCTGGCCGGGCTGGCCCAGGCGGCGCAGGGCCCAGGCGATGGGGGCGCCGTCAGGGGTGGCCATGTCGGCGTCGTTCACCACGCGTTGGTAGTCGGCATCCTGCGTGGTGGTGACCACCGAGTGCACATTGCAGATGCAGATGTAGCGGGAGGCCCGGACGGCGGCCCAGTCCACCACGGTGCGGATGGCATCGTCCCAGCTGATGGCGTCGATATGAGCTCCCAGCACGGGGATAGTCTGGCGATTCATGCGCGTGCTCCGATGGCGTCCATGTAGATGTTTTGCAGCTGTGCCAGATTGGCGGCCGGGGTGTAGCGCGCCAGGTAGCGCTGGCGGGCCTCATCACCCATGCGGCGCATGGCGTCCGGGTGTTGCTCTGCCCAGCGCAGGGCGCGCAGCAGATCGTCGGTGTCGCCCGGGGTGAACAGCAGGCCGGTGCGGCCCTCCTCCACCAACTCGGGCAGGGCGCCGCTGCGGGCGGCGATGACCGGGGTGGCGCAGGCGAAGGCCTCGATGGCGCTGAGGCCGAAGCTCTCTTGGCAGATGCTGGGTACGACCACGTAGCGGGCGGCCTGCATGGCGCTCAGCACGCCGGCGCGGTCGCGCGGGCCCAGGTGGCGCGGCCCCAGGGCGTGCCGCACCTGCGCGGCCATGGGGCCGTCGCCGAGGGTGTGCAGCGGGATCTCAGGTGCCTGGCGGGCGGCGTCCAGCAGGCTGGCGATGCCCTTCTCCGGCGACAGCCGGCCGACGAACAGCCCGCCCTGGCGCGGGGTGCACGGTGGCGGGCCGGGGTCTGGGGTGAAGTTGGGTTTCACCACCAGCTTGTGGTCGGGCAGGCCGCCCTGCGCGAAGGTGTGGCGGCAGAATTCGCTGAGGGCGATGTAGCGGTCGACCTTGTGGCTGAAGCTGCCCAGGCCTCGGTGCAGCATCAGCATGCCACTGAGGGCGGCGCTGGCGGGCAGGCTGTCGCGGTAGCAGCGGTGTCGAATGGCGGGCAGCGGGGCGCGGCCCAGGCAGTCGTGACAGCTGTGGCCCGCCCGCAGCAAGGTGCCCTGGGGGCAGAGCAGGCGGAAGTTGTGCAGGGTCTGCACCACCGGCACGCGCTGGCGGGCGGCGGCCCAATAGATGGCGGGCGACAGCAGGGGGAAGCTGTTGTGCACGTGCAGCACATCCGGCCGGTGCTGGCGGATCAGCCGGGTGATGTCGGCGGCGGCCTGGCGGGACCACACCAGCCCGGCGGCGGCCTGCAGGGCGGATTGCCCGGCTAGTTCGTCGTTGTGGCGCAGATAGGGCACCACCCGGTGGCCGGCGGCCTGCAGCAGGGCGCTTTCGGCTTCCACCACGGCGTCCTCGCCGCCGCGCTGCTGGTAGGCGGTGTGGGCCAGCAGGATGGTCAGCGGGCGGGCGCTCATGGGCTGGCCCCGGCGCGGCTGCGCCACAGAATCCAGGGCACGCCGTCGGCCTGTAGGGTGGCCTTGGGCAGCGCCTGGGGGGCGCTCTGGCCGAGGCGGGTGAGCGCGCGGAACTCGCCGCTCAGCGGCACCGTTTCCCCTTCTGGGCGGGTGCTCCACACCACCTCGGCCAGCGGCTGGCCGTGCTGGCCGATTTGGCATTGCCACAGGCTGGCGCTGGCCTGGCAGCCCAGCAGCTGGCGGCCCTGCAGCAGGGCGCTGAGCTGCTGGTAGGCGATCAGCGCCGGGCGGGGTTGCTGCTGGGCATCCCGCAGGCCCATGGCGCCATTGTCCAGCGCGTACCAGTAGAAGCGCTCCACGCCGGCCAGCCAGTGCAGCAGCAGGGCGCGGCCCACCACTCCGGCGGCGGCTTCGCCGGTCAGCACCCGATCACCGGGTTTGAAGCCGGCGCTGACCGGGTCCACCTGGGCGCCGGCATCGGCGATCAGCCAGCCGGTTTCGGTGTTCCACAGCGGCTTGCCGGCGGCGCCCTCCAGTTGCATGGCGCTGCGCACATCGCGGATCAGCGGCAGGTGGCGCTCGGGGTCCTGGTGGCCCAGGTAGAAGTGGTAGCCGATCACGTCCACGCAGGCGCCGCCGCCGGCGCGCAGGAAATCCACCAACCAGCGCAGGCCGTGGCTGCCGGTGGCCGAGGGTGACACCAACTGGGCCTGGGGGTCTATGCGCTTGAGGATGTCCCGGGCACTGCAGCTGAGGCGCACGGCGTCCTCGGGGGTGCCAGAGAAAAAGTTGGGCAGGTTGGGTTCGTTCCAGATCTCATAGGCCTGCACCCGGCCGCGATAGCGCTGGGCCACGGCGGTCACGTAGGCCTGCCAGAGGGCCAGTTCGCGGGGCATGGCGGCCTCGCCGGGGCCGTAGGCGGAGGGTTGGTCGGGTTGGGCGCTGGCCCAGCGCGGCGGCATGCCCAGGGGCAGCAGCACGGCCATGCGGTGGGCTTCGGCGCCGCTCACCAGCGCATCCAGCGTTTGCCACTGCCAGCTGTCGGGGCCGGGTTGCAACTCGGCCCAGCGCACCCGGGCATCCCAGGCGCGGTAGGCGCCAAAGCCCTGTCGGGGCCAGGGGGTCTGGCGGTTCAGGTGGTGGGCGTGAAAGCCGAAGTAGCTGGCCGGCACGGCGTCCGCCGGGCCGCGGTGGTGGCCGGCACTGCCCACCGGCCGCCACCACCAGGCGAGCGCCAGTCCCAGGGCGAGCAGCGGGCTCAGCCAGAGCAGCCAGCGGCCCCTCACGACAGGGCCTGCTGGATGCCGCGGCAGAAATTCTGCGCCATGTTTTCCACCGTGTAGTGTTCCCCGGCGCGCCGGGCGCCCTGCTGGATGCGCTGGCGCAGGCGGGCGTCCTTCAGCACGTTTTCGGCCGCGTAGATGTACTCGTGCAGGCTGTCTTCCACCATCAAGCCGTTGACGCCGTTGTCCAGGTAGGCGATTTCCGGGCCGTGGCTGCCGCAGTCGGTGGTGAGCAGTGGCAGGCCGGCGACGAAGGCATCCTGAATCGCCAGGCCGAGGGCGCCGGGGTGCAGGAAGATGTCGGCGGCGCGCAGGTAGAGCGCTTTTTCCGCGCCCTGTTTGGCGCCCAGGTAGTGCAGCCAGGGGTGTTGCCGGGCGGCCTGCTCCAGCTGGCCGCGCAGGGGGCCGTCGCCCACCACCAGCAGGGCGAAGCCAGGCAGCGCGGCGGCCAGGGCCTCGGCGCTGGCCAGCAGCATGTCGATGCGTTTCTCCGCATAGAGGGAGCCCAGGTAGAGGGCGGTGCGGCCCTCCACCAGGCCCAGGGACTGGCGCAATGCATCGAGCTGCTCGGGGCCGATGGCCTCACACTGACGGCGCAGCTGGGTGGTGTCGATGGCGTTTTCCAGCGTGGTGATGCGGTCGGCGGGCACGCCGTCGCCCGCCACCAGTTGGGTGCCCAGGCGGGTGTAGGTGAACCACCAGTCCACCTGGCGACTGGTCCAGCGCTTGAAGCGCTCGCGCAGGCTGTCGGGTGCGGTGGACTGCAGGTTGCGGCCGTGGCCCCAGAAGGCCAGCCGGGGCGGGCGGGCCAGGGTGAGGGCCAGCAGGTTGTAGAGCAGCTTGTTTTCCTGCGGTATCACCACCAGCGCGGCGCCCCGGGCGGCGCGGCCGAAATTCAGCCAACAGAGGCGCTCGCCCAGCAGGTAGTGGGTGGGCAGGGGCTCAGCCCAGTCCAGCCGGCCGCCGTCGCGCTTGCCTTGCTCGGAGGGCGCGGCCTCGCCGCACAGCAGGCGCAGCTGTATGCCGTTGGCGGCCAGCTGCGCGCGCATCAGCGTGAACAGGGCCTCGCGGTAATGGGTCAGGCGCCGTTGTACGATCACCACCTGCTTCATGCAATCCTCTTGGCGTAGAGCTCGGGTTGGCGCAACAGGCGCGCCTGCACCTCCACCGCGGAGGCGACATACAGAATCCACCAGAAATGGGTGGTGCGCACCAGGGAGGTCTCGGTGATGTTGCCCACCACCGTGGCCACCAGGATGGCGACGTGAAACATGAACAGCGCACTGTGCGGCCCGCGGGAGAAGCGCAGCAGGTTCCAGGCCTGGTGCAGCAGCATCAGCACGGTCAGTGCCAGGCCCAGGTAGCCGATCTCGTTGATCACATCCAGATAGCCGTTGTGGGATTGCCAGGGCGGGCCCCAGTCCAGCCGCACAATCACCGCCGCCGAGGGGCCGGCCATGCCCATCCAGAAACCGCCGTAGCCCACGCCCAGCCAGGGGTGCTGGTCGATCTGGGCCTGGATCAGCTCCCACAGATAGGTGCGGCCGGTGAGGGTGGAGTTCTTGCCCACGGTGCCGAGGCCGGCGTCGGCGATGGCCTGCACCGAGGCGTCGCCCTGGAACACGAAATACAGGTAGATCGCCAGCAGGGTGCCGCCGCCGCCCAGGGTGACGACGGCCTTGCCGGTGCGGCCGGGCAGGGTCCACAGGTACCAGAGGGCGAACAGGCCGGTGATGGCCAGCAGCATCAGGGTGGAGGACGAGCTCTTGCTGAGCAGCACCGACAGTGCACAGAGGGTGAAAACGCCCCAGGCCAGCCAGTCGCGTTCGCGGGCAAAGGCCCGCGTGAGGGCGGCTAGGCCGCCCAGCAGGCAGAACTGGCCCCAGGTGTTCTTGTGGCTGGCGATGCCCCGGAAGCAGCCCTCCACATCGATGGCATAGCCGGGGTTGACCGCCAGGTTGACCAGCCCGGCCACCGACAGCACCAGCGCCGGCAGGAACAGCCGTTCGTATAGCGGCGTATCCTCGCCGGAGCGGAACAGGGCCATGCCCAGCAGCAACACGCCGGTGACTTGCACCCAGCGCTTGAAGGAGGGTTCCGGCACCGGCGACCACAGCACCGTGATCAGACAGTAGCCGATCAGCAGCCAGAGGGGCCAGGGTACCCAGTTCAGCGGCAGCTGCAGCTGGCCCTGCTGGTTGCGGATGATGATGCACAGGCTGTAGAAGAACAGCCCACCCCAGGTCACCTGGCGCAGGGGGCTGCCCTGGTCGGCGTCGCCGGAGCC
This sequence comes from uncultured Pseudomonadales bacterium, assembly GCA_964649985.1. Classification (GTDB taxonomy): domain Bacteria; phylum Pseudomonadota; class Gammaproteobacteria; order Pseudomonadales; family CAZYQX01; genus CAZYQX01. The sequence goes on along the minus strand of CAZYQX010000008.1, from coordinate 28,917 downwards.
GCCGAAGATGGGCAGGATGGCGATCACCAGCAGCAGTACCACCAGCCCGCGGCCGATCCAGCCCTGCCACCAGACCAGCGCCAACGCCATGCCCGCCAGCGCGGCCAGCGGCACGCCACCCGCCAGCAGCGCCCAGTCCAGCATCGGCTCAGCCACCGGGGCTGCCTCCGTAGCCGTGGGTCTTGATGCCGGTCAGGGCCAGGGCGCGGCCCAGGCCACCGGCGGCGCGCCGCCACCAGCCCAGCGCCCGGGCGCGGCCACCGGCCAGGGCGATCAACCCGGCCAGGGCGAACAGGGCGCTGGCCAGCACCCCCAGCAGTGCCGAAGCGGCGCGCCGCCAGCGCGGTCGGGCGGGGTTCACCAGCCGCCAGTAGGTGGTGGACGCGCGCAGGCTGCGGCTGAGCATCCAGCCCAGCTGCTGTCGCGGCAGGGGCACCAGCTCCGTCACGCAGGCGCTGTCGCACCACACCACCCGGGCGCCGGCGGCGATGATGCGCATGAAATAGGCGGAGTCCTCGCCGCCGGAGCGGGCCAGCGCCTCATCAAAGGGATGTTCGCCCAGCCAGTCGCGGCGGATCAGCGCATTGCCCATGCGGCACTGATTGGCCGGCAGGGGGGTGCCGCTGGCGAAGCGCGGGCGCTCGAAAAAACCGCTCTGCACCACCCAGGCCGGCGTGCCCTGTGGGTACACCGGCAGCACCGGCCCCAGCACCGCATCGGCCTGGTGCTGGCCCAAGCAGGCCCAGGCCTCGGCCAGCCAGCTCGCGCCGGCCTCTTCGTCGTCGTCGATAAAGGCCAGCCATCCGCCCTGGGCCAGGCTCACGCAGCGGTTGCGGGCGAAGGATACGCCGGGGCGGGGCTCCACCGCATAGCGGATGGGCAGGAGCGGGTGGCGCAGGCGAGCGGCCAGCACGGCGGCCTCGGCGCTGCCGGCCGCGTCGTTGTCCACCACCACCACCTCGGCGGCAAAACCGGGCAATGGCTGATCGGCCAGGCTGTCCAGCAGCCGGGCCAGCAGTTCGGGCCGGCGGCAGCTGCACACGCAAATGCTGATCAATTCGGCTTGATTCATGCCGCCAACCTCCAGCGCTGGCGCGCCAGCACGCCGGTCCAGCACACCTGCATCAGCTCCACCAGGCACAGCACCGCCACGATCCAGGCCACCCCGTGGGGGGCCAGCCAGGCCAGCCCGGGCAGGCACAGCAGCATGGCGCACCAGCCCATGTGATGCAGCTGTCGGTAGCCGGCTTCATCCACCAGCAGGCTGGCGGAGAACACCCCGCGCAGCTGGGCCAGCAGGAAGTACAGCCCCCACAGCGCGACCACCGGCCACACGCCGGCGTAGTCCTCCCCCAGCAGCGGGCTCAGCCAGGGCGCCAGCAACAGCAGCAGGCCGGTATAGCCCAGCAGGGCCAGCGCCCCCAGGCCCAGGGACCAGCGCGACAGCCGCGCCATCTCCGCCCCCTGTCGCTCGGCGTGAAGACGGCTGAAGCGCGGGCGGAACAGGTTGGACCACGCCACCAACCCGAGTGCGGCGGGCATCAGGAACAGCCGGGCGGCGGAGATCTCTGCGGCGGCGTCAGGCCCCAGCACACTGCCGGCCACCAGGGGGTAGGCGCTGAGGGTGATCCAGGTGATGGCCACACCCGGGAGTGCCCAGCGGCCGAGTTGCCAGAAATCGTGCCAGCATTGTGCCTGGGGGCGTGCCTCTCGGGGGGCGCGCAAGGTCAGCAGTAGCGGGACCAGGCCTGCCAGGGCGCCCACGGCCATCACCGGCACCAGGGCTACGTGTTGCGTCAGTATGAGCACCAACAGGCCGAGTAGCATCATCACCCCGTAGATCAGGTCAGCGCGCAAGGCCGTGCCTGGCTGGCCCTCGGCGTAGGCCATGGCGCGCACGCCATCCCGCAGCAACAAACCCGCCATCGCCAAGGCGAAGGCGATGATGGCGCTGTTGTCCACCCAGCTGAGCCCGAGCGCACCGGCCATCCACAGCCCGAAGCCCGCCACCAGTGCCGCCGTGCCGCTCAACCGGCCTACAAGTTGGCGGGCGGTGGCGGCCACTGACAGGCGCGCCTGCTCATCTGCGGCGGGTAAGCGGGTGGCGACGGGTGAAAGCACCAGCGCCCCCAATATGCCCTGCGCCAGTAGCATGGGAGTTTGCAACATGGCGTAGTAGCCGTAGTCCAGCTTGCTGCCCCAGCGGATGAAAACGAGCGATAGCGCCAGGCTCAACAGGCTGAGCCAGGCTTGGTCGATGATGGCACTGAGCCCGGCGGGGCAGCGCATAGTGTCTCCTTTGGCGGCCTCCCCAGCCTGATTGGGCGTCGAGGTTGGAAATCCGCCATTCTAGCTCAGCCGCTTAGGCATCGCGCCTGAAAAGCCTGCTCCAGGCCGATTTCCTTGGTATGGGGGCCTCGTCATTCAGGATCGCCCCCACGATCTGCACGCCGGCCAAGGCGAACTGCTCACGCAATTGGGCCAGATCCACCGCGCGCGTCATGTTGCGCTCTGCCACCAGCAACGCACAGCCAGCACTGGCCGCCACGATTTGCGCATCGGCACAGGCATGGGCGGGTGAGCAATCAATGATGACATTGTCGTAGCGGCGGGAGGCTTCCGCCAGCAGCTCAACAAAGGCACTCCGCATCAGCAATTCTTGGGGATTGGGCGGGGTGGGGCCCGCCGACAGCACGGACAGCCGCTTGATGGCGTTAACACTCACTGCGGCGTGTTCCAGCGCGATGCGCTCATTTAGCATGCCCGACAGACCTGACTGCGGGTTGAGGCCGAACAAGCGGTGCTGGCAGCCCCCGCGCAGATTGCTGTCGATCAGCAGGGTATGGTGCCCCAACTGTGCCAGAGATATCGCCAGGTTGGCGGCCAGCACGCTGCTGCCCACGCGTTGGTTGACCCCCACCACGGGTAACAACTTGTGCTCTGCGCTGAACCAGCGCAGTACAAGCTGGCTACGCAGCTCGCGGATGGCCTCGGACTGGCGGCCGAAGGGGGCATGGGCCACAATCAACTCGGGCGCCAGAGTGCCGTCTTGCTCGGGCAGACACGGGTAGTCAAACTGGCGAGAGAGCGCCCACACCAGATCCTCTTCCTTGATCCGGCCAAGCCGCAAGGCCGCCTCGCCAAAGCGCAGGCCATGTTGATGCTGGTATTCCACGATCTGGGCGATGTCTTGTTCGCTCAGTTTCCCCGCATCAAGCAGCATCTTGCCGAGACGCACGCTGAGTTCGCGCGGGTCGCGATGGCGTTGAGCATTGTTGTTGTCGACCAGGTACATGTGATTCGTCCTCAGTGATCGAACAGCTTCATGCCACTGCGTGCGTTACCGCCAGGTTCCGCCCGTGGCAGCTCCAGCACCATGTCCAGCTTCAGCAGCTGGTCAAAATCCTCCCGGCTGCGGATGCGGCGGTCGCGCAGCTCGAGGTAGAGCGCAAGTAATACGCCCAACACGCCGCCAATAACCGCTGCCAGCAGCACCTTTTGCACCATCTTGGATTTGAGCGGTTTGACCGGCGGCACCGCCGGGTTCAGCACGGCGATATTGCTGTGGTCCAGCCGGCTTTCCAGGCGCACCTGGCTGGCGCGCTGCTGGGCCTGGTCGTAGACCTTTTGCGCGTTCTCCACCTCGCGGTTGAGCACTTCCAGTTGATCTTGTTGTTGCTTGAGTTCGAGCACCCGGCGTTTTTGGGCATCCAGCGCAGAATCAAGCTCATCCACCCGGCTGCGGGCCAGCTCGTAGGCCTGGGCCATGGCGCCACTGACGGTGCGCAGTTCGGCCAGCAAACGCTCGCGCACCACCTGCACATCGGATTGCGCGCTCAGGTATTGCGGGTGGCGCGGGCCAAACTGCTGAGCGGCCTCGGCCTGGCGAGATTCCGCCCGCATCAGCTCCACCTTCATATTTTGCAGCAGGGCATTGCCGAGGATGTCGGGCAGTTCGCGCAGTTCGCGCTCCCCGGCGCTGTCTGCCATCTGATCCAGGCGCGAGCGCGATTCATACAGCTTTGCCTGGGCATCGACCAACTGACTGGAAATTTCCACCAGGCGTGCGCTTTCCAAGTCCACCCGAGCGTCAGAGCCGACAATGCCATTGGCCTTGCGGTAATCGGAATGCTTCTTTTGGGCCTGCTCCAGTGCCCCGCGCAAAACAGCCACTTGCTGGTCAAACCACTCTGCTTGGCGACGCGCTGGGTCCACCCGCAGTTCCAGGCTGGTCTGGATATATCCCTCGATGAAACTGTTGGCGATCAGCGCCGCCCGCTTGGGGTCTCGGTCGGCGTATTCAATGGTGATCAGGCTACTGTCTCGGGCCGGGCGCACCGCCAGATGGGGTGCCAGTGACTCTGCCACCAGCTGGCGAATCACGTCCGGGTCTCCCTGCTGAGCGAAGGGGGCCCGGATCTCGGGCTCGCTGGCCAGCCCCAGGCTGTCCACCACCTTCAAGGCCACATTCTGGCTGCGGATGATGTCCACCTGAGTGCTGATGTAGCCTGGCAGCAGCAGCGTTGGCAGCGTGGCGCCGGTCACCGGATCGGTGCCCTTGGCATCGACGATGATGGTGGCGCGGGCAAGGTAAATTTTCGGTGCCATGACCGACGCGGCGATCGCAGGCACCAGCAGTACCAGCACCATCGCCAGTATGACCAGCTTGCGCGCCCAGAGCACCCGGGCCAACTGGGTCAGACTCATGCTCATCGCACCACCCGCTCCATCAGAACAGGCTCTCCTGTACCAGCAGCACGTCATCGGGCTGCAATGCGTCGTCCACCTTGAGCTTCTGCTCGGTCACGGCCCCCGAGGCATCGCGACGCTTCACCCGCAGCCCGCGCTCGGTGCCCTTGGGGCTGAGGCCGCCACCGGCGGAGAGGGCCTGGGCAGCCGTCATGTGCCGCTCCAGCTTGTACACGCCAGGGCGTTGCACCTCGCCGTAGATGTAAAACTGCGGCGCCTTCGGCACAAACAGCGTGTCGCCAGCGCGCACCGACAGGTTCTGTGTCATGTCGCCCTCAAATAGGGCCCGCAGATCCACCGGGGTACTGCTGCCATCGGCATGCAGCAGGCTGGCGCCATCGGCCGCCGTATTCGCCATCAGGCCACCGGCCTCCGCCAGCAGATCCAGCACCCGGCTACTGCGCTGCAGCGCGATCTTGCCGGGCTTGTTCACCTGGCCCAGCACACTCACCTGCTGGCTGACGAACTGCAGCACCAGCACACTCACCTGAGGCTGGCGGATGTAACCGCCGGCCAGCTGCTCGGCAATGCGCGCCTGCAGCGCCGACGCCGCCAGCCCCGCCGCCTGCAGTTCGCCCACATAAGGCACATTGATGCGCCCCAGCTCACTGACGCGCACATCCCCGCCCAGATCTTGGTGGCCCGCCACCGAAATCCGCAAAAGATCACCCGGGCCAATCAGGTAATCACTCGCCTTGGCGAGCGGTGCGACGAGCACCAGCCAGAACGCCAAAAGCCCCAACAGCAACTGATGGGGCTTTGGCTGAGTTGTCAGGCGTGTAAACCGAGACATCAATATGCTGACCTGTCGCCCCACAACACGGGGATTGTCTTCAGAATGATCTTGATATCCAGCCAAAGTGACCAGTTGCGCAGGTAGTCCAGATCGAAGCGAATCCGATCCTCCATTTTTTCCACCGTTTCCGTTTCTCCCCGGCAACCGCTGATCTGCGCCAGGCCCGTGATGCCCGGTTTTACTTTGTGCCGCACCATGTAGCCCTTGATCAGCTTGCGATACTGTTCGTTGTGCGCGATGGCGTGCGGGCGCGGGCCGACAATGCTCATGCGCCCCTGCAACACATTGATGAACTGGGGCAATTCATCCAGCGAGGTTTTGCGCAGCACCCGCCCCACCCGGGTGATGCGGTCATCGTCGGCGGTGGCCTGGCGCACCTCGGCACCATTTTCCATCACGCGCATGGAGCGAAATTTGTAAACCTTGATCTCCTTGCCATCCAGGCCGTAGCGGTGCTGCTTGAACAACGCCGGCCCGGGTGAATCGAGTTTCACCGCCAGCGCGAGCAGCAGCAGCACCGGCCAGATCAACAGCAAAATCAGGCTGGCGATCAGCACATCACTGACGCGTTTCAACACGCCATTCATGCCAAAGAAGGGCGACTCGCACACCGACATCACCGGAATGCCCTTGATGTTGCCCATGCGCGATTGAATCGAATCCAGTACGAACATATCGGGCACGAAATATACCGATGCGGTGGAGTCCTTCAGCTTGTCCAGCAGATCCAGGATGCGCTGGTCGCGGGCCATCGGCAGCGTGATATAAACCTGATTGACGCCTTGCTGCGTGATGAAATTGGGTAGCTCATCCGGCTTGCCCAGGTGGGTTTCGTTGTGCGGATTGCGGTAGCGATCAGAAGAGCGCTCGTCAAAAAAACCAAGTACGTCGATATTGAGCAGGCGTTCATGTCGCAGGGTGTGGCTGAGGCGGGCGCCGGCATCGGTCAGCCCCACCACCACCGCCTTGCGCGGTGTCTTGTCGTTGAGGCGGCTGTGTTGGTGCAACGCCTGGCGAATGGCGAGTTGACCCAACCAAAGCGCCGGCGGCGTGCCGGCCACCCAGCTGACGAAAACGGGGTAGTTCAGTTCGTGTTGAAGGCCCGCAAGCAGCAGAATGGCCCACATGAAACTGAGCACTACCAGCCATTGGAACAGAATGGTGAGAAATGCGCGCAGGCTGGCGCGCTGGCGGGCACCCTCATGCAGATTGTGCACGTCGAGTCGGTTGGCCATGCCCAGAAAGGCCAGCAGGGCCAGCATGTAGTAGGGGCTCTGAAGCGGCATGCCCCACCACGCCAAACATGCCCACAACACCATCCCCGGGATGACCGGATAAAGTAGCGACCTCGCCAGAAAAACCGCGACCGGGTCTGCGAGGCTGAAGTCCAGGGCGCGACCAGCGCCGCCGAAACCTTTCATCTGTTGTTTGCCTATAGTTGTATTGTTATCTAGCCCTCCTGGCCTTTCTTTAACACACCGAGCCGCTCTCGGTGTGCATTGTCATCTTTCCGCCAGGCAGCTTCCTGGCGTGGGGGAAATGACATCTGCCGCACAAAAAAACCAGCGGCCACCTGCCTGTGGATGTGATCCGGTTCCATCGAAAATGAACTGCGTGAATCGCCTCGCGCAGCGTTACCGCTCAACATCCATGCGGCCGCGCGCGCTATAGCGCTGCGAATGCGGTATACATCACCGATTCCATGTGAGGTACATGTCAGATGCACGGCTGTCGCCATGCTTATTTGCTTTTAAAAAGTGGTACTAAAGCACCGCAATAAATAGAGCAAATCGTTATATCTAACCGTTTGGTCACAATAGCGTCTGCTCATGGGCTCGTCAACGACAAGAAACTAATCTTTTTTGTTTGTTGTCATGGCGGCGAATGGGGGCAAGCGAATAGCCCTGGGGGTAATGGTACTATCGTTCTTTATGTGTGCCGGCCTGTGTGCCACAGCCATGTACGCAAGCCATTCATGCCAAAAGGCTTTCATACGGATCGCCGGCGCACCTCGGTCTTGCTAAACTGGCCGCACACTTGGACAAAGGAACGCCTCGCCCCATGAAAATACCCGCCCGCATTGTCCCCCTGATTGAGGATGGCCTGGTGGATGAGGTTCTGCGCTCACTCAAGAGCGGCAAAGAAGCCTCAGTGTATGTGGTGCGCAGTGGCGGCGAGATCCGCTGCGCCAAGGTTTACAAAGATGTGCAACAGCGCAGCTTCAAGAAGGCTGCCCAGTATCAGGAAGGGCGCAAGGTGCGCAACAGCCGCCAGGCCCGGGCCATGGAGAAAGGCTCCCGCTACGGTCGGGAAGAGATCGAGCAGGCATGGCAGACCTCAGAGGTTCAAGCCCTCTACCGGCTGGCCGAGGCCGGGGTGCGGGTGCCCAAGCCCTATGGCTTTTTCGAGGGCGTACTGCTGATGGAGCTGGTCACCGATGAGCACGGCCAGCCGGCACCTCGCCTCAGCGAAGTGGAGTTCAGCCACGAGAGCGCGCTCAAGTATCACCACCACATGATCCGTGAAATCGTGCGCATGTTGTGTGCCGGTCTGGTGCATGGCGACCTCTCCGAATACAACGTGCTGGTGGACGAGCACGGCCCGGTGATCATCGACCTGCCGCAAGCGGTGGACGCCGCAGGCAACAACAACGCCGAGCGCATGCTGATCCGCGACGTCGACAACATGGCCGCCACCTTTGGCCGCTTCGCCCCCGAGTTGCTCGACACCGACTACGGCCCGGAAATCTGGAAGCTGTTCGAGCAGGGCAAGCTGCTGCCCGACAGCCCACTTAGCGGCAGGCCAGCGCACGGCCAGCGCAAGGCCGACATGCGCGGCCTGATGAAGGTGATTGACCACGCCCGCCAGGAAGAAGAAGCCTGGCGCCGCCGGCAGCAACCCGAGCATGAAGAGGGCGACGAGCCCGAGCCTCCCTACGAGTATTGAGCGCTGGCCGCACGCGAGGGCCTTGCTGCGTGGCTGAGTCGCAGTCGCGCGGTGGGATGGGATAAACTCCGCGCAACATGAAGCGCTGCCTGCGGCCCCACCTCTGCGGCCAGGTCTTAGCGCCAGCCCAGGATGTTCACGTCCGTTGAGTCGATCAGTTACCGGTGCCCTGCGATGAATAAAATCTCACTGTTGTTTGCCGCAGCGTTGCTGGTGGGCTGTGCCGCGGCCCCCCTGCGCGACAGCCGCGATATTGCCGCCGAGGCCAACGAGGTCTTTGGCACCGACCAGTTCAGCTTTGTGGAAATTCGCAGCCAGGGCCGCTGGCACACCTTGCTGACCCGCCTGCACCTGCAGCAGGACGAAGCCATGCTGCTGCGCCAGGAGTTGCGCGCACTCTCCGATGCCGGCGGTGGCCGCATCGCCATCAGCGGTGATGATCCCGGGCTTACCCGTGTGGTGCTGGGCCAGGCCATTGCCGGGCAGCGCTTTCCCGATGTCTCGCTAGTCTATGCCGGCGATGAAGCCGGCGCTGCCCTGCTGGAGCCGCGCGTGCGCGAGGCCGGTATGCGCTTTGGCTTTGTGGATGCCGCCCACGCGCGCCCGTCCGCCCAGTGAACCTCTCCCGCGCCGTCCTGTAGGGCGCGCCAATGCCCACGCTCCTCGTGCAGCGAGTTTCTGCTCGGGGCGTTTGGGTGCATTTCTGTTACCATCCCGCCGCAGCGTGGCGGCCTGGCAACACCTGCCTGCCGGGGCCGGCCGTTCAATAAACCACCATCGCAATGAGACAGTCATGTTTGACACCGACGACCAGAAAGCGAGTTACGCCATCGGCCTGCGCTATGGCGAGGGCTTTTCCCGCGACCTGAAGGAAATAGACCTCGCGGCCTTTTACCAGGGCCTGCAGGACGGCTTCAATCACGCCCAACCCCAGCTCAGCCCGGAGCAGATCGAAAGCACCCTGCAGGCGTTCCAGGCCCGCAAGATGGCCGAGCAGCAACGCGCGCAGGAACAAGCCACCGCCGCCGCCCGTGCCGCCAGCGAGGCCTTCCTCGCCGCCAACCAGCAGCGCGCCGAGGTGGTCACCACCGCCAGCGGCCTGCAGTATGAAGTACTGGAGCAAGGCGATGGCGTCAGCCCCACCGCCAGCGACACCGTCAACGTGCACTACCACGGCACCCTGCCCGACGGCACCGTGTTCGACAGTTCCGTGGCCCGTGGTGAGCCCATCTCCTTCCCGGTGGGCGGCGTGATTCGCGGCTGGACCGAGGCCCTGCAGCTGATGAAAGTGGGCGACAAGTGGAAACTCTACATCCCCTCCGATCTGGCCTATGGCGCCCGCGGCGCGGGTGCCCAGATCGGCCCCCACCAGGCACTGGTGTTCGAAGTGCAGTTGTTGGGTGTAGACAAGGCCTGAGCCCGCGGCGACCCCGCCCGAAAGCGGAGTCGTCGGCACAAAAAAAGGCCGCCTCGAGGGCGGCCTGCAAGCGATCGGGTTAGGCACGTTAAGGCGTGCGCATCTGCTCCTGGCGGTAGATGGTGTTCTGGCCACCCTCAAGCCCGAAGTTGGCTTCTGCCGAAGGATCTTTGTCGAGCTTCATGTTGTTAGCGGCGCTGTCATTGTTGGTCTTCACGTGGTCGGGCACGTTCTGGATGGTGAGTTCTACTGCGCCGCCATTGCCCTCCCCAGGCGCGGACAACACCACCGAGCCTACGCCGTTGCTAGCCGGGTTGTTCAATTGCTTGACGGAGGTCTCGCCGGCTTGCAGACCACCGCTGAAGCGAGCCAGGCCGTAAGACGCCCCCAGCGCGATGTTGTGGTTTGCCAGCGGTGCCCAGCTGTTGCCGGTCCAGTACTGGATATACAGTGGCAAGGCCATATCCTTCGACTCTGAGCCTGAGGCTTTGTCGAGCAGGGCGCGTGCCAGTCGCAGCTCCACCGCAGGGTCGCTGACAGGATCTGCGCCCGCTGCATCCGTGATGGCCGTGCCCGGATCGTAGTCGGCACAGTTCAGGCCATCGCTATAGCAGCTCACGTGGCCATTGCCCAGGTCCACCGTGAGGGCACTGGCGGGGAAGCCCAGTACATAGCTGGCGGGGCGAGGCGCATCTTTTTTTCTATCGGCAGACCAGTTGCGGGTCCACACCAGCTGGGTGCCCGCTCCCAACCTGAAGGTGCGCGCCCCATCCTGCGCCCCCGGTTGATCGGCGGCGATGTCTTCCCGGGTCGCGCCAGCGGCCGCACCGATGGTGCTCAGCGCCGGGCCGCCATCGTTGGGCTGGCGGTAGCTGGACTTCAGGTTGGCGGGCGACAGCTTCCAGAACTCCTGTGTGTCATCGGCCAGGTCCAGGTCGTAGTTCAGGGTGGTGACACCATCCGCGTTGTGGGCGGTGATCTTGACCTGTGCCTCGCGGCTGAAGCTGACCGGCAGGCCGCGATAGCTGTAAGTGCCGTTGTTGTTGGCCAGATCCGGGTTGTCGGTAATCGCCACCGTGAAAAATTTGGGGTAGAAATGGCCAATCCGTTCAGATTCCAGTTGCGGGATGGTGGCGCCCATGTAGCTGTAAGGGCCCGCCGAGAGGCGTATTTCACCAACTTCCGAGTAGCTCTGGCCGGTGATGGTGCCCACGCCCTTTTCCAGGTTGACCGTGCCTACCTTGAAGGTTCCCACGCTGACCTTGGTCGGCCAACCGTTGTGGGCAATATGCTCATCGGGGCGGGGTCCATCGCCTAGGCCAAGGTAGTTGCTCATCATGTAGGGGGCGACGCGAATGTCAGTGCCCTGGAAATTGGTGGTGACCGGGTTGTCGCATATGTTCTGGTCGGTGCCCAGGTCGAAGTTGGGCGCCGCGCCGAACACGGTGGCGGCCACCGCCTTCACTTCCATGCCGAACTCCTGGCCGGCCGCCATCATCGGCGTACAGATGTTGTTGGGCGAATCCTGCTGCCCGGTACAGCTGGGCAGCTTGCTGCCGGTGGTTTTGGCGCAGAAGGCGTAGGGGAAGGAGACGAAGTCGTCCAGCCCGGTGAGCTGTTCTGCGCTGGGGCCGGTGGCCTTGGCGTTGATGGTCAAGCGCCCGGCATCGGCGTACTTGATCACGAACTTGCTGCGAATATCACTGGTGGTGCCGGCGTTACCGTCGGTGTCGGCAAAGCTCAGTGCCAGGGTGGTGGGGGCAGCGGGGTTGTTGCTCATCACCTGGTAGGTGCTGTCATCGGCGCCCGCGGCCTTGATCATCGGCTTCATGGTGCCGGTCGCCGGTGTGCCGTAGCTGAACCAGAACTGCACATTGGCGGTCGCGCCCGCACTGAACACCGAGGTGGCGCTGCCACAGCTGGCGCCGCTGGCCAGTGCTGCCAGATCCACCGTCTGTGGCTGGCCGGAGGTGCGATCCTGAATAGTGTATTGCAGGGTGCCCGCACTGGTGATGCCCAGGCTGCAGGCAGTGGACTGATTGATGCTGCCGCTGGTGGTGTTCTGGCACTGCCAGCCATTCATCGTGCCGGGAAGAATATTCGACATGCTCAGGCTGTTGCTGGTGCCGCTGCCCGGCGTATAGGCCACCGTGGTGCTGCCGCTAAAGGTGACCGGGTTGGTGGCGAACTTGCCGCCATTGCTGCCGCTCAGGGTGACGGTCACCGGGCTGCCAGTGTAGAGGCTGGAGCAGGTGTCGTCGGCGCAGGCTTGCAGGGTGATGGATTCACTGCCACAGGCATTGGCGTTGCCATCGTGCACGATGCGGATATGATCCGGCTTGGACGGTTGCGCCGAGCACACGGTGAAGTTGTCCACCCACTGGCTCATGGTCACCAGGTCGGAGGCACCGCCACCGGTCAGCGCCAGCCGGAAGCGGTCGGGCAGGGCCGCCTGGCCGCCACCCAGAATATTGGGGATCACCACCTCATCGATGAAACCGGGGGTGGACTCATGATCCCGCTGTACCGTCACTTTGGCGACGCCGGCGGTGCGGGTGTCGAGTTGAACGCGATAGCGGTGGGTATCGGCGCCGCATACCTGGCGGGTGATGGGCACCGTGTGGTAAACGCCGTCCTTCCAAGCATAGCCGCTCTTGCCGCTGCCGGAGCCACGCACGCCGATGTAGCTAGTGCGCAAAGCGAGCGGCACACCACTCCACTGGCCACCCTCCTTGCCATCGGACCACGCGCCCCACTGGCCGGCGCCATCGATACCTACCCCCAGCCAGCCACCGGGAATGCCGGCGGTGCCACCGCCATCGCCCTTGGAGTAGCCCAGGGCGCCTTGGTCTGCCCCCACACCGATCGGCGCACTGGCATCCAGGAAGGCCAGGGCAATGCCGTCGCCACTCACGGCCGAATTGACGCAGTAGTCGAATTCCACCTGGATCAGGTTGTTGTTGGCGGGGTATGTGGTGCGGTAGTGGGCGGCGGTGGCCTGGCTCTGGAAGCCGGCTTGCCACCAGATGTTGTAGCGGGTGAGCTGCAGCCAGCCGCCGTCGATGCGTGGCCAGTGGGAGCCGGAGCCCTTGCGGCTATCCCAGTTGTTCAGGTTGTCGAAGGTGTCGGTATCGCAGTAGGGCGATTTGCCGGCGCAGGCGTGGCGGGCATTGTATAGATCGCTCACTTCTGCGGCGGACACTGCTCGGTCGTAGATGCGCAGCTCATCCATGGCGCCGTGGTAATAACCGAGTGGCAAATCGGGCTTCTGCACGCCCAGGCGCAGCGCCTGGCTGCTGTTGTAGGGGGCGCCGCTGATGATGTTGCTGGTGGTGACCAGGTTGCCGTTGATGTAGATCTTCTGCTGGGTGCGGGTCCAGGTGACCACTACGTGGGTCCAGGTCTTGCCGTCGATCACCACTGAGTTGTCCGGGGTGTAGATGTGGTGCCACTTGTAGGGCAGGCTCACATCCCAGTCATTTTTTTCGTTCCAGAACAGCTGAATGCGGCCGCGGCTGTCGCTGATGCCGCCGGCGTTGTTGACCAGGTTCAGCTCAAAACTCTCGTCCTTGCTGATCAGGCCATTGCCGGTGGCGGTGGCGTGGTTGTCCACAGCAAGGGGGTTTGGGCGTTCCGCCGGAGCGATCCAGACCGAGAGGGTGTACTCGTCGTCGAAGTAGAGGGCGTCGGTATCGGGCACCTCAACCCACTGGGCGAAATGCTTGGTGTTGCGGTCGCCGGTGGTGAGAATGCCGTATTTGTTCTGAAAATTTAGATAGTTACAGGTGCCGGGGTTACCGGCCAGGGCATTGGGGGCGGCCCAGTTCTTGTTCAGTGGCGAGGGGTCCTGCAGGTTCCAACTGCTGCCGTGCAGACCGTTGCCGGAGAAATCCTTGATGTTGTTGGGGGTGTTGCGGCCCAGGGCGAGTTCATCCATGTTCATGCCCAACACCAAGCCGTTGGTGGGTTCGGGGGCGGCCCAGCTGCTGGCGGGGAGCCAGCTGAGTACCAGCCCCAGGGCTCCGGCGATCAGACTGTGTTTTTTGCGCATGGTGTTCTCTCCTCGCCGCCCCTTCCTGCGTGAGCCGATCAGGCGGTGGATGCGTTCGAAATCTTAGACAGTATGGCGCGTTCCATGCGGCTAGCCAGCCATCCGTGCGCGCAGGCGCGGGCTCCAGCTCTTTTTATTGGTACTAGCGTACGTTTACTTTTGCATTTGTACTAAAAAGATAGTTCTTAATATACGAATGTGCCAGTTTTTATCGGCGATGAGTGGCCTCAGGCTGAGGCCACCTTCACTGAGCGGGATTTTGTATGGAAGGGGGGCTGGGGCGGCACAGGGCCGCCCCAGTGAATGGGCTCAATGCCCGAACTGCTCGTGCATGAAAATGACCCGGCTCTCGCTGGGCGTGCCAAAGATCGCTTCTGCGCTGGGGGCGTCATCCGCTTGGCCGTCGTTATCTTGGTCCAGTTTCAGCCAGTCGGCTATGTTGTCGATGGTGATGGTCACGCTGCCACCATTGCCCTCGCCGGGGGCGCTGAGGCTGACTTCACCCCGGCCGGCGACGGGAAGCGCGGGGCCTACGCTCATACTGCTGATCTCTCCATCCTGAAGTCCGCCCGTGAACTGGCTGGTGGCGAGGTGCAAGCTTGCCAGGGGCGTCAACACATCGAGCGTATTGGCGGCCCAGTACAGCCCTGTCCAGTATTCCAGCTCAAGCGCTAGTGTCAGGGGGGAGGTTTCGGGGGCGCCGCCGCTGTGCAGGTGGGCGCGACCAAAGCGTATTTCTACACTGCCATCGCTGATGGTTTGGCTGAAATCATCGCAGTTGCCGTCTTGCTCGCTATCCAGACAGGTTCCCTCGTCGGTGGTGAGCGCGGCGGCATCCAGACGGGCGACGAAATTGGCAGTGAAGGGTGCATCTGTGTTGTCGAAGGGCAGTGTATTGCGCGAATAGATCAAGCGCAGGTCGGCGGCATCATCCAGCCGTATGATGCGCATGCCGTCTCCCGGCGTGTCATCGGCCAACAGGCTGTTGCTGCGGCTGCCGCTCGGCGTGCCCAGGCTTACTCCCGGTTGCGTCGATGCGTAATTGGGCGTGAGTGCGGCAGCGTTCAGACGCCACAGTGCATCGTCGTCATAGTTGCGCGTGGTACTGCCATCGCTGGCAACGGCCGTCACTTCAATTTCGAGCGGCTGCTTGTAGCGAAAACCCTGTCCACGGTAGGTGAAGGGGGCTGTCCAGGAGGCGTCCGGCCCATTGTATAAGGTGGGGCTGTTGTGTGTGTTGATGGTGAATCGCTTGGGGTAAAACTTGCCGACGCGGCCACTCTGGCTGGCGGGTACTGCGATACCCAGGTAGTTGAAAGCGTCCACCTGCAGTTGGATTTCCCCCGCTTCACTGTAACGCGTGCCGGCAAGCGTGCCTGTGCCGTTGCTCAGGCTCAGGCTATTCAGGCTGAGGCTGCCGGTAACACCGCCGGCGGGCGCACGATGCAGTGGGCTGAGCTGGATGTTGTTAGCCGAGAAATTGGCGGTGACGTCGTTGTCACACAGGTTGGTATCGGCATCGCTCTGCCAGACGACGGCTTTAACGGCTATATCAAAGCTGTCGCCTGCGGCACGGTAACTGTTGCACAGCAAGCTGCTGCTGTTGCCTCCTGTGCTGCAGCCGGCGGGTGTCGGGGCGGGGGAGGCGGTGGCACAGAGCCCCGCCGGCAGGCTGATGATCTGAGTGGAGCCGCTCATGCTCAGCAGTCCGTCATCGAAGGCGGCGTTGAGCTGCAGCCGGCCAGCATCGCGGTAGTCAAGCGCAAAACTGGCCGTGCCAGCCGCATCGAAGTTCAGGCTGAGGCTGGTTTTGTTGCCGCTATCACCGATGCTGGTGCTGTTGATGCTGGGCGCCAGCGAACCGCTGGCGGGGCTATCGTAGCCATACCAGAAGGTCAGCGTCTTGTTGCCCTGGAAGGCCGGCTTACAGGTGTCGGGGGCAAGCGGGTCAGGCCCAATGGCCGTGACACTGAAGTCGTGGTTGGTTTTGCCGGCAGTGATGCTGGTGGGGGTAGAGAAAATCAGCACCCCTGTGCCTGAGAAGTTTATATCGCAGGCGGTGGTCTGGTTGCTGGCGCCACTACTGGTGTTGCTGCATGTCCAGTTCGATAGGGTCGCGGGGTTGCTGCCGGTGATCGATAAGCGATTGGTGCGGGCGGTGTTTTCTGTCAGCTTGAGGGTGTTGACGAGCCCGGTGAAGCTTAGGCTGCTGCTGCTCAGGCTGCCGCCGTCGCTGGCAATATCCACCGTCACCGCCGTGGTCGCCAGCGTGCTGCAGCTCGCGTCCTGGCATGCCTTTAGGGTGATGCTCTCTGCCGCACAGGCCGAGCCGCTGCCATCGTGGCTCAGCTCAATGTGGTGTATCCCGGCAAAGTTGAGTGTGCACTTGCTGCTGGGGGCCAGCGCACTGGTGGCGCCATTGTCATCCGAGCAATAGTAGTTGTCGACGGGGTAAGGGGCTGCGCTACTGATCGAGAAGGTGGCATCGCCACTGGCGTTTTGCAGCACCACGCTGGTGGTCCCCGTGGGCGGTATGGTCACGGTCACGGTGTTGCTGCCTGAACTCGCAAAGGTGCCGGCCGTCGTGGTGAGGGTGACGGTGTGAGCGTTGCTGGGGGCGGCACAGCCGGCGCCGGCATTGGCGCACGCTTTGAGGGTGATGGTTTCGCTGCTGCCCGCTGTAGCGGCACCATCATGGGCGATCATGATGTGATCGGCGGGGGTGAGCGTGACACCGTACAAACCGAAGAAGTTGGCGGCGGAGCCGATCACACCATTCTGTATGGCGTAGATTTCGATCCAGGTGATGCTCTTGCCTGAGAGGTCGGGGAAGCCGCTGGTGCCACCGTTCAGGTAGTAGAGCATGTCATCCGTGGGGGCGTAGCTGTTGTCAAACAGCCCGTTGTGGGTCCAGCGCGGGTTGAGATCTGGCGAGCTGAGATTGAAGGTGGTGCCATCGCTGAGTTTGATGCGAAACAGGTTCGCTGTGCCAAAGTTCATGAAATTGGTCAGGCGAATACCCTTGAATGTGAGCGCCGCGGGGTTGTTGTTGGCATCCTTGAAATCGAGGTGTAGAAATTCATAGTTGCCCAGGATGGAGCTGTCGAGTCGCTTCTCTCCGGGGTTGGGCTGGGGCGCCGGGCCGTATACCCCGAGGCCTGCTGGATTCTGCGCAACGCGGATTTGCGGCAGGCCGCCAGTATTGCGAAAGCCCGTGGCGACGATTTTGTAACCGCTGCCGTGCACGCTGGTGAGGGAGTTGCCCATATCATTATTTAGGCCATTGCCGCCCACCGGACAGGGTTGGCTGATGCCGCTGCTGCAAATGCGTGTGCCGCTGGTGAGGGTATTGCCGTCGAGATGGTAGCCCAGTTGAATGTCACAGGCAGTGGTGTTGTTGCGCATCCCGCTGGGACCGTAAGCGTTTACTTTGCACTTGAAACCGTTGGTGGCGGCCACCGAAGCGCCGGTAATCGAGAGGCGTACTGTTTTGCCCTGTGCATTGGGAGAAATGTTGAGGGTGGTATAGGTCGTCGTGCTGCTAAGGGGCAGTGACACGCTGGTGGTAGCCGATCCACCAAAGTTGGCCAAAGAGGCATCGCTGACGGCCAAGTTGACGCTGGGGGTGATGCCGCCAGCGGGTGAGCTGCAGCTGGCATCCTGGCACGCTTGAACATAAATCTTAGTGCTGCCCCCTACTTCGGCGAGGGGCGCCAGCCAGAGTTCGTAATGATCGGGCACCACGGCCCATGACGGAAGGCTGGTGAGGGAGGCTCCAAGGCCGAGCAGAAGGGCTAGCGAACGCAACATCTTCATGGCTGGCCACCCGGGTGTGATGGATCGCTGTCTGAACGGCGCGGCACGCGGAGCGCGCGCTGCCAGTGGCTGCGAAGCCCAGGGTTATCGGGTGGGGGGTATGGCGCTGGGTAATGGGTGAAAGCGGGCTGCCAACCCGTGATGCCGCTGTGGAAGATGGCTGCGCTGCGGTTCTGAGCGGCCATGGCGGCCCAGAACCGGCGCAGCATGCGATGGATGCGGCGGCGTGCCCACGCGGCCTTTGTCGCACGCTTTGGGCGGAATACGCGAGGGTGTTGAAGCGAGGCTCCGAGCGGGAGCGTAGCCTGTGCCGGGGCAGCAGGGCGCAGCAGAGTATCCATGATGTGCCTGTAGTTATATGTGACGCGTGGCCGATTATGATTATTTTTCTGGCCAAATATAACACGGCATACTCTTAGGGGTAAGGAGAATTGCGTGTACTAACGTCCATGTTGTTAGTGCGCGCTTGTTATTTAGTGGCTATGAATACAGGCATTGAGTCAGAGCGCAGCAAATGGCGGGCAATGAGAGGGGGAGGCTTGTGAGCAGAGGCTCCACTTGTCGAATGAAGCCCTGCTGTATTGTTCAGGCAATATTCAGTGGCTGATCACTTCTTGATAAAAGATCATCTGGCTATCCCCATGTGCGCCAAAAACCACATCGGCACTGGGATCATCGGTGAGATTGCCGTCGTTATTCCAATCGTATTTTAACCAGTCGCTAACGCCCGTTACGCTGACTGTCGCGCGGCCGCCATTGCCAATGCCGGGGGCGGATAGCTGAAGAAACCCGGCCCCGTTGCCATCTTCGTCCAGAAATAGGTTGTCATGGTCGGCATCGACAAAGCTCGCACTGCTTTCCCCCGGGTCGAGGCTGCCGCTGAGGCTGGTATTGTCTATCACGGCTAAATTGGCCGGTGTGAGCTGTGTCGCGGTGTCGTCGCTTGCACTGGCCCAGCTGCTGCCGTTCCAGTACTCAACCGCTATGGACAGATTGACCGGCCCGTTTTCTGGCCCGCTGGCACTGTGCAGGTGCAGGCGGCCAAAACGTATCATCAAGGCGGGGTTGGTGAGGCGGTGGTTGAAGGCCTCACAGTTGCCGTCGTGGTTGTCGTCCAGGCAGGTGCCATCGGCGGTGGTCAGGCTGTTGGCTGCCAGTTGCAGCGTGAAGTCTGCAGCAAAGGGGGCATCGGCACTGGTGATGGGCAGGGCGCGGTCGTAGCTGAACGTGGTTTCAGCAAAGCTGTACTGCCGCTTGCCATCCAGCGCCAGGCCAGCATTCTCGCTCGGGCTACTCGCCGTGACGGGGCTGAGATCGGCCCCGGTATGGTTGGAGCTGTAGCTGGGGGTCAGATTGGCTTCGTCGAGCTGCCATAGCTCATTGGCATCATAATTCAGGGTGGTTGCCCCCGCCGCGTTCTGCGCGGTCACCTCTATGGTCAGGCCCTGATCCAGACTAAAGGGTTGACCTCGGTAAGTGAAGTTGCCCAGCCAGCCACTCTGCAAGATGGGCGCATTGCTGTTGCTGATACTGAAATACTTCGGGTAGAAAATGCCGGTGCGCGTAGAGGAGCGGATGGATACCTGGGGGCCGCCCAGGTAGTTGACGGGGCCGGCGCGCAGGCGGATTTCCCCCGCTTCTGAATAGGTCTGTCCCGACACGGTAGCCTCACCCCCCGGAGGGATGTCGATACTGGTAATGCCCAGGCTACCGGTGGTGCCGCCACTGGGAACCATCAGCAGGGCATCCATGGGCACACCATTTGCGCTGAAATTGGGGGTGGTGGCGTTGTCGCATTTGTTGAGGTCGACGTCGGCCTCCCAGACGATGGCGCGCACTTGAATGTCGAAGGGGTCCCCGGCTGCCATGAGTTTTTGGCAGGCCACGCCGGCGGCGCTCTCCGAGCTGCAATTGGGGCTCATGCTGGTGGGGCGCACGCAGAAGCCATACGGGCGCGAGATCCAGCTATCGGTGGGGCCTGCCAGGCTGAGGCTTTGGCCGTTGTGATCGGTGCCGCTGAAGCTGGCATCCAGCGTCAT
The DNA here is from genome assembly GCA_964649985.1 of uncultured Pseudomonadales bacterium. Taxonomy (GTDB): domain Bacteria; phylum Pseudomonadota; class Gammaproteobacteria; order Pseudomonadales; family CAZYQX01; genus CAZYQX01. The sequence goes on along the minus strand of CAZYQX010000008.1, from coordinate 9,103 downwards.
CTGGCCTGCGTCTGCATAGTTCACACTGATGCTGGCATTGCCACTGGCATCGAAGCTGAGGCTAACGGCTGTCTTGTTGCCTGCGCCCTGGCCGATGCTGGCACCGTTGATGCTGACCGCCTGGCTGCCGCTGGCGGGGTTGCTATAGGCATACCAGAAATCGATGCTGCGCGTGCTGTTGATGATGGCGGGTTCACAGCTGAGGGTGGCGGGATTGGACCGCAGGGCCTGCACTGTCACGGTTTGGGGCTTGGCGGCTTCAGTGTCGGCGACGTTGAAGCTGATGCTGCCGCTGCCGCTGAAGCTGATATCGCAGGCGGTGGTGGTGTTGGTCGCGCCGTTGCGGCATGCCCAGGCAGGCGTTCCGCCTGCGCTGATGCGCACCGTGCCTGAAGCGCTGTTGTGCAAGCTCACCGAGGCGGTGCCGCCACTGAAGCTGGGAGCCGCATTGCTCAGGGTGGCGGCGGCGCTGTTGTCGGCCAGGGTAAAGCTGGTGCTGCCGGTGTAGAGTGAGCTGCAGCTGGCGTCTGCACAGGCCTTGAGGGTGATGGTCTCGTAGCCACACACGGTGCCTTGCCCGTCGTGCACCAATTCCACATGATCCAGCCCGGCAAAATTCACCTGGCAGTCTGCATTGGTGTCGGTGCCGGTGGTGGCTGTGCCGCCGCGGGTACAGCTATAGCCATTGACGGCGGTGGAGGCCGAGACCTTGAGCTGAGCCGAGCCCACGGTGTTGCTTTTTACCGTAAAACTGCCTTCGCCGTTCACCAGCGTTACCGAGGTGGTGGAGAGTGTGCCCACGCCCAGGTTGGCCACCGTGATGGTTCGGTTGTCAGATGTATTCTTGATACAACTGCTGGCGCCCGCGTTGGAGCACGATGTCACGGTGACGGTCTTGGTCTCGGTATTGTCGGCCGCGATTGCGCTCGTGTCGGTTTGGCTGAGTTGAATGTGGTCGGGGGCCGGTATTGTGCTCAGCAGGCTGTGGATGTAGTTGGCCGTGCCTGAATCATTGGTGGCGCGCAGGGTGAAGCTGGTGAAGGCGGCGCTGGTGGGGAAGTTGAAATAATCAATCAAGCCCGCGCTGATGCTGCGGTTGCTGTTATTGAGGGTGTGGGTGACACCATTGACGGTGAGGGTTACCCGGTCAAAGCCGTTTTCCCACTGGCGAAAGCCGATCTCACTGATGGTCACAGGTTGGCTGAAGCTGAAGACCAGCCCGTCATCGTCGTTGAGGCCCACGCAGCAGTCGTCAAAGGTGTCCAGGTCAACGCTGGTGGAATAGGCCCCTAGGCCCTCCCAGTAATAGGAAACCTTGGTGCTTTTGTGGGTGGGGGTGATGGTAACGGTGATGCCATCTGAAGTGAAACTAAGGGAGTTATGGCGGGTTGCGACACCGGGGCCGGTGGCGAAATCAAAGTCGGTGGCCGCGGCGGTGGCCGCCAGGGCCCACAGCCAGAGGCTGCCGAGCAACGCCATGAGTCGCGCGCTGTACCTGCTCATGTGTGACCTGCAAAGTAGCGGTTTTGGCTGTGGCCTTAGGGGCAGGCGCTCAGCGCTAAACCATGTGTTGCTGGCTCAACGGCCCCCGCGCGTACGCCAGGGGCCTCCTGAAAACAAGTATAGCGTTAGCCGTATAACACGCATTGTTTTTGCTGCGTTATGGAATAGATTGGCGAGCGCGATAAAGGCCCCGCAGTGGCTGGGGTGGGGCTAGGGCGGCCGGGCCCATATGGTGGCACTCAGGCTGCGCCAGGCATACTCGGGATGCCCTGGCGAGAGGCCGGTCGTGGAGGCGGAGGCCGTGATGCTGTACACACTTACCGTCGTGGCGCCTTCCTGATAGTTGCCCAGGACCCCGCACTGAACGTTGACGGTCATGCCGCTCAAGCTACCCGCCAAGGGGATGGTGGTGTTGGCAAAACACGCATTGTCCCGGCTGGTGCGATAGCGCGCCCACTCGAGGCCTGCGCGTGCGGCGTGGTAAGCCCGTGCACCTTGAATGCCCATGGTATTGAAGGCGAACACCGTGACCGATAAACGCGCCATGACCACGATGGCGGCCATGATGATAATCATCAGGAAAATCGCCGCCACCAGGGCAAACCCCGCCTGGTCCCGGCGCCGGCTGAACTCAGGGCTGGTTTTCAATGAACACCTCATGCAGCAGGTTGATACTTTCGCTCCCCCGCATGATCTCGATACTCATGGTGAGCAGGTTGGCGCTGGCGGCGACCGCCAGGGGGTTGAGGTTGAAGCTGCACTGGGTGACGCCTGCCGCCAGCACTTCACCGCCGGCAATGGCGCCAGGGAGGATCAAGTGGCTGGTCTGCCGCAGCAGTTGCCCCCCGCTGCAGGTGTAGCGCACCAGGTTGTCGGCGAAGTAGAGGCGCCGGGCGGAGGAGCCGCGCGCAAACAGAAAGCTGCCGCCGGGGGGGGCAACATCCACCGCGCTGCGGGCGGGCAGGGTGGCATCTGCCGCCACGGCGCTGAAGATGAACGTGCTGCCGGTGGGGGTGATGACGTGGTCGCCGTCTGCTGACGTGGCGGCGGCATAAACATTGCGGCCCGCCACCGGGGTGGCATTGTCTGCGGCCAGCGCACCGTAGTTGTGAGCCACCAGCCAGCGCGTGCTGCCAAGGTTGAGGCCGGTGGCGGCGAATTCTATGCGGTCGCAGTCGTTGCCCGCATTTTGTGGCAGGCAGTTGGCATCGTTGCCTGGCGCGATTTGCAGGGTGACGGCACTGGAGCGGTTGGGCAGGTAGCGTGCGGCGTGCAGTGCGTGCAGAAATTCAATACAGGTGGTAGAGGCCCCGGCGGCGGCGTCGGCGATGCCGTCGCCATTGAGGTCGCAGGCGCGCAGGGTATTGGGCACGGCTTGGCGCACATCGCGGCTCATCTGGCGCAGGGCGATATCCGCCCGGCTGGTGAGGTCGATGCGGCGCAGCTGGTCGATAAAGCCCCGGATCGGGCCGGCCAGGGCGGTGGTGAGCATGGCCGCCACAATGCCCATCAGCACCATGGTGATCACCAGCTCCACCAGGGTGAAGCCGTTTTGGTTTGTGCGCGGCTTAGTCACGGGCGCGGTATCCATCCAGTACCACCTCAACCCCGGTGGGGTCGGTGACGGTGACGGTGAGGCGCACCCCATCAGCGGCCGGCACCTGGAGGGCCGCGCCATAGGCGGTGGGGGTCACGCTCATCCGTGCGCGGTAGCTGCTCAGGCCCGGCAGTCCGGCGCCGAAGGCGTCGACCACCGGGCTCATGTCGAGGCCGTCGTAGTCACAGATGTCGTCATAATTTGCCCGGGGTGCAGCGGTGGAGTTGTTGCAGGCACCCAGCACATCCGGCAACGGGCGCAGCAGGGCTTCGTCCAGCAGGGCCTCGGCGATGGCGATGCTCTGCGCGCGCAGCATGGGGTCGGCGGAGCGGCCGATAATACTGCCCACCGCGCCATAGAGCGCCGCACCGGCGATGCCGATCACCACGATGGCAATCACCAGTTCGATCAGGGTCACGCCGCCTTGAGATGGGCGTGGCGTGAGCGGTTTACAGAACTGCCGCGACATCATTCCACATAGCCACTGGGGTAGAGGGTGAGGCTAACCACGCCGATCACCAGCGGCGTCGCCGCGGCCAGGGCCGGCGTGATGCGGCCGTCGCTGCCAAAGGTGATCTGGGCGGGGGCGAGATCGGTCTTGACTACGCCCCCCAGGCTTACGGTCACCCCGCCGGTGGGCACGGTTACGCCGCTGTTGGCACTGATGTAATCAATGCCACTTTCGGGGTCAATGAGGGCGGTGCCCCCCGCCGGGGCACCGCAGGAATTCTCGGGGATGATCAGACTGTAGGACGAGGGGCCGATATTGGCCTCGACCGAGCAGCCACTGGCCAGCGCGTACTTTTGTGCGTAGCGCAGGGCAGTGGCGGCGTCCTCGGCATAGAAGCGGGAGTCGAAACTGGTGCTATCTGGAAGTCGTGAAAGAGCTACGGCAGAAATGATGCCAATTATAACGATGACGAGAGTCAGCTCAACAACGGTAAACCCATCAGCTCTCTTGGAGCTTGCCCTAGCGGATGAGGTTTTGAGCAGAGACATGTGTTATGACATTACAATAGTTGCTTGTGTTTGCAAGGGCAATAAACGAGTCCGAATAGATAAACAACGCCCCAGAAAGCACAGCTCGCTGAGGCGTCATCTGCAAATGATGCGAGGGAATTAATCGCAATCTGCTAAGGTTGGAGTCGCAGAAATAGTGGCAGCTGCACCGGCTGCTGCAGCTTGGGTGTAAGTAAAGCTACAAGTGGCAGTTCCATCGATAGCAATTGTGGCAACACCAGCATTGTATGCGATGTCATATTTACCGGTGTCAAGCTGAGCCATATTCCCGATACCATTTGCGGTGCCCGCAGGATACCCATGCACGAGATCAACGGTTGTATTACCTTCAACATTGATGCTAGCTGCAGCTCCTGTTGCATTTTCGGCTAGAGCTTGCGCATGGGCCATATTTGACGCGGAGCGAACCGCGCCCATTGCACCTTCAATGGACGCGAGCCTTGCGCTGCCTTGCATATTTGCGAAACGAGGCACCGCAAAGGCGGCCAGGATACCAATGATTACGATGACCATGACCAGCTCGATCATGGTGAAGCCCGCCTGGCGGGAGGATGCAATACGCTGCATGGTGAACCTCTTTAAAAACGTCTTATTAGCCGGCCCGATCGGGCTGTCTTAGTAAAAGTAGACGCTCTGGCCGGCTTTGCATAATTACTGCAGGTAATTTTGATACTTTTTTTTAGCGCAACTAGTGCTTGCCCATGGCGGCGGAGCCCAGGTCCCACATCGGTAGGAACACCCCCAGGGCCAGCACCAGCACGATGCCACCCATAAACACCATCAGGATCGGCTCGATGGCGTCCCCCAGCCGTTTTAGGGCGTAGTCCGCCTCGCGGTCGTAGAAATCCGCCACTTCCAGCAGCAGGCGGTCGATTTCGCCGGTCTCCTCCCCCACCGTCATCATCTGCAGCACCAGCGGGCTGAACAGGCCGGTGGCCATGGCGGAGCGCGACAGCGACTCCCCCCGCTCCATGGTGCTGCGCATGCCCTCGATGGCCTGCCCCAGGTGGCGGTTGCCCACCGCCCCGGCGGTGATGCTGAGGGCCTGCAGCACCGGGATGCCGGCCTGGAACATCATGGAGAAGGTGCGGGTGAAACGGGCCAGGCACAGCTGGGTGAAAATATTGCCGATGCCGGCCGGCAGGCGCAGCTTGTAGCGGTCCCAGGCCAGGGCGCCGGCCTCGGTATTCAGATAGTTGCGCGTGGTTACGCCCGCGATCACCAAGGCGCCGACGAGCACCCACCAGTAGTTGATGGTGAAGGTGGAGGTGGCCATCAGTATGCGGGTGAAGATGGGCAGTTCGGCGCCAAATTTGCTGAACACCCCGGCAAAGGCCGGTATCACCATCACGTTGATCACCGCCATGGCGATGGTCACAGCAATGATTACAAAGGTGGGATAGCGAGTGGCCTGGCTCATGCGCTTGCGGGTTTCCCGCTCCAGCTCCATGTACTGCGACAGGCGCTGGAAGGCGTCCTCCAGCCGGCCGGTGTTTTCGCCCACACTGATCATGTTGATGAACAGCGGCTCGAAGATCTTCGGGTGGGCGCGCAGGGCGTTGCCGATGCCGATGCCCGATTCCAGCGCGATGCGCACATCGTTCAGGGCCTTGGCCAGCAGCGGGTTGCGGGCGCTCTCGGCCTGGCCGCTGATGGCGCGGATGATCGGCACGCCGGCCTTGGTCAGGCTGTACATCTGCATGCAGAACATCTGCAGCTCTTCCAGTGTGACCTTGCGGGGTTGGGTGAGGCTCTGCAGCAGGGCGTTTATATCCTCGCCACTCTTCTTGAGTTTGATGTCCAGCGGGGTGATTTGCTTGCCGAGCAGATCGGCCGCCGCGGCCTGGGCGTTGTCGGCCTCCAGCTCGCCGGAGACCACCGCGCCGCTGCGGCTGCGGCCTTTGTATTGAAATTTGGCCATGCGCTAGCCCGTTTCCGTCGATGGAGCCCCGGGGATGGCTCCGCGTTGTTCGTGGGGTGGATAAGCACAGCGCATCCACCCGTGGTCAGCTGTGTTGCCCGGCGCCTCGATACATGCAGTGAGGGGGGCGGCCGGGCCGGCGTGTTCTGCACCCTGTGCTTTGTTGCGGCAGGCGCGGGCTGCGGCGCTTATTCGATGGTCTCGTCTTTCAGCGAGGCCGTCAGGCGCAAGGTTTCCTCCACCGTGGTGATGCCGGCCATGGCGTAGTCCAGCGCCATGGCGGCCAGCGGCTTATAGCCGGCTTGCAGGCGAGCGGCCTCGGCGAAGGCGTGCGGGTCGGAGGAGCGCAGGGCAGCCGCCAGGTTTTCGTCCAACTCCAGCAGCTCGTACACACCGATCCGGCCCCGGTAGCCGGTGTTGTTGCATTTGTCGCAGCCCTTGCCTTGCAGGAAGCGCTTGCTCTCCAATGGGTGGCCGCACAAGTTCTGCAGCCAGATGATCTCCTGCCGGGTGGGTTCATAGACCTCGCTGCAGTGGATACAGATGCGGCGCACCAGGCGCTGGGCCAGCACGGCGTGCAGGGCCGAGGCCACCAGGAAGGGCTCGGCGCCCATGTCGACCAGGCGCATGGCGCTGGTGAGGGCGTCGTTGGTGTGCAGGGTGGAAAGCACCATGTGGCCGGTCATGGCGGCGCGCAGGCCGATCTCGGCGGTTTCCTGGTCGCGGATCTCGCCCACCAGTACCACGTCGGGGTCCTGGCGCAGGGCGGTGCGCAGTACCCGGGCAAAGGTGAGGTCGATTTTGGCGTTGACCTGCACTTGCTGGATACGCGGCAGTCGGAATTCCACCGGGTCTTCCACCGTGATGATCTTTTTCTCCGGCGTGTTGAGCTCGGAGAGGCCAGCGTAGAGGGTGGTGGTCTTACCGCTACCGGTGGGGCCGGTGACCACCACCATGCCGTGTGGGCGCCGCAGCAACAGGCGGAAACGCCGCAGCATGTCTTCCGGCATGCCGATGCGGTCGAGGCTGAAGACGGCGGCCTTCTGATCCAGCAGACGCATGACCACCGATTCGCCCCACTGGGTGGGCATGGTGGAGATACGCACGTCGATCTCGCGCGAGCCCACCTTCACCCGGAAGCGGCCATCCTGGGGCAGGCGCTTTTCGGCGATGTCGAGGCCGGAGATGATCTTCAGGCGCATCACCACCGCAGCGGCGATGCGCTTTTCTTTCATGATCTGTTCGTTGAGCACGCCGTCGATGCGCAGGCGCACCCGCAGTACGGATTCATCGGGCTCGATGTGGATGTCTGAGGCGCGCAGGCGCACGGCGTCTTCAAACAGGGTTTCGATCAGGCGCACCACCGGCGCGTCGAGGTTTTCGTCGACGCTGAGTGCGGTGGGGTCGAAATCGTTGTGGCCGAGGTCGCTTTCCAGCTCGCCGGCGATCAGCTCCAGCTCGCCGCCCTTGCGGTAGAGCTGGTCTAGCGTATCGAGCAGTTCGCTTTCCTTCACCACTGCCGGGTGCAGCGGGCGGTGCAGGATGTGCGAAATGGTATCCAGGGCGACGATATCGACCGGGTCTACCATGCCGACCACGACACCGTCGTCGCGTATCTGAATCGGTAGAATGCGGTAGCGGCGCGCGGTGGACTCGGGCAGTTTGCGGGCGAGGTCGGCGTCAATGCTGATGTCTTTCAGCTCGATATAGGGAATGCCGAGTTGCGATGCAAGCGCCCGGGTGAGCTCCTCTTCGGTGATGTAGCCCAGATCGAGGATGACGCGGCCCAGCCGTGCACCACTCGTCTTTTGTGTTTGCAGCGCGGTTTCCAGTTGGGTCTCCGAGATGAGACCGGACTGCACCAGCAGATCGCCTAGGCGGCGTTTTCTCCGCGGCTGTTCCATATCTATTTATTGCTCCCCGGCCCTCAGGGCCCTCAACCTCAATTCGGCATAGCGTCTGGAGCTTTCATCCAGATCGGGCAATGCCAAAGCCGCAGTATAGTTGCGTGCAGCGTCTTCTGCCTGCCCCATTTGATCCAGCGCGATGCCAAGCCCCAGGCGCCAGGCGGCGCTGCGTGCGTTGTAACCGAGCAGGGTGCGGTAGACCTGGGCGCTGCGTTGCCATTCGCCGGTCTGTTGGTAGCCCGCTGCCAGCAGGGCGTGGTAATCGGGGTCTTCCCTCACGCTGGGGGGGGCTTTGGCCAGCATCTGGGTGGCGCTGGCCACGTCCCCATCTTCCATCATGGCGCGGGCCAGTAGCATGCGCAGTTCGGTCGGTTGGCTGAACTCGCCGATGCGGGGTTCGAGCCAGGCGCGAAGGGCTGCGCGTTCGCCGGCCGCCAGTTGGGCGCGGGCTAGCCAGCGGGCCACTTCGCGGTCATTGGGTTGTGCGCGGGCGAGTTCGGCGAGTTGGCGAGCGGCTGCGTCGTAGTCGCCGCGGCTGTATGCTTGGCGAGCAGTATCGAGTGCTTGGCCGCTGCGCGCCTTGATGCTCATGCTGGGAGCGCCTTGGCCACTGCTGCCGCGGCGACTGATGCTGGCCTCGGCGGCGGGCTGTGGTGCTGTGTCGAGGCTGGCATCGGTCAGCAGCGATGCGTCAGGCTCTGGCGGTAACACCAGCTCTACCCATAGTTGCCACTGCTTGCCACTGGGCTCCAGGCGTTCCTGCGTTTTCAGGCCGGCGGTACCTTCAAGGGCCAGTCGCATGCCGTCGCCCTCGGGCTCCAGTATCCAGGTGACAACGATGGGGCCTTCCTCGAAGTGGCCTTCGGTGGTGCCTGCCGTGAAGTGGGTGGCGGGCAGCCGGTATAAAACGCCATCGGGCGCGTCTGCACGCTCGTAGGCCACGGCGCTATCGAGCACCAACTGCAAGGCGAAGCGGCCCGTAGACTTCTGCTGCAGGGCGGCAAGCAATTGGTGCCCTGCGGCTTTGGCGGCAGGCTGTGCTTGCTCAGGCGTGGGCGCGTGGCTTGTCACTCCTGCTGGGGTGGTTTCACTCTTGGGTGCAGGTGCAGGTGCAGGTGCAGGTGCAGGTGCAGGTGCAGGTGCAGGTGCAGGTGC
>CAZYQX010000007.1:0-97819 GCA_964649985.1 uncultured Pseudomonadales bacterium | reverse complement strand
TCGGCCTGATGAAGGCGGTGGACAAGTTCGAATACCGCCGTGGCTACAAGTTCTCCACCTACGCCACTTGGTGGATTCGCCAGGCCATTACCCGCTCCATTGCCGATCAGGCCCGCACCATCCGCATCCCGGTGCACATGATCGAGACCATCAACAAGCTGAACCGCATTTCGCGGCAGATGCTGCAGGAGATGGGGCGCGAGCCGACGCCGGAAGAACTCGGCGAGCGCATGGAGATGCCCGAAGACAAGGTGCGCAAGGTACTCAAGATCGCCAAGGAGCCCATTTCCATGGAGACTCCGATCGGCGACGATGAAGACTCGCACCTGGGTGACTTTATCGAAGATACTTCGATCATGTCACCGGTGGACAGCGCCACCAGTGAAGGCCTGAAAGAAGCTACTCGCGCCGTGCTGGCCAGCCTGACCGCGCGTGAAGCCAAGGTACTGCGCATGCGCTTCGGTATCGATATGAATACGGACCACACCCTGGAAGAAGTCGGCAAGCAGTTCGACGTCACCCGGGAGCGCATCCGTCAGATCGAAGCCAAGGCCCTGCGCAAGCTGCGCCACCCTTCGCGCTCCGAGCACCTGCGCAGCTTCCTGGACGAGTGACACAAGCCAGTAGCATCGCGCGCAGAGGGCCGGTATAATCCGGCCCTCATTGCTTTAGCGGGCCTTTAGCTCAGTTGGTTAGAGCAGCCGACTCATAATCAGGTTGTCATTTTTGTTTTCGGGCCTTTAGCTCAGTTGGTTAGAGCAGTCGACTCATAATCGATTGGTCGCCGGTTCAAGTCCGGCAGGGCCCACCAACCCCTTGGTTTCCAAGGCTTTTTCCGGAAACCGCCCCCGCGACACTGCCCCTACCGTCCAGCCCTAAATCGGGGGCCGGATTGGTGGGGGTGCGGGGCCTCCCCCTCCCCCGAAAGACCGGGGGTGAGATGGGGGTGTAACACCCTTACCCCGCCCCGCCTTGGGCCAGTCCCCCAGCCCTTCCCACCTTGCCCAGATAGCGAAGCACCGCCCCGCCCAGTTGGCCGAGCGTCAAGTCATGCCGCTGGTAGGTGGGCTGGTAGAGCCCTTCGACCATGTTGGCATCTTCTGCGATGGGGCGCGGGACAGGCAGCAGGGAGCTTTCAACGACAAGGCTGAATGGCCCCGGCTCGTCCAGCAGGTCGGGCAGGCAAACCCAAGCATGGAACCAAGCCTGCCGCCAATGCTCGGAGACTTCCGCAGGGGGTGCGCCTTCGGCCAGCATCCCGACAGGGAGCCAGAACAGGACCCGGCCCCCTGTGGCTACCTTGATCCTGTGCAGTCGGTACTTGGTGGGCTGAATCATTCCGCTGCGCCTTCCTTCTTCGCCTTCATCCACTTCTGGATCTGGGTCCGGGCGGTGAAGAAGGCGATTCCGGCCGCCTCGCAGGCCGCCATGATGTCTTTGCGGCGGACGTCGGGGTTTTCAGCGTGCAGTTCGTCGGCGATGGCCCAGACCTTCCGGGTCGGGCTTTCAACGGTGGAGGCATTCCGGGTCTTGGCCACAGGCTCGGGCGCTTCCTCCGGCTGGGGCTCGTCGGCAGGGGCCTCGGCCTGCCCTTCGGGGGCATCCGGGTTCTGGGCCTCGTCGCGCTCCTGCTCCATCGCTTCGAGGGCTTCCCCTTCGCTGGTGTCTTCGGCTTCGTTGAGCTGGTAGCCGAACTTATCCCCTACCTCGATGATTTCGTAGTCGCCGGGGACCCAGCCGGCAGCTTTGGCGGCGCGGATGGCGTTGGCTTTGGTGCTGTAGGTCTTCATGGTGCGGCTCCTCTTGTTCGGTTGCGATGGGTCCATCTTCAAGAGGAGTCGGCGGGACGGCACTCCGTTGGTCGATCAAATGTTCAACTCGCGGAAGCCTCTACGATTGGGATTTGGAATCAGGCGGTCAGCCCCCTTCGGCCCCGGTATTCCAAGGCCCAGCCGGGGGCTGGACTAGGCAGGGGTGCCCGAGGGGGTAGCCAAGGCCTGTTGTTCGCGTCGGAACTTGCTGACCTGAGTGTTTGCTGTCGCCGGATTGATGCCAGCGGCTACGCAGGCCCGGATAACCTCGCTGGGCCGCGCCCCCGGCATGGAGGCAGCAATAGCCCGGACCAGCTGGACGGGGCGGACACGGTTGGGTTCGGCGGGCTGGGTAGCAGCGCCCGTCACCTGCCGCTGGGACCTCTCCCAAGGCGTAGCAGGAGCCAACCCCGCCAGTGCTCCGGGCTTGATCTCCCCGCGCCGGAACTTCGCCCGCACCCGCTCCGCGATAACGGCGTCAATGCCCGCGAACTCGGCGACCAGTAGGTAATCGGGGCTCTCCATCCATTCGGCGTCGCCTTCGTTCAGCGCCTGTAGGAAGACCGCCCCGAACAACTCGTGGATGGCCTCGGCTGGCGTGTGCCGCAGGTCCGGCGTCAGCGGCGGCAGGTCGGGGCCGTCGTTCTTGGCGCGGACCATAGGATCACCAGCGGGACAGGAAGACAACGGCGGTCTGGTCGAGATCAAGGTCGGGGGCTTCTCGGTCAAGCGCCGTCTGTAGCGTCTCGCCGGGGTCGGTCAGGTCAATAAGCTGGATGCCCGGAAAGCGCCCCTCCTGCACCATCCAGACGATATGCCCGAGGCGCTGCGCCTTGTGGTCTTGGCTGGCCGGGGCGCTGGTGTCGATGGCGGGGAGGTCGGCGGGGGCCTGTACCTCGGGCATCCACAGGGGCAGGGCTTCGGGGTCGAAGGTCGGCGCAGGCGCTTGGTCGAGGGCCAGCGGGACGAGGACAGCGAACGGGCCGCGCTCAACGGTGGCAAGGCGGGTCTGATAGTTCTGGCTGCTGGCTTTAATCCAGTCGGCCAGCGCGGAAAGGGCCTGTTGGGCTGCGGTCATTTTGGGTCTCCGAATCTTTAATCAGGCGGTTCCGTGACGGGTCGCCTTGGTTACTCAAGGGCTTGGCGTTCGCCCCTCCGGTGAGGTGGTGCCGGAGGGGGTGCCCGGCCCGTCAAATCTCGACGCGTTTGCTGGCCTGTTCCGCGAGGCTGGGCGTGTAGAAGCTGGGCGCTACCTTGCGGATGGCGGCTTCATACTTGCCCGCCAGCTTGGCGAGGCCGACGCTGTTGCTCAGGTTCGCGTACAGCTCGGGCTTGCGCGATTGCAGGGCTTCGAGGCGCAGCCCTTCATGGACGCTGGGAGCCAGCCCGACGAGGAAGGACGGGGAGTGCCAGAGGACGGCGGCAACATCGTCGTTGTCCGCCATCGCCTTCTTCACTTGCAGCAGCCCTTCCGGGGTCTTGGCCTGCTCGCGTACCCAGCTACGAATCTCCGAATGCAGGACGCCGCTTTCCGAGCGGGGGCCAAGGTGCAGGTCAGCTTGAGCCAGGGCCGACGCCTTCAGCTTCTCCGCCTGCTGCTCGATAGCGGCCTTGGACTTCTCAAGGTGGTTCGTCACCTTGTCGGCAAGCTGCTTGGCCGCATCATGCTTGGCCGTCTCGGTTCGGGTCGGGTCATTGACGAGGGCGGCAACCTTCTTGGCGGCATCCTTGAGGACGATGTGGGCGCTCTGAACGTCCGGGGCGACGCTGGCATCGAGCGCCTTGGGGTCCCCGAGGATGGCGGACAAGCCGCTGTCCAGCTGGGCGGTATCGAGGAAGCTGGTGGCGTCCGGTGAATTGACGAGGTATTGCATGGTTATGCTCCTTTAGTTGCGAACTTCTTGCTTGAGGGCGTTCTGCTTGCCCAGTGCGGCGGCTTCCCAGTCGTCGAGGCTGCCGCCGAGGGGAACCAGCATCACCCCGCCCGGAATGGCTCCGGAATCGGTGGCCCGCTGGATGGCTTGGATTTGTTCGCGGCGCATGTCGGCGAGGATTTGCGTAGCGGCTACGCGAGCGGCGCTTTCGACCATGCTCACCACATCCCGGCCTTCTTCCGGCGTGACGTGCCCATCGAGGACGGCGCGGAGCAGGGTTTCGACGGGGTTCTCGCCTTCTTGGCGTTCCAGCTTGGGAAGGGGTCGCCCCTTGCGCGGCGGGATGATCCGGTCAATGCAGAGCTTGAGGGCCGTCGTGTCGCCGGACAGGGCCAGGTCGATAGCCTTGCGGGTTAGCTTCTCGCCTTCGCCTTCAAGCAGTTCCTCGCAGGCGAGCGTGACCTTGTTGCGGCTCCCCTTCGGGCGACCAGCGCCGCCAGAGTTACCGGGTAGAAACTTGCCGCTCTTCGGGTCTTGCAGTTTCCCGCTGGGGTGCAGGATAGGTTTGTCGTTCCCAGCCGCCGCCTCGGCTTGCTGCTGGGCAAGCTCATCAGGCGAGAGCTTCCAAGGTGGTGTCTTCATTCTGGCAACCGAAAAATTCAAGGGTTGCCGCTATGGTCCCCAGTAAAAAGCGGTGGGGCTCCGCCTTTGTTGATGCCATCCGGGCAAAAAAAAAAGAGGCCCCGCCAGACGAATCTAGGGGGCCTCGGGGCAGTGCATCGGGCTTTGAACGATGCTCTGGTCTCTCCAGCTTACGGACGGCTCCGGGGTGGGGGACAGTTCCATTCTCGGTGGGCTTTGGGCGGTCGGCACGAAGAAAGGTGATCCCTTCTAGCCAGTCCTACCCATAGCCCCGGCCAAGGCCCCCATCCCTGCCGGTAACGGGCCGTAACCGCGCGTGGGGGCCATTTCGCGGGCTGGGGCATGGGGTAGGGAGGGGCCGGGGAAAAAGGCCGTGGCGAGGGGGTTTTTCTGGGGCCAGCCTACCCCGTAAGGCACCCCCGCCAGCCGGGGCGTTCGTCTAAGTCGTTGTTTCTAATCGCGGGTCGCCTGCTGGACCCGGTGACTATGTATCCGCTCGCCTGTTTTCCTGCATGACCACATGGGGCCGTCCGGGTCGCGCCTGCTGCGCCGGGTGCCGGGGCTGGACGGACGGCATCAAGCATCAGTAATCGACTCAAGCGCCCCGCTGGGCCAAGGCAAAAGGGTCGGCATTGGTGCCGCCGTCGCGGGCCTCCCTCGTCGGCTGCTGGTTGGCCTCCAATGACCTGCCCCCGGTAAAGATGCCGCTTCTGACAGGTCGCGTTCTCGATCTACTCTCAGACAACCTACCGCCCCCCTTAATCCCCCCCAAAATCCCCCCTAATCAAAAATAAGAAAACCCAATAAAAATAAGGAGGTATATAAGAGGAGGGGGGAAGGGGGGGAAGGGGGGCTATATACGGGGTTTTGTTTTTCTATTCTAGTCTTCTGTCCTTTCCTCCTTGTTAAGCCCCCCTTGCCCCCCTGCCCCCCAACTGGCCCACAAGCCTTGGTGGCATTGGGTTTCCGTAGGGGGGAGCCCCGCCCCCCATCCCGCCCCCTTGGTTCGGAAATGGCGGTCAGCCCACCTGTGGCCATGACTGGACCGGATACGGGCTCGCCTATTCGGACGTCCATATAAGGGGGGCCGGATACTACTCTAAGCCATTGATGCAAAAACAAAAAAGGATCTAAAAAACATTTTGCGGTGGGACTATCAATGGCTATTATTGACCCAAGCGCGCAGGCAGTGCCTGTATCAGAGCCTCCAGCCAGAGGCCGCACCTTAGAGAACGGTGTTCTCCGTAAGCGCAAGTAATGGCGTCCGATTACTTGAACTTGGAGAACCACCATGACTGCGCCCACCCAATCCAACCCGAACGACCTCCTCCGCCGCGTCGAGATCGCCAAGATGCTGCGCATCGCCATCCCGACGTTCGACCGCTGGCTTGCCCTCGGCCTGTTCCCGAAGGGCATCAAATTCACGTCGAACTGCGTCGTCTGGAAGCGCTCCACGGTCGAGGCTTGGATCGCTGAACGCGAAGCTGCCTCCCAGTCCGCTGACCAGTAACCAGCGGGGACGGCTCAAATGAGAAACAACATTCCGCTGGAGCTGCGACAGCTTCCGCAATGGGTAGTCGCAGCCGCCGATAAGAAGCCGCTAGACCCGAAGACCGGGGGCGCTGCCTCTGTCACTGATTCGACCACATGGGCGGCCTTCGATGTTGCCTGCGCTTATGCCGACCGGCACAGCTTGCGCGTCGGCTTCGTGCTGGCTGAATCCGACCCTTACACAATCATTGACCTGGACGACAAACCCGAGCGCCCGGCGACCGACGAGCAGAAGGCCCGCTTCGCCCAGATCGTGGAGGCCTTCGACAGCTACACCGAACGCAGCAGTAGCGGACGCGGGGTCCATATCATCGTGCGCGGCAAGATGCCCGCTGGCGTCCATCGGGACAATGTGGAGGTCTATTCCAGCGCCCGCTACATGATCTGCACCGGCGATGTTATGCGCCCGCTACCGATTGCGGACCGGCAGAACCTGCTGGATGCGATGTATTCGCAGATGAAGCCCGCCGAGCCCGCCGAACTGGAAGACCGCGAAGGGGCCCTTGATGACGAAGAGCTTGTGGCCATGGCCATGAGGGCCGCCAACGCCGACAAGTTCAACGAGCTATGCCGAGGCGACTGGCAAGCGATGGGCTACGAGAGCCAATCGGAGGCGGACATGGCCCTCCTGTCGATCCTCGCTTACTACTCGCTGGATAACGAGCAGGTGCGCCGCATCTTCCGCATGTCAAACCTCGGGCAACGCGAGAAGGCCCAGAAGAACGACAAGTACCTGAACTATGCGCTGGGCAAGATCAGGGCGCAGCAGCCCCCACTGATCGACATGGCGGAAGCGGCGGCCTTCACCGCCCAAGCTATCGAGCGCGCCAAGGCAGTTGCGGCACCCTTGCCACAGGTCCATAGCCCCGCTACGAGCCCCCTAACCTGGCCTCCGGGACTGGTCGGAAGCATTGCCGAGTACATCTATCAGACCGCCATCCGTCCGGTGCCGGAGGCGGCGCTTGTCGGTGCGCTGGGGCTGGTTGCTGGGATCGCTGGTCGCCAGTTCAACACCTACACCGGGGCAGGCCTGAACCTATATCTGACCCTTCTTGGGAAGACGGCGATCGGCAAGGAAGGCGGCAAGCTGGGTGTAAACCGGATCGTCAAGGCGGTGCGGGCCTCCGAGCAAAAGGCAATCAACGCCTTCGTTGGACCAGCCTCCTTCTCATCAGGGCAGGCGTTGCAGAACCGGAT
Source organism: uncultured Pseudomonadales bacterium (assembly GCA_964649985.1). Classification (GTDB taxonomy): domain Bacteria; phylum Pseudomonadota; class Gammaproteobacteria; order Pseudomonadales; family CAZYQX01; genus CAZYQX01. Next base: position 90,744 of record CAZYQX010000007.1, on the reverse strand, counting down.
GGCCGCTCAGCCGTGCCTCTATTCGGTCTTCAACGAGTTCGGCTACTTGCTCAAGCGCATTTCATCGCCAAGAGCGAACGCGGCTGACATCACCTTCATGCAGCAAATCCTCGCTTACTACTCGAACAGCGGTATGGATGGCATGGCCGGTGAAGGGGCCTACAGCGACAGCGAGAACAACATCTCGCTCGTTGATTCGCCGAGCTTCACGATCATGAGTGAGGCGACCCCGGACCTCTTCTATGAGTGCATTGACGCCAGCACCGTGGCTTCCGGCTTCGCCTCGCGCTTTCTAGTCGTTGAATGCACTGGGGACCGGCCCGACCTGAACGAGCAATACGCTGGCTCCCCGCCCCCTGATTGGTTGGTGCGCCAAGTGGCGGGGTTGGTGCAGGCCGTCGTGAATCTTAGAGGCCCCGAACCTCTGGACAACAAGACGACCTATCGCGTCTGTCCAGACACCGACGGCCTCGCCCTGCTGCGCGCCTTCAATCAGGAATGCGATCAGCAGATTCGAGGGGGATCAGAAATTCAGCGCGAGCTTTGGGGCCGGGCTCACCTGAACGCCTTGAAGGTGTCGGCCCTGCTGGCGGTCGGGAACCCACAACCTGTGGTCACCGCTGTTGAGGCGCAATGGTCCATCACGTTTGTGCGTCGTTGCGTCCAGACCGTCCTCGCCCGCTTCGAGAAGGGGGAAGTCGGCGGTAGTGCGATGGGCAAGGGAGAGGCAGAGGTCAGAAAAGCGGTCTTGGCCTTCCTCGAAATGACCCCCGAGCAACGCTCGAGGAAGCACATCGGAATACCGACATCGATGCAAAAAGGATCAGTGGTTCCTTACAACTTCCTGAGCCGCCGGTTGCGCGACACCAAGCCATTTTCAGAAGACAAACGCCTGCTAGGGGACGTTCTGGCCGAGATGGTCAAGGGCGAGGTGCTGCACAAGCTTTCCGCACAGCAGGCGCTAGAGCAATTCAACACCCGAGGCGACTGCTATGCAACCGGGCCTCATTTCTAACCTTCAAGGAGAAAACATCATGAATGCAACCAATCCGCTACACACCTTCGCTGCCGCTGCATTGCAGGGCTTGCTGGCATCCTACCCCGTTCGGGAGGGGCCCGGACTGGACTACAACTGGGCGGCGAAGGAAGCTGTCGCCTATGCCGGGGCCTTGATGGAGGCGCTTGGGGAGGATAAGACCACGAGCACGGACAAGGCCATTGTGGAAGCCCGGTTAGCCGCTGCCAGCGACAAGCGCTCCTACTGCGCCGTCATCGAATCGGAATGGGTGAAGACCTCGCGGGGCGGCTACCTCGAGCTGACCCTCGCGGTCCTTCAGGGGCCAGGAACCGGGCTGCACCTCCGTCACCATCTATATCTTCAGGATGGAAACAAGACAGTTCAAGGACAGGCCTACCGCCATCTAGCTGTCTACTGTCATCTGACCGGGCAAATCCAGATCACGGATTCCAGCCAACTGCACGGCATCCCGTTCTGGGTGAGGTTTGCTGGGGTAGATGAAGAGGAGGATTCCGTCGTACTCCTCGCTGAAGGAGCGCCACCTTCCAAGACCCCGGACAGCGTCTTCACCGTCAAGGTGCTGGAAGCCTAGACCGGGGGAACCTAGGGGAACGCGGCCTTTTGACCTTCCCCCAGCCAACCGGATTCAGCATTCGAGCGTTCCAACCAAAAGGGCCTACTCTTTCAACAGGGTAGGCCCTTTGTCTGTCTGGAGGGGTCTGGCTGGGGGACCCCGGCCCCGTAAAACCCTCGTGGGGGCCCGTTCGGGGTGGGGGCTATAGGGTAGCCCGCCCCAGCCCACAATCGCCCGGTATAGCGCGGTTACGGGGGCCAGGGGCGGGAAGTTGGCCCCACCTTCCAGCCGTTTTCCCGTGCTACCATGAAACACGCATTATTTATTGGATGAGGTGTGACATGGGCGAATGGTCGGACTACTTCGAGGACTTCCCGGACGAGAACCCCGCCAACTACGTTAATGGGCGTTTCGATCCGCAAGGCGCGGCGGCCCAGCGAGCGGCGGAATCCAAGCTCCGGCAGGATCAGGCGAATCTGAACGCGGAAATACGCGCAATCATCCAGAAGCACCGCCCGCCTACCGCAGACAAAAAATAATCTACTAGGCCTCAACCGGCGCGGGATCGGTTAGGCTGGCCACATGCTCGGCCCATGCCTCGATGGCCTGCCGCGCCTCGGCGTCGTACATGTGCTGGTTATAGACCGATGCCGTCACGTCAGCGGCTGGCGGGGTGTGCGCCAAGATGCGCTTGATGACCTCGGCCCGGACGCCCAGCTTTGCCAGCCCAGAAGCGCAGGTGCGCCGTAAGTCATGCAGCCGCCAGTCGGCGACCGGCTCCCCTAGTTCCTCGCTCATGTACTGGTCCAGCGTCTGCTTGGCCTTGCCCCAGCCGTTGATGGCTACCTTGCCGTTGGTCGTGAAGACAAAGGCGCACTTGTCGAAGCGCGGACGGCCCTCGATGATGGCTTGCGCCTTCTTCGACAGTGGGGCGCGGTAGTCGCGGCCTGCCTTCATGCGCGAGGCCGGGAGGCTGGCCCATTCCCCGCTCACCTCGTCCCAACGCAACAGCCCCGCCTCGTCGCGGCGCATACCGGACAGCAGCAGGAGGCGGGTGCAGTCACCGAAGGCCCCGCCGATGCGCCCGGTTGCCTTCCAGAGCGCCTTAACCTCGTCGTCGGTCAGGATGCGGGTCCGGGCTTGTGGCTTATACCGCTGCGCAATCCCGACGACCGGATTAACTTCGACGGCCTCCCGTTCCAGCAGCCAGTTAAACATCTTGGAGAGGTACGCCCGCAGATGGTTGGACTGCCCCGGCGTCTTGGCGGCGACCTTCTCCAGCAGATCAACAATATCGCGGCGGCGAATGTCCTTGACGGGCCGATCCTTGAACTCGGGGATAGCCAGCCGCACAAACGCGCTTTCGATTTGCTCCCATGTCTTGAGCTTCGGCTTGCAGTACTTCTTGATGAAGTCATTGGCGCACGCCTCGAAGCCGTTTAGCTCCTTCTCCCGCTGCTCCCGCTTGATGTCCTCCACAGGGTCTTCCCCTCGCTGGACGGCGGCGCGAGCATCCCGGGCGCGGTCGCGGGCCAGCTTGAGGGATACGCCGGGGAAGGCCCCCAACGTCAGGCGGCGGGGCTTGCCTTGAACCCGATACGTGAAGCTCCATGCCTTCACGCCCGAGGCGGATATGCGAAGCACCAGACCGGGCACTTCTGCGTCGTAGATTTCGCGCCGACCTGTTTCGGGCGCTGTTAGCTTCTCAACCGCCGCAGCGGTCAATCGGGTACTGGCCATGTCCTATCTCCGGGGTTATGTGGGGGTGACTTTCAGGGGGCTTTTTAATGACCCCCCATGAGTCCCAAGGATAGGAGTTTTTGAGTAAAAACTCACGGTAAATCAATGACTTGTCATCAAGTTTAATAGCGGTTGATATCCCCTGATATAATCCGGCTCCAGTCTCATAATCGGCTGGTCGTAGGTTCAAGTCCTACAAGGCCCACCATATACCCCTCCACCGAAGTCCAGAAGCATCCACAAAGCCCGCGCCATTGCGGGCTTTTTTGTATTTTCAGCGTCCAAAATGATCCACTATGAACCATAGACATCCCCCCAGGAACGGGGGTATTTTTGGTGGTACTTTCATACCCCCTCGATGAGATACCCCCAATGGCCGGTGCGAGTAACAAGCTGACAGACACTGCCATCCGCAATGCAAAGCCAAAGGAAAAGCGTTACAAGCTACCGGATGGCGGCGGCATGTTTTTGCAGATCGAACCCGACGGGAAACGTTACTGGCGGCTGAAGTACCGCTTTGCCAACAAGGAAAAGCTACTGGCGCTTGGGGTGTACCCCGAAACAAGTTTGGCTGTTGCACGAAGTAAGCGCGATGAGGCCAAACGCCTTCTTGCTGACGGCATCGACCCTGGTGCACAGCGCAAAGCCCAAAAGCTCTCTCGCGCCACAGCCATGGCCAACAGTTTTGAAGCCGTCGCACGTGAATGGTTCTTCACCAAGCAAAACGGGTGGAGCGCCAGTAACCGGGACAAGGTACTTTCGAGGCTTGAGAACAATCTATTCCCCTGGCTTGGCGCACGCCCCATCGCTGAGATTACAGCGCCTGAACTGCTGGCAGTGCTCCGCCGAACCGAAGCGCGAGGGGTTCTTGAAACCACGCACCGCGCAAAGCAGCTCGCAGGCCAAGTATTCCGCTACGCAATTCAAACAGGGCGGGCCGAACGCGACCCATCCCAAGACCTTCGTGGTGCGCTGAAAACACCGGCCAAGCAGCACTTGGCAGCCCTCACAGACCCAAAGAAAGTAGGCCCATTGCTACTAGCCCTCGACGGATACAGCGGCACCCCCTGGGTTAAGGCCGCCCTTCAGCTAGCCCCCCTGACCTTTGTGCGCCCTGGCGAGCTGCGCACAGCAAAGTGGCAAGACATCGACCTAGAGGCGGCAGAATGGCGCTTTACCACATCAAAGACAGGCCAAGCGCACATTGTCCCCCTGAGCACCCAAGCGGTTGCGATTTTGCGTGAGCTTTACCCCATCACTGGCGACGGCACGTATCTGTTCCCGAGCCCACGCACCAATACCCGCCCGATGAGTGATAACGCTGTTCTGAGCGCCATGCGCCGGATGGGTATAGGCAAGGATGAAATGTGTGGTCACGGCTTCCGCGCCATGGCTCGCACCATTCTGGATGAAGTGCTGGGCTACCGGCCCGACTGGATAGAACACCAACTCGCCCACGCGGTGAAAGACCCAAACGGGAGAGCCTATAACCGCACCGCCCACTTGGAAGGCCGCCGCACCATGATGCAGGGCTGGGCCGATTATCTCGACGCGCTGAAGACGGGCGGCAAGGTGATCCCCATCAACTTCAAACGCGCCTAAAGCGTACCGGCCAGCCTGGCCCGACAGAGCTAAAAGCGGACTACCTACCCGCCTGGCTGACTGGCCTTAAGTAGGGACGCCTGAGGAGAGGGGGTAATCATGGCCGAGGATGCCGACGGCAAAACACTGCTCGCATTGCGAGAGGCACTTTGCAAGCCAGCACCACTCTCACGCAAAGAAACAGTCGAGTTCTTGGCAACCAATTTCTACATGGGGCCACCAAAGGCAAAGCCCTACAAAGGCAGAGGCCGCCGCCCAAAGCGAACCCAATACGACGATGCGCTAGGCCGCAGGCTCGACCTGTGGCGCCTCTTGGTGACACTACCGGGACTGCGCAACGGGATTGGCCATGCCCAAGTGATCAGGCGCTATGCCAGGAACCTAGAAGGCAGCACACCAGCACGCAAGTTGGCAAAACGGATACAGCTACAAATCGAACTGGATGGCGGCCCGCAAATTGATATTTCTACAATCCGCAGAGCCCTCAAGAAGATGCGGCGAGTACCAACTAATAAGGATAGGTAGCTCGCGACGAGCACCTGATGGCCTTGCGGCTCCGGCCTCCTACGCCCTAACACGTTTTCGCGAGCATATTTTAAGAGTAACCCCAACGAAGGTTTACTGACAACAGCCACAGCCGCCCGCTGTGGGGCGCACGCGAATTAAAGTGAGATGATCCGCCCGCTTTACTAAATCACACCAAAGCAATCTAGCCAACGTCCGCAGTGCTCCACTGCGCCCCATAGAGGCACGATGATGGCTAATGCAGTACACACCAAACAACCCCGCCACATCATGCGCCTGCCCGCCGTGTGCACCCGCACCGGCTTTGGGCGCTCCCACATTTACAACCTGATGAAAGAGGGCAAGTTCCCCCAGTCCAAACGACTAGGCGCACGCGCCGTGGGCTGGGATTCACTGGAGGTAGAGCAGTGGATCGCTGAAAAGCTGGATGCTAGGGGGGCCGCCTGATGAAAGCACCCCAGCCCATGCACACCCCCGCCCAAAATCCGTCCACACGATCTGCACGCGCCACAGCACACAAGGCTATGGCCTTTGCTGCCCTGCGCAGTGCTTCCGCCTTGTCGGTTCGCCTGGCGCGCTACAACCACCACATGAACAAGGCTCGCACCTTTGCTGGGGGTGGCCAATGACCATCACCACAGGAACCAACCAAGCCCATACGATCCAGCGCAACGATGTGGTTAAGCCTCACGCCTGGGGCAGAACGTCCGTGTTCGCCTGCGGCCAATGGCTACCCGCCGTTGAAGTTGTGTTCACACCTGAATGTTGCCTGGATGAGCTGCTGGCAGTCTTTAACGCGGCACGCCTGCAGGCACTGGCCGATGCTGTGCGCGCTAGCAGCGGTGCAGCGGTAGGGGGTGGCCAATGAAGCCACGCCAACCCATAGGCCGAGGCCGCCTTATTCGTGCCCGCCTGCCCGCACCTGCGGAATACTTCAAGGCTCAAGGCTTGTGCCTGAGCGGTGGCGGTGAATGGAAAGACGCCATTTGCCCCTTCCACAAGGACTCCCGACCATCGCTTCGCCTGCGTTTGGATAGCGGCGGCTTCCGCTGCATGGTCTGCGGTGCCCATGGCGGCGACGTTCTGGCCTTTCACATGCTGCGCTATGGCCTTCCCTTCATCGAAGCCGCCAAGGCGCTGGGAGCCTGGGAGGTGGCCGCATGACAGCCGCTCTACATGCCAAGGAAACCCCAAAGCAGGCCGCCGCCCGACTGGCGGTAAAGGCGTTGGCTGAGGGCTACAAACCCCAAGCGCTGCACACCTACACCAGCAGCGAAAAGCTACCGCTGTACTGGAGGATCAGACTAAAGCACCCGGATGGGCGCAAGTGGATCAGGCCCATGAAATGGGATGGCAGCGGCTACACCTACGGCGAACCCGAGTTCAGCGAAGGTAAGCCGCTTTACCGCCTGCATGAGCTGGCCGCCCGTCGCGATGACCCCGTGTTCGTGGTTGAGGGCGAATGGTGTGCCGACAACCTGGCCAAGCTAGGCGTGCTCGCCACCACCAGCGGGGCGGCAGATTCCGCCAGCAAGGCCGACTGGCGCGCACTGGAGGGCCGCCATGTGGTGATCTGGCCCGACCATGACGAGGCGGGCCAACGCTACGCCGAAGGCGTGGCCGCCATACTGCTGGCCCTTGGTTGCGCGGTGGAAGTGGTGGACGTGGGCGCCTTGGCCCTGCCGCCGAAAGGGGATGCGGTGGACTGGCTGGAACAGCACCCAGACACCACGGCAGCCGACGTACAGGCGCTGCCCATGCTGCCCCACCAGCAAGACACCAGCACCCCAGGGCCGCCCGAAGAGGTGGCCCGCATAGACCCGATAGCAGAGGCTATAGCGCGACTCTCTGAAGATGCTGGGGCGATATTCGAGCCCGCCATTCTGGACGCACTGCGCGAGGTGCGGGCGGGCGATCCGGCGCAGTGGGCGAGATACCGGCAGGCCATCAAGGCGACCAAGGTGGTGAGCCTGCCCGACCTGGACAGGATCACGCAGCCCGACAACGCCAGCAACGGCGGCACCTGCACGATATTTGCCGAGGTAGAGGCATGGCCGGAAGCCGTGGATGGTGGCGCGCTGCTGGATGACATCGCGGAAGTTCTGCGCACCCACGTGATTGCCGATGCGGAAACGATCCACGCCGCCGCATTGTGGGCCGCCTTCACTTGGTTCATCGACGTGGTGAACGTCGCCCCTATAGCCAACATCACCGCCCCGGAAAAACGCTGTGGCAAGACCGTCATGCTGGGCGCACTGGCACGCCTGAGTTATCGCCCCCTGGCTGTATCGAATATCGCCCCTGCGGCATTGTTTCGAGCCCTAGAGCTGTGGTGCCCTACCCTGCTGATAGACGAGGTAGACGCCTTCCTTTCTGAGCACGAAGAAGCCCGAGGCATCCTGAACGCCGGATTCACCCGCGACACCGCCTTTGTGATTCGCTGCGTGGGTGACGATCATCTACCGACGCGCTTCAACGTATGGGGAGCTAAGGCACTGTGCGGAATCGGCAAGATAGCCGATACCCTGGCCGACCGCAGTATTCCGCTTCGACTTCGTCGCAAGGTTCCGGGCGAGCGAACAACCAAAATCCGCCACGCCGATGGCGCGCTCTTTGGCCAGCTGTGCCAAAAGCTGGCGCGCTTTGCCAACGACAACCGGGACACCATACGCCAAGCCAGACCAGCAGAGATTGAAGGGCTGAACGACCGGGCCAACGACTGTTGGGAGCCGCTTCTAGCCATCGCTGAAGCCGCAGGCGGGCACTGGCCGAAACGTGCACGCCATGCCGCCGCCGTACTCCATGGATTGGAAGAAGAGGCGCCAAGCGCGGGCGCTGAGCTTTTGCGGGACGTGCAGGCCATCTTTGAAACGAAGCGCACCGCCCGCCTGTTCAGTAGCGAGCTGCTGACCGCGCTTTGCGATGATGATGAAGCACCATGGTCAACATGGAACCGGGGCAAACCCATAACACCGCGCCAGCTGTCAGAGCGCTTAAAAGGCTTCGGCATCAAATCCCGCCAGATGCGCCGGGGGTATGAAAACAAAAAAGGCTATGAGCTTGCGGACTGTATCGACGCCTTTAACCGCTACCTAACGGACACGAACACCCCACCATTTCCCGCTACCCCCTCTGCAAGCGAAACAGCGATACAAGCCAGTAACGGCGCGGGTTACAGCGTTTCAGATCAGGCGAAACGGGATACCGAAACAAACACCAAAGAAACGCGCAAACCCAGCAATGGCGCGGGTTGTATCGCTGTTTCGCATGAAAGGGGGGTGGCTGGGAGAGTAGAGCAAGATAACCCGACACAAGATGATGTGGCGTTCTTCTAATGGGCGCTCTCGGCTATCTGAATACCGCAGGCTTGGCGGTCGCCCTGGATGGCGACCGGCTGCGAGTATCCCCCGCCGATCTGATCACCCCGGAGTGCCACCAGTACATACAAGGCCACCGGGCCGAGCTGCTGGCCGAGCTGAAAGCCGCCAATGCTTCACACCATAGGCATCAAGTAGAACCCCGCCGGCCCCTGGTGCTGGTGGTGGTAGTGGATGGCCGGGAACTGATCTGTATAGACCCGGTGAGCGCCAGCCCAACCGAAGCCCTGGAGGCACAGAGCCAGCAGTGGGGGGCTAGGCTGGGAATGATAAGTGTCGGCGGCGGGCACACCAGACAGGAAGCCACAACAAGTAGCACACCGCTCGGCCACCCTAAACGTCAATGATGTCAAGTATGCTCTCTCTCGGAATACCTACTCCATCCCCTACAAAGGTATGAGTGATATGGGTTTCTCCATTTTCCGAAAGGAGGTAACCCCAAAGTACAGAACAATAGGCGTCTAGGTCTGTTGTTGCACCGCTGAACTTAACTACGACTGGCTTCAGCTTTTCTAGGATGATCCCACTGAGGTCGATGAGTTTTGGATTGTGACAGAGATTGCCCCCCCAAAGATCTTGAATGGCCTCTGGCACCCGATATTTCCCACCTCTTTCACTCGATCTTGCAGCAGCTAAGGTGTTCCACGCATAGGGCCCTGTGTCTCTCGCCGTTGAGCCTTCAAGCTCGCTTCGACAATCTACGATCGTGCGAACATGCTGAACTACGCAATCCCTTTTCTGCTCCGGTATATAGGCTGATATTTTATCGATAAAACTCAGGATACCGGCTTCTGAGCCAAGCAATCCTTCATCAAACCACGAAGGATTCCCGTCGTAACTCGTAACATGATAGTAAGCAGCATGGGTTAGCTCGTATCGGGGATGTGACCCCAATAGACTGGAAATGAGTGCGGGGAAGTGGAAATTTTGGAGTTGATCGTCGTTTTCAGCTATCTCGACTACAACGGGGTGGTTAAGGATTCTTTCAATTTCCGCTTCTGGGACAGCGTATATTATTGCAAGCGACTGAATTGCATCCTCTTTATTATCACAACTAGGAATGAAACTCATCTAACCGGCTCCCAACCTACTCACTGAAGGCGTAGCCCGGAGTGTAGCAGGTAGGATTTGACTATAGGTGACTCCACATGAGGCAGTTACAGAAAGGGACTGCTGATGCCTAATATGAGCTACAGCAAGGAAGATATGGACAAGCGGTTGCGGCTGCCCACCTTAGACAAACCGGACGTTTCGGGCAAGGCTGACACGTGTCGAAAGTCACCCAAGTATGAAGTAGGCACGCTCTATATATTACTTCCCCTGCCCCCTCCGCCTTCTGTTAGCGCAGTGCGCGCTACGCGCGCGGCAGCCCTTTAGATACACGTCAAGGTTGTCTCAGATCTACTTGAAATGTAGTGGCTTTATGATGAGTTCAACTACATCAAGATTAGGTCAAGGGTGAACGCGTCAGTTCCAAGGCGAAGGGCTCGCTGCACATTAGCGATTACTAGCCCAACGGACTGGTGGCAAGACCCGCAACGGTAAGGTTACGGTAAGGGTCAGCGAGGCCGACAACGGGGATGGAGGAAGGCGCGCCCGCCATGGCGGAGCCAAAAAACTTGAGAAAACTTGAAGTCTAGAACGCCTGCGGCTGCTGGCGCTTGTTGAGAAAAGGTGAGGTCTTGCGCCCTCGCACTACCCGCCAACAACCTCAAGATTACATCAAGGGTAGGCGGGGTAATTCCTGGGCGAGAGGCTGCCCGTACGTTAGCGATTGTTAGCCCCGCCGCCTGGTGGCGATGGCGGCAACGGCAAGATTACGGCAAGGCCAAAGGGAGGCAGCATTGAATATTTGGGGGTATTTATGGGGGTATATGATGGAGCCAAAAAATTAAAACCCTTATTTATCAACGCAAAGCAAAGCCTATTCAAGTGATACAAGGCCCCTGCACGAAAACAGCACGCCCCCGCACACTACCACCCTCGTCTATGACGCATCGTTACTTGGTAGTTTTCTTGCGACGAAACTCCCAAGGCGGAATAGCGTCTTTCTCTTGCCAGAGACCCTGTTTAGCTTTCTGCGCCTTTTCCTGAGCGGCCTGGTACATCCTGGCCTCCATGACGGGCTGGTTTTTGGCGTACTGGCTGTAGTGCCAGGCGAAGCCGCTGCTGATCTGCTCCAGATTGATGTCTTCATCCCCCAGCAGAATGCGCCCCAGCACACGCTGATAGCGATCTTCGCCACGCTCCTCTACCCGCACCAGCTTGCCAAACACGCGATCGCTCAGCCGACGCTTGGCGGCCTCACCATAAGCCTGCTTGCGTTCTGGGGCATCAATCCCCGTCAGCCTGACCCGCACCGCCTTGCCGTTGCGCATCACCTCCACCGTGTCACCATCCTTGACCGACACCACCTTGCCGGTGAAATCCGCCCAGGCCAGCAGAGGCAGGCACAGCACCAAACCGAGCAATACGCGCATAGTTCTCCCTCAACGTTTGCAGCGATAGACCCTGAAGCGCCCGTCATCCGCGAGTACCTCAAAGGCGCCAAACACGTCTTGCAAAAGATCAGCGTATTTCAAAAAGCTGTTGGCGACAATGCGAAGCTCACCCCCCGGCAGCAGGAAATTCCGTGCCTGGCGGATCAGCTCTTCCACCACCCGATAGTCGGTGCGCACCCCTTGGTGAAAGGGGGGGTTGCTGTAGATGGCACTGAATTGCCCTTGAATCTCGGCAAAGCCGTCCGAGGCCACCACCTCGGCTGCAACGCCGTTCAGTGCCAGGGTACGCCGGGCGCTTTCCACCGCGCTGGCCGAGCTGTCCAGCATCACGATGCGTGCGCTTGGCTGCAGTCGCGCCAGATAAGTGCCAATCACACCACAGCCGCAGCCGAAATCCAGCAAGCGGCCTGCGGGTGCGCTGTCCAATGTTTCAAGCAGCAGCGCGGTGCCGGCATCCAGGCTGCCGGCACTAAAGGTGCCCGGCAGCGCGGCCAGACTGAGCGCGTTACCACGCACGGTGACCGACACACGCTTCTCTACACTCACCAGGTCAGGCCGGGCAGCGCTTTGCTGCAGACTCGCGCGCCACAGCTGGCAGTGCCTCGCCGAATCGATCTTGTGGGCGCCGCCCAAGGCAGCGGAGAAGCGCTTGGCCCCCCCTCTTATGCCCGCATCGTTTTCGCCTACCAGGTAGACCTCAGCCCCCTGCGGCAATAGTCCAGCCACCAGCTGCAGCCACCAGTCGAGCTGGGCCTGGGCCTTAGGCATGAAGATGAAGACGCGTTCAATCGCAAGATTTTCCGGCGGCAATAGCCCGAAATGGACGTTGCTGCGGTCGCGCCAACGCGCATAGCCGCTGAAGTCATCAAACAGTGCGGAGACCTGGGGGAAGTGTCCCAGCAGTTCATCATCGGGGGGGGCGATCAGATAGCTGCCTGGCTGGTCGACCAGCGGGGCATGGCGCAGCAGCAATTGACTGGGGGGGTGCATAGAGACTCCGGAGCATCAATCGGCGCGCGACGCATCCACGCCGGTGGGGATTGGGCCGGCAGACAGGCCGGCCCAACATGGTCAGGCGTGGTATTGGGCGGAGTATTCGTGCACAGCCTCGATGAAGGCGCCGGCATGCTCGGGGCTCACTTCGGGTGTAATGCCGTGCCCCAGATTGAACACATGGCCAGAACCCTTGCCATAGCAAGCCAGGATACGCGCCACCTCGGCGCGAATGGCCGCCGGGGATGCATAGAGCACGGTGGGATCCATATTGCCCTGCAGGGCCAGGCGATCCCCAACGCGTGCACGGGCTTGGCCGATATCGGTGGTCCAGTCCAGCCCCGCCGCATCGCAGCCGGTATCGGCGATCGCCTCCAACCACTGGCCGCCGCCCTTGGTAAACAGGATGACCGGAATCTTGCGGCCCTCGCGCTCGCGAATCAAGCCGTTGACGATCTTCTGCATGTAGGCCAGGGAGAACTCACGGTAGGCGGCGTGGGACAGGCTGCCGCCCCAGGTGTCGAAGATCTGTACCGCCTGGGCGCCAGCTTCGATCTGGCCGTTCAGATAAGTGGTGACGGATTGGGCCAGCTTGTCCAGCAGCAGGTGCAACAGCTGGGGCTGGTCGTAAGCCATGGTCTTGATACGGCGGAAGTCCTTGGATGAGCCGCCCTCCACCATGTAGGTGGCCAGGGTCCAGGGGCTGCCGGAGAAGCCGATCAGCGGCACGCGGCCGTTCAGCTCGCGGCGAATCACGCGCACGGCGTTCATCACATAGCCCAGATCCTTTTCGGCATCGGGAATGGGCAGCGCTTCGATGTCGCGCTCGGTGCGTACCGGCTTGGCAAAGCGCGGCCCCTCACCTTCGCCAAAGGACAGGCCCAGGCCCATGGCATCGGGAATGGTGAGGATGTCGGAAAACAGAATGGCCGCATCCAGCGGATAGCGCTCCAGCGGCTGAAGGGTGACCTCGCAGGCCAACTCGGCATTCATGCATAGGTCCATGAAGCCACCGGCCTTGGCACGAGTGGCGCGATATTCGGGCAGGTAGCGGCCGGCCTGGCGCATCATCCACACCGGCGTCACGTCCACCGGCTGGCGCAGCAGGGCACGCAGGAAGCGATCGTTTTTCAACTCGGACATCATGAAACCCTCAGATAAGCGAAAGGCCGCAACGCGCGGCCTTTGCGATGGACACCGACTACCGGGCGATCAAACCTCGAGATAGTCCAGAATGCCCTCGGCGGCCTGACGGCCTTCCCAGATCGCCGTGACCACCAGGTCGGAACCGCGCACCATGTCGCCGCCCGCGAAGACCTTGGGGTTGGAGGTCTGGAACTTGTACTTCTGCTGCTCGGCAGCACTCACGCGACCCTGGCCATCCACCTGAATACCGGCCTCGGCGAACCATGGCGAGGGGCTGGGACGGAAGCCGAAGGCGATCAGCACCGCATCGGCGGGCAGCACTTCCTCGGAGCCAGGGATCGGCTCGGGGGAGCGACGGCCATTGGCATCGGGCGCACCCAGGCGAGTCTCGACCACCTTCACACCGGTGACGCGATCTTCGCCGACGATGGCGATGGGCTGACGGTTGAACAGGAACTTGACGCCCTCTTCCCGCGCATTGGCCACTTCGCGCTTGGAGCCCGGCATGTTCTCTTCGTCGCGGCGATAGGCGCAGGTCACGCTCTCGGCGCCCTGGCGGATCGAGGTGCGCAGGCAGTCCATGGCGGTGTCACCGCCGCCCAGCACCACCACCTGCTTGCCGGACATGTTGATGAAATCCTCGGCGGATTTCTCGAAGCCCATGCTGCGGTTGACGTTGGACACCAGGAAGGGCAGCGCGTCGTACACGCCTGGCAGGTCTTCACCCGGGAAGCCGCCCTTCATGTAGGTGTAGGTGCCCATACCCATGAACACCGCGTCGTACTCCTCCAGCAGCTGCTGCAGGGTGACATCCACGCCGACGTTGCAGTTCAGGCGGAATTCGATGCCCATCTCGGTGAAGATCTGGCGGCGCAGCTGGATGACTTTTTTCTCCAGCTTGAACTCGGGGATGCCGAAGGTCAGCAGGCCACCGATTTCAGGATTGCGGTCAAACACCACCGGCTTGACGCCGTTGCGCACCAGCACATCGGCGCAGCCCAGGCCCGCAGGGCCTGCACCGATCACGGCGACGCGCTTGCCGGTAGGCTTCACCTGCGACATATCCGGGCGCCAGCCCATGGCAAACGCGGTATCGGTGATGTACTTCTCGACCGAGCCGATGGTCACCGCGCCGAAGCCGTCATTCAGGGTGCAGGAGCCTTCACACAGACGGTCCTGCGGGCACACGCGGCCACACACCTCAGGCAGGGTGTTGGTGCGGTGACTGAGCTCCGCCGCCTCGAGGATGTTGCCCTCGGCGATCAGCTTTAGCCAGTTCGGAATGTAGTTGTGAACCGGGCACTTCCATTCGCAGTAGGGGTTGCCACAGGACAGGCACCGGTGTGCCTGGGACTGGGCCTGCGGGGCCTTGAAGGGCTCGTAGATCTCTACGAACTGGTGCTTGCGCACCTCGATCGCCTTTTTGGAGGGATCTTCGCGGCCCACGTCCAGAAACTGGAAGTCGTTCTGCAGTCTCTCTGCCATGTCGTCTAAACCTCTTACTCTGGACGCGCGCGAGTATTGGCCAACAGATTACCCAGCGAAGCCGCCTTGGGCTTCACCAGCCAGAACTTGCCGACGTAGTCGGAGAAGTTCTCCAGGATTTCAGCACCCCAGGCACTGCCGGTTTCTTGCACGAATTCCTGAATCACGCTGCGCAGGTGGTTGCGGTAGGCTTCGAAGGCCTCGTTGGAGATACGGCAGATCTCCACCAGCTCGCGGTTGTACTTGTCGGCGAAGCTGCGATCCATGTCCAGCACGTAGGCAAAACCACCGGTCATGCCCGCGCCGAAGTTGTAGCCGGTTTCGCCCAGGACGGTGACGGAGCCACCGGTCATGTATTCACAGCAGTGATCACCCGCGCCTTCCACCACGGCGTGACAGCCGGAGTTGCGCACTGCGAAACGCTCACCCGCGCGGCCGGCCGCCAGCAGTTTGCCGCCGGTGGCGCCATAAAGACAGGTGTTGCCCATGATCGGCGTGTCGTTGGACTTGAACACCGAGTTGCGCGGCGGGTACAACACCACGCGACCACCGGCCATGCCCTTGCCGACGTAGTCGTTGGCATCGCCTTCCAGGTAAATGTGCAGGCCGCCAGCATTCCATACGCCCAGGCTCTGGCCGGCGGTGCCGGTCAGGCGCAATACCACAGGCTTGTCGGCCATGCCCTGATTGCCGTAACGCTTGGCAATTTCACCGGACAGGCGCGCACCGATGGAGCGGTCGCAGTTGCAAGCGGAGAAGCTGAACTCACCACCACGCTTACCTTCGATGGCGGGCAATACCTGCTCCACCATGGCCTGGGCCAGCACCGCCTTATCGAAGGGCTCGTTGGCGGGCATGGTGCAGAACTGTGGCGCATCGGCCGGTACGGCGTCGTTGCGCAGCATCGGGGTCAGATCCAGCTTGCGGTGCTTCTCGGTGGTGCCGGGTAGCATTTCCAGCAGATCCACGCGGCCGATCAATGCTTCCAGGCTGTTCACGCCCAGTTTGGCCAGCCACTCGCGGGTGTCGCGGGCGATGAACTTGAAGAAGTTCATCACCATCTCGACGGTGCCCTTGAAGTGCTCGTCGCGCAGGCGCTCATCCTGGGTCGCCACGCCGGTGGCGCAGTTGTTCAGGTGGCAGATGCGCAAGAACTTACAGCCCAGCGCCACCATCGGCGTGGTGCCGAAGCCGAAGCTCTCGGCGCCGAGGATCGCCGCCTTGACCACGTCCAGGCCGGTTTTCAGGCCGCCGTCGGTCTGCACCCGCACCTTCTGGCGCAGGTCGTTGGCTCGCAGGGCCTGGTGGGCTTCGGACAGGCCGAGCTCCCAAGGCGAACCGGCGTAGCGGATGGACGAAATCGGGCTCGCGCCGGTGCCGCCATCGTAACCGGAGATGGTGATCAGGTCGGCATAGGCCTTGGCCACACCGGCGGCGATGGTACCTACACCAGGCTCGGACACCAGCTTCACCGACACCTGGGCCGCCGGATTGACCTGCTTCAGGTCAAAAATCAGCTGGGCCAGATCCTCGATCGAGTAGATATCGTGGTGCGGCGGCGGAGAGATCAGCGTCACACCGGGGGTTGCATAGCGCAGGCGCGCGATCAGCCCATTTACCTTACCACCGGGCAGCTGACCGCCCTCGCCGGGCTTGGCGCCCTGGGCCACCTTGATCTGCAGCACTTCGGCATTGACCAGGTAGGCAGGGGTCACGCCGAAACGGCCCGAGGCGATCTGCTTGATTTTGGACACGCGCTCGGTGCCGTAGCGGGCAGGATCTTCACCGCCCTCACCGGAGTTGGAGCGGCCGCCCAGGCGGTTCATGGCGGTGGCCAGGGCCTCGTGAGCCTCAGGCGAAAGCGCGCCCAACGACATACCGGCGGAATCGAAGCGCTTCAGAATGGCCGTTTCCGGCTCCACCTGCTCCAGCGGGATGGATTTCAAATCGCCCTTGAAGCCCAGTAGGTCGCGCAGGGTCGCCACCGGGCGGGTGTTCACCAGCTCGGCGTACTGACGGTATTTGTCGAAATCGCCAGACTCGACCGCCGCATGCAGCGCGCGCACCACATCCGGGTTGAAGGCATGGTATTCGCCGCCGTGCACGTATTTCAGCAGGCCGCCCTGATCCAGCGGCTTGCGCTCGCTCCAGGCCGCACGCGCCAGATCGTTCTGCTCGCGTTCGATATCGTCAAAGCCAATACCCTTGATACGGTTGGCCACTTCGCGGAAGCACAGGTGCACCACTTCGTCAGACAGACCGATGGCTTCGAACAACTGCGCACCGCGATAGGAGGTGATGGTGGAGATACCCATCTTGGACAGGATCTTCATCAACCCCTTGTTAATGCCCTTGCGATAGTTGGTGTACGCGGTAGCCGCGTCCATCAGCAGCTCGCCCGAGGCGATCAGGTCATCGATGATGGCATAGGCCAGGTACGGATAGACCGCAGTGGCACCAAAACCGAAGTGCACCGCCAACTGGTGTGGATCGCGCGGGCTGGCGCTCTCCACGATGATGTTGCTGTCGCAGCGCAGGCCGACGGTGGTCAGGTGGTGGTGCACCGCGCCAGTCGCCAGCAGGCTGTGTACGTGCAGGGTGCCGGGCTCAATGCCACGGTCAGACAGCACGATCAGCACTTTGCCGGCGCGCACGGCGGCTTCCGCCTGGGCGCACACATCCAGAATGGCCTGGCGCAGATCCTTGACGGCAGGATCGTAAACCAGGCTGATGCGCTCGCTGGCAAAGCCGGGGCGATGCAGCTTGAGCAGCTTGTTGAACTTGGCAGTGGAGAGCACCGGCGAGGTCAGAATCACGCGGTTGGCGTGGTCGGCTGACTCCTCGAACACGTTCATCTCGGCGCCAAGGCAGGTCTCCAGTGACATCACCACCGATTCGCGCAGCGGGTCGATGGGCGGGTTGGTCACCTGGGCAAACAACTGGCGGAAGTAGTCATAGAGCGGGCGCGTCTTCTGCGACAGCACTGCCATCGGGGTGTCATCCCCCATGGAGCCGACCGCTTCCTGGGCCGTTTCGGCCAGCGGGCGCACCAGCTGATCGCGCTCCTCATAGCTCACCTGGAACATTTTCAGGTAAGCCGGCAGCTCGGCGGCGGCAATGCGCTCGCCTTCCATTTCTTCTTCCAGCGTGCCTTCCAGACGCAGGGCATGCTTGTTCAGCCACTGCTTGTAGGGGTGGCGATGCTTAAGCTTCTCATCGATCTCACCGGAGGTCTCGACCTTGCCGGTGTAGGTGTCGATGGACAGGATCTGGCCCGGGCCAACGCGACCCTTGCTGACCACGTCTTCGGGCTTGTACGCGTAGGTGCCGATCTCGGAGGAGAGGGTAATGAAACCGTCCTGAGTGATCACATAGCGCGCAGGGCGCAGACCGTTGCGGTCGAGCAGACAGCAGGCGTAGCGCCCGTCGGTCAACACGATGCCGGCCGGGCCGTCCCACGGCTCCATGTGCATGGAGTTGTATTCGTAGAAGGCGCGCAGATCCGCGTCCATGGTCTCGATGTTCTGCCATGCCGGCGGCACCAGCAGGCGCACCGCGCGGTGCAGCTCCATGCCACCCGCCAGCAGGATTTCCAGCATGTTATCCATGCTGGAGGAGTCGGAACCGGTGCGGTTGACCAGCGGCGCGATCTCGTTCAGATCGGGGAACAGCGGCGAGCTGAACTTGTTGACGCGCGCGGCCGCCCAATTGCGGTTGCCTTCGATGGTGTTGATCTCACCGTTGTGCGCCATGTAGCGGAACGGGTGAGCCAGGCGCCAGCGCGGCTTGGTGTTGGTGGCGAAGCGCTGGTGGAACACGCAGATGGCGGTTTCCAGGCGCTCGTCGCTCAGGTCCAGATAAAATGCCGGCAGGTCACGCGGCATCATCAAGCCTTTGAAGGACAGCAGCTTGGTGGACATGGAGCAAACGTAGAAGTCGCCGTCATGGGCCAGCGCCTTCTCGGCATAGCGGCGCGCCAGGAACAGGCGGGTATCGATCTCGCCCTCTGGAATCGCATTGGCGGTGATGAACACCTGCTCGATATGCGGCATGGAGGACAACGCGATCTCACCACACACAGCCGGATTGACCGGCGTCTTGCGCCAGCCCACCACCTCGAAGCCGCGCTCAACCAAGCAGCGCTCAACTTCCACGCGCTCATTGGCCGCACGCGCTTCGTCGTGACTCATGAAAATCTGGCCGACGGCGTAGTGCGCACCCAGCTCTGCGCCAAACTGCTCCTTGGCCACAGCGCGCAGGAAGGCGTCTGGCTTCTGCAGCAACAGACCACACCCATCCCCAGACTTCCCGTCGGCGAGAATCGCCCCGCGGTGGGTCATACAGGTGAGGGCTTCAATTGCGGTTTTCAGCAGACGATGACTCGCCTGACCTTGCATATGCGCGATCAAACCGAAGCCGCAGTTATCCCGAACGTCCTCGAGACGATACAGGCCTGTACTCATGATGACGACTCTCGCAGTCTAGAATAGCTTTTAGATCAAATGGTTATGCCGAAAAACAGGCACACCCCGGCCCACGGCCGCAAAAGGGGACGAGTATTCTACACGCTGGCGGCAAATTGTACAAATGCCGCCAGCGTGACACTCTGTCACTTGGCGGTTTTGGCCTGCACTGCCGCCTTGGAAACCACCCAGGGCTTGTCGGCGCGCAGTGCAGACGGCAACGACTCAACCCCCGCTTTGGCCGCAGCGGACGTAGGATAGTCCCCCGTTACCGCGATAAAAAACGGCTTGCCGTTCAGGCTCGTACGCAAATACTGCACCGACAGTCCAGGTGCCTTGCGTGCGATCGCACGACGCAAGTTGGCCTCGGAGGTTGCCCCAGCCAACTGAATCGTATAGCCCTTGCCTTTCAATGTTGGCGTGGCAGGCTTTGCCGCTGCTGGCTTCGCCGCGACTTTAGCTGGCGCAACTTTTGGCGCTTCGACCGGTTTTTTAACGACAGGCTTCTTCACTTCCACTTTAGAAGCGGGAACCTGATTAGCCTCTGCAACCTTGGCCGGCTCTGTGCGAGCCACTTCAACACGTTCTCCAGAGCTCGCGCCAGCGCCAACGTTTACCGGGCTGGCGAGCTTGGCCTCCGCCGCCACCTGGGCTGCCGTCTTGGGTGCCTCGACCGGCGCAGCTGGGGGCACTGATTGCCCTGCAACTGAAGCAACTGCATTCGACGCCACCTGAGCAGCGGCAGGGGCCGAGCCCTGAGCCGCCACGGCCGGAGTGCGCTGGATGGCGCCTGTTACCGCCCCTGCCTCACCCGCGGGCGCCGTGGCCGGCACAGCGTTCTCGGCCGTCACCGCCGCGGGTGCAGCTGCGGGCGCCTTGTTCTCCTGCGGCTGCTGGACTGCCGCCGCGCCAGTGGGCGCAGGCAGCGCAATCGATTTCATGGGCTCTGCAGGGGCCTCGACTGCGACCTTTTCTGCCACAGCCGCCGACGGACCCTCACTGGCCGCTTCAACTGGCTGCTCACCTGTCGGCGCATATACCACCGCCAAAAGCAACAGCACCAGCGCAACCGCCATGCCCCCCAGATGATATTGATTCAATCCAAAAGGCAATTGCAGCGCAGCCAAACCAGAACTCTTGCCGCCCGTTGCAGACAACAATTTCCTCGCTTGAACATTCACTGCCGCCGGCAAGCCACCGCTCTGCTCAATGATTTCCTCAACCTGAGCTGAACTGAAGGGAAAGCCCTCATTCCCGGCACGCTGAAAGCGAAAACGCAAGTAGTCATAGACCTCATCGGCCGTTAGCCCAGACAGCCCCAGCGCCTGCGCCGGCACTTCCCGCTGCGCCAGCAGGCGCTTGAAGCGATCCAGGGACTGCCCTCGCACCACCAGCAAAGCGCGCGCGCGATCTGCCTGACGGCTAATCAGGTCCAGCAGCGCACCAATCGCATCGTCTGAATGCCGATCGGCATCATCCAACACCATCAGGAGTGACTGCCCTTCTTCGGCCATCTCGTCACACACATCGCTGATGGCATCGACCCAATCCCGGCGCTTGTAATCCGGATCGCCCCCGAGTGCCAGCCCATGAGCCACTTCAGCCAACACCTGCTCGGCCGACGCCCCAGAGGGTAAATCAAGCGAACACACCACGGTATCCGCATCCAAGCGGCTCACGACAGCGCGGGTCAGCAGGCTTCGCCCACCTCCTTCTTCTCCATGTAGCAGCAGTACACCCGAACCATAGTGCAGCAAATGCTGCAGCTGCTGACTCACATGCTGGTGCGAAGCCGAAGGGAAAAACTCTGTTTCATCCGGGCGATCATCAAAAGGATCACGCGCCAGACCGAACACCTGGAGATAATCCGCCATGGCCCCCGCAGGCACACGCTCATTCAACTCCGGCAAATCAATATCGAGCGCATCCGCACTGAATTCCGGCTCTAATTTGTTGCCACTCATACCGAGAGCCGCTCCTTAAGAGTTGTTTCCAACAAGGCAAGAGGAAAATCAGCGGTTACAACGGCATCGCCAATCGAACGCAACAATACCAGCCGCAACCGTCCATCCAGCACTTTTTTATCTACTGCCATTAACGCAAGAAACTCATCCGTCTCCATCCCTATGGGAGGGGTCACAGGCAAACGCGCGCGAACAAACAGAGCTTCGATCCGCTTCACGTCAGCTTCGGCGAGCCACCCCAAACGGCGCGACAAATCAGCTGCCAATACCGTGCCCACAGCCACCGCCTCGCCATGCAGCCACGCACCGTAACCTTGCGCCGTTTCAATCGCATGACCAAAGGTATGGCCAAGATTTAACAAGGCACGCACACCACTCTCTCGCTCATCAATGGCGACAATCTCAGCCTTGCTTCTGCATGAGCGGGCGATGGCTTCGGCCAACAATTGTTTATCGCGCAGCATGAGGCCATCCATATTTGCCTCAAGCCATTCAAAGAAGCCGCGATCGCGAATTAAGCCGTATTTGATCACCTCGGCCATGCCAGAGGCGTACTCGCGGTCAGGAAGCGTGTCCAAGGTATCGGTATCGATCAGTACCGCGCGAGGCTGGTGGAATGCACCAATCATGTTCTTACCGAGCGGGTGATTAACGCCGGTTTTCCCACCCACCGAAGAATCAACTTGAGATAGCAAGGTGGAAGGAATCTGAATGAAATCCACGCCCCGCTGATAGGCAGCCGCCGCAAAACCCGCCATATCACCCACAACCCCACCGCCCAATGCAATCAGGGTTGTATCTCGATTATGACGAAGCTCTAGCAAGCGGTCGAACACTTGCCCCAAGACCTCAAGGGTCTTGAATTGCTCCCCATCCGGCAGCACCACTGACGCCACTTGGTAATCTGCTAGCCCGCTGACGACTCGATCAAGATAATGCGGCGCTACCGTATCATTTGTCACCACCAAGACTTGCCGCGACTTAATGTGTCGACGCAGCAATTCAGGCTGTTCGAGCAAGCCCCGGCCTATGTAGATGGGGTAGCTTCGCTCCCCAAGTTCCAAATCAAGTGTCAGCATGCCCCACATTCCCGCTGGCTTAACCGCATCACTTTAACACAGCGGCCATGGCCAAGAACATTTCCCCCTGCCGAATAGCGCTTTCAGCAAGGAGCATCTCTCTGCGTGCATGACATTCGACGCTTAATGAGCGCCTAGCGGGATGGGCAAATGCTGATGAAAACTAGCGCGAGCAGATTCAATCCATGCCAGTCAGCGGCCAGCATATTCGAACTGAAATCAGCCAAAGCCGATTAAAAGCCTTGTCTAGGCATTGCTATCGGCTTTCCGGATTGCCGGCGCGCGCAATGCTCATGAAAAGCTGTTTTCGTTCACCTGATTTTGCAAGATTGTATGAATGTGTCGTGTCAGGCCATTGGTCCGGCACTCAAGCGCGACCACGGCAGGCTACCCTGCACCGCGTAGATTGCCTTTGAACCGATTGGCCCCAGCCAAACAGAAAACTCTAAGCACCATAGCCCAGAAGCGTGCACACTCACACGCTATAGGAAAGAAAAGGCTTAATGTGCTCGACAATATCTGAAACCACCAGACGCGGTGGCCGATGGTCTGTCACCACGATGACATCTGCAATTTCACGGTACAGCGGATCCCGCACCTTCATCAACCGCTCGAGCACTTCACGCGGATTATCCACCTGCAACAACGGGCGGCGTCGATCTTTGGAGGTCCGCTCAACCAGTTGATCAACAGCGGCAGACAAGTAAACAACGACGCCTCGCTCAGCAAGCAAGCGGCGATTCTGCTCACGCATCACTATCCCGCCGCCTGTGGCAAGCACCAGCCCGCTCTCGCAAGACAACTCATCTAACGCTGCTGTCTCGCGCTCGCGAAACCCTTCTTCCCCCTCTACATCAAAAATCCAGGGAATATCTGCCCCACAGCGCAACTCGATTTCGCGATCGGAATCCTTGAACTCCATGCGCAGCTGCTGAGACAGCAATCTGCCGATGGTTGACTTGCCGGCCCCCATGGGGCCGACAAGGAAGACATTCGAGCTACCACGCATGGCGTCAATTAACCAAGGTGTCAGCCAGAATCTTAGGCGTAATAAAGATCAGCAACTCATTCTTTTCGGAATCTTTGCTGGTGCGTTTGAACAGGCGGCCAAGGTAGGGAATATCTCCCAACAGAGGTACTTTTTGCACACTCTCCAGCTCGCGGTTGCGGAACACGCCACCCAATACAACCGTCTCCCCATTGGCTACCTGAACGCGCGTTTGAACCGCGTTTACATCCAGGATAGGCACCCGTGAACCAAGCTCACCCACGACCACTTCGTCAGTCACGGAATCCTGATCGATGGCCAGATCCATTATCACCCGACCATCCGGGGTGATGTTGGGCGTTACCTCAAGTTTCAGCACGGCCTCCTTGAAAGTCACCGTCGTGCGGCCACTGGAAGAGGACTCAAGATAAGGCACTTCCTGACCAGAACGAATCACCGCCTTTTGCTTATCGCCAGTTACCACCTTGGGCTGGGAAATCACTTCACCGCGACCATCCGCCTCAAGAGCACTCAGCTCGGCCGTCAACGACCAGTTCGATTTGGCAATACCGATGGCAATGGAAGAGGCGTTGCCGGCATCCGGGTCATCGCCCACCCCCATATCAACACCAAAGGCGTCGGGGTACCAAACCTCCCCACCTTCTTCCATGATGCCCTTATCATCTTTTTCCGGTCCAATCAAAGCACCGTGCCCGCCGGTCAGGAACACATTGCGGCTGTTCCAGTCACCTATGCCAGCACCACCCCAGCGCACACCCAGGCGCTTGGTGAAATCCGTGCCTGCCACCACAATGCGCGCTTCTACAAGCACCTGTTGCACCGGAATATCGATCAGTTTCACCAGGCGACGGAACTCTTCGAGGCGATCAGGGGTTTCTGTAACCAGCAGAGAGTTGGTGCGCTCATCCACAATCACGCGCCCGCGCGGAGACAAAATGCTACCCGTCGCGCCTGCACCTTTATTCTTACCTTGGCCTTCTGTATCTTCTGTATCAAACAGCTTGAACAACTCGCGCGCATTAGCATACTGCACCCGGATAAACTCGGTTTGCAGCGGCGCCAGTTCTTCCAACTGCTTTTTGGCCTCCACTTCCTGGCGCTCGCGCTCGGCAATTTCTGCCGCAGGCGCCACCATCAGCACATTGCCATTCTGGCGCTTGTCCAGCCCCTTCGTTTTCAACACCAGATCCAGCGCCTGATCCCAAGGTACATTCTGCAGACGAAGCGTGATCTTGCCTGACACCGTATCACTGGCCACCAGATTCAGGTCGGTAAAGTCGGCGATCAACTGCAACACCGCCCGCACGTCGATATCCTGGAAGTTGAGTGACAACTTTTCGCCGCTGTAGGCGAAATCTTTCTTCTTCTCCGCCACTTCTTCCTTGGTCAATGGTTTCACGCTGACCACGAACGTGTCATCCACCTGGTAAGCCATATAGTCATATTGACCGCCCACATGGACCACGACCGAGGTGCCCGCGTTCTTTTGATCCACATCCACCAGTTGAACTGGCGTTGCGAAGTCTTTTACATCCAGGCGGCGACGGAACTGTTCAGGTAGACGCAATCCAGGCAAGGTGGCACGAATACTATTGCCCTCCTGCACTACATCGGCATTGACGTTAGGATTGGAAAGCTGGATGAGAATCTTACCTTCGCCCTTCTCGCCACGCTGGAAATCTACATTGCGCACAGCCGCGGCACCGCCACCCGAGCTCACACTTTGAGACAGCGCGGACTGGGTTTCCTGCAGATAGCTCTTGGCACCATCACCGCCAACATCGACAAGCAACTTGTTGCCTTCGACACGGGTTTTATATTCGGTCAGCTCGGTCAGATTTACGATCACGCGAGTGCGCCCGCCGGCTTCAAGAACGACAACACTTTGCGCATTGCCGTATGACAGGGCATGTTTTTTCTGTTTTAGCTTGCTCTGCACACCCGCCAGATCCAAAGCGATGCGCGCAGGCTTTTCAATGGTGTACCCCTTGGGTTGAGGTGGTGCACCGTCGAAACTCAATGCCACCTGCACCTTGCCCCCTGGCAGCGAGCTAAACCCGATATCGGTCAACCCCACGGCCGCCGCCGAGCGCGCATGAAGCAGCAACATGAAGCATGCCAGCATGGCAAACAGCCGATGCCAACGCAGCTTCGCGCCCTTATCCGCAACAATGATTTGCGTATTCATTCACTTCTCCGCAGCTCTTACTTGCTTTCCTTGAGTTTCAAGGTTCGCGGACGCTCAACCCAGTTGTCCGCACCATTGGGAACAATTTCCTTCAATGCAACGAAGGACTCGCTCACCTCAACAATTTTTCCGTTATTTCGACCGACGTAGTTACCCATCGTTACACGGTGCACGCCGCCCTGACCATCATCCAACAGCACCCAGAGCACGCCATCCTTGGAGAGTGTGCCGACCATGCTGATGTTCTCAATGCTGAACCCCTCCAGAAACTCCTTCTGGCGACTTGGATCCGGCTTCACTGACACCACGGGCTCAAGCAGCGCGATGTCTTTTACCTTCACCGGCTCATCGAAGGGCGCCCGCAATCCGGCCGCCGCATAACTAAACGGCTTGTACGGCTGGAACGTGGGCATCGGTTCGATGACCCCTTGTGGCTTGGCCTTGACTTCGGTCATGAAACGATCGAGATCACTGAACTCACCACCACCACATCCTGACAAGCAGACAAATAGCGCCGTTACTCCGGCAAGCCTTAACTCGCGTGACATTGCGCTAAACGGAAATCGCTTATGCATTTGAGCCATCTCCCTCACTTGCCTTCTGCCGGAGTGTCCGAAGCCTTAGCTTTGCCCGGCTTGGCTTTCTTGGCCCCCTTTTTCGTATCAGACTTCGCCTTCGGAGCATCGTCCATGGACTTATAGCGATAGGTCCTCGCCTCGATCGTCATTTTCAATGGCCCCACAGACGCGGATTTATCCGCCGAAGCACCCTTTTCATTTTTGTCATTCACTGAGGCGATGGTGAAGTCATGCATGGTGACGATGCGCGGCAAGCCCGCCACCCCGCTCACAAACGTACCGAAATCGTGGTAAGTACCCTCTACCTCGATCTGAATCGGCAACTCCACATAGAACTCTTGGCTCCGCTCGGCCGCAAGCTCGATTTTGCTAAAGCGCAGCCCGGCAGCCTGCCCCCGGTTGCTGATATCCTCAAGCAAACCCGGCACTTCGGTATCGGAGGGCAGCTGACTCACCATCGCACCGAATGCCTGCTTCATTTCGCCCATTTGTTTCCGCAAGGCATCCAGATTGGCGGCGTCATACGCCTTTTTCTGAAACTCTTCGCGAAGGGCTTGCTCGCGCGCGCGCTCTGTTTCGAGCAGCAGCTGTTGCTCTTGAACAAAGTACAGCCAGCCGCCGCCCACTATTGCGCCGAAAACCACCAGCCACACAATCAGCTTTATCGGGAACGGCAGCCCACCCACATTGCTGAAATCAATCTCGTTGAGATCGAGCTCCCGCAGAGCGCGCAACGAATCATCTAAAGCCATGCAATCCTCCCTCGCTCCTAGCCCGCAGGCTTGCTCTTACCGGCATTTTTAGCCGCTGGCTTGGTGGGTTGCTCCTGCTCCGGCAACTGAATCTTAACCGCCAGATCGAAGTCGTTCGCCTGCTCACCAAACTCAGGGTTGGCCTGAACCGCAGTGAGATTGGGCTCTTTGAACCATTCGGAAACTTCCAGCTTTCGCATGAGACTAGAGACACGGTTATTGGACTCGGCCGTGCCTTTCAACTTGATCACGTCAGCTTTGCGCTCAACTGCCGTGTAGTAGACGCCATCCGGCAGTGTTCGCACCATGTCATCGAAGATGCGCACAATCAACGGACGATTGCCTTGCAGATCCTGAATGACCTTCATACGGGCAATAAGCTGACCACGCTGCTGCTTCAGCTCCTTGATTTCCTCAACTTGTTTGTTGAGTTCATCAATATTTTTTTGCAGATATGCATTGCGCGCCTTCTGGTTTTCGACCCAGCCACTGTAGGTGTTTACAACCACCAGCACGACCAGCACTGCCGTCGCAGCAACCCCTCCGAGAATCGCCAGAAACTCTTTTCGCAGCTGTTCGCGCCGCTCTTCTCGCCAGGGTAGAAGATTGATCTTTGCCATCAGTCAAAACTCCTCATGGCCAGACCGCAGGCAATCATCATCGCCGGCGCATCATTGGCAAGCGCCATGGCATTTACCCGAGAAGCCACCGACATGTTGGCAAACGGATTCGCCACAGATGCTGGCGTCCCCAAACGCTCGCGAATCATATCCACCAAATGAGGCATGGAGGCCACCCCACCCGCTAGCACTACGTGATCCACGGCATTGAACTGACTACCCGCGAAGAAGAACTGCAGCTGGCGCATCACCTGCTGCACGACCGCATCACGGAATGGCTCGAGCACTTCGCTTTCGTAGTCATCTGGCAGCCCGCCCTGCTTCTTGGCAAGGCCTGCCTCATCCCAATTCAGCCCATAGCGCCGCTGGATTTCTTCAGTGAGCTGGCGCCCGCCAAACACTTGTTCCCGCGTATAGATCGTCTGACCTTCGTGCAAAACACTCAGGGTGGTCATGGTGGCGCCGATGTCGACGATGGCAACCGTTGAGCCCTCGGTCTCAACGCCAAGCTGGGACCGCACCAGCTCATAGGCACGCTCCATCGCATAGGCTTCGATATCCACCACCTTGGCGGTGAGCCCCGCTAGCTGCAAAGCCTCAACGCGCAGGTCAACATTTTCTCGACGACATGCAGCAAGCAACACTTCTACTTGGTCTGCATTTCTCGCCGATACTGACTGGACTTCGAAATCGATGGCGACTTCATCCAGCGGGTATGGGATGTATTGGTCAGCCTCATCGACAATGCGGCCTTCCATCTGGTCTTCATTGAGACCAGATGGCATGTCGATCAATTTGGTGATAACGGCACTGCCCGCCACAGCCACTGCCGCATGCTTCAGCCGCGACTTGCTTTGCAGCAGCACCTTGCGGATGGTGTCAGCCACCGCCTGCAGATCGCTGATGTTTTTCTCAACAACGGCATTGGGGGGCAGCGCACTGACCGCGTAACTTTCTACGCGATAGCGGTCCCCCTGGCGACTGAGTTCCAGCAATTTTACCGAAGTGGAGCTGATATCCAGCCCCAATAGCGGAACTTGTTTTTTCTCGAAGAGTCCAAACACGGCGACTTTTCCTATCAGCGTCCGTGACTTAGCATACTTTTATAGCAACCTACATTAAATATCAGGATTGCCAAGGACGCAAACACATTGTTGAAAAAAAGCCGATATAATCAGGCTCACATATCGCCCGGCGCGCACTTCGCCAGGCTAACCACTTATTTTCGCAGCACTTTTCATGAAAATTGCCCTGGCGCTGTTTCGCTGGCTTACCGCACTTACTTTGGCCGGACTCGCCTCAATGGCGATACTCGGCGCAGGCGCGTTCCTCTATATAGCCCCCGGATTGCCATCCGTCGAATCGTTAAGGGAAGTTCGCTTCCAAACACCGCTCAGGGTTTACAGCCGAGAAGGCCTGCTGATCGGTGAATTTGGCGAAAAACGCGCCTCACCTCTCAGCTACGATGAAATCCCGCCACTGTTCGTTAAGGCCATCCTCGCGGCCGAAGATGACAATTTTGAACAACATCATGGAGTAGATATCCCAGGACTACTGCGAGCAGCGTCACAAATCGTGACCAGCGGCCATATACGCACCGGCGGCAGCACCATCACGATGCAGCTGGCACGCAACTTTTTTCTCAGTAGTGAAAAGTCATTTTCACGCAAATTCAATGAGATACTGCTGGCACTCAGGATCGAAAAGGCTCTTTCCAAGCAGGAAATTTTCGAGCTTTACGTCAACAAGATATTTCTGGGAAATCGCGCTTACGGTATCAACGCCGCTGCTCAGGTCTACTACGGCAAGAGCATTGACACACTCAGCCTAGCCCAATGGGCCACCATTGCCGGCTTGCCCAAGGCGCCATCTGCTTACAATCCTCTCGCCAACCCCAAGCGCTCCCTCGAACGCCGCAATTGGATACTGCGGCGTATGCACCAGCTCGGCAACATCGATGCCGCAACGCTGCAACAAGCGCTCGCGCAACCAGAAGACGCCAGTTATCACGGCCCAGCCGTGGGCACCAGCGCACCCTATGCGGCCGAAATGGTGCGACAGGAAATGCTGGAGCGTTTTGGCCCTGCAGCGTATGAACGCGGCTTGCGGGTGTACACCACCATAGACAGCCAGCTGCAGCAGGCTGCCGAGCAGGCGGTGATTAAGGGGCTTCTCGCGTATGACCTGCGCCACGGCTATCGCGGCCCCGAAAAGCACCTGGAGGATGACGAGGATGTATGGAACGAAGTCCTAGATCAAACCCCCATCATTGCAGGCCTGGAGCCAGCGGTGGTGACCGATGCCGGCGGCCAGAATCTCGATATTTTGCTGCGATCCGGCGAGCGGGCAGAGATCAAGTGGGAGCATGGTCTCAAGAGCGCGCGCCGCTATGTTAATGAGAACAGCATGGGGCCTGCTCCACGCAAGGCCAAGGATGTGGCGCGCAAAGGGGACCTCATTCGCGTCATGCGTGAAGGCGATCACTGGCGCCTTAGCCAGCTGCCAGCCGTGCAGTCAGCCTTGGTGGCCCTCGACTCAAGCAATGGCGCCCTTCGGGCACTCGTGGGTGGTTTGGACTTCGAACGCAGCACCTATAATCGCGCTACCCAGGCCCAGCGCCAGCCAGGCTCAAACTTCAAGCCATTCTTGTATGCGGCCGCCCTGGAGCATGGTTTTACCGCCGCCAGTGTGGTGAATGACGCACCGCTCGCCATCGAAAACACTGGGGATGGCAGTGTCTGGCGCCCACAAAACTCAGATGATGAATTTATGGGCCCCATGCGATTGCGCCAGGCGTTGGTGCTATCGCGCAATGCGGTTTCGGTGCGCCTGCTTCAGTCCGTCGGCATGGATAAGTCGCTGGAATACTTCTCTCGCTTTGGCTTCGACCGCAAGCGAATTCCTCGCGAACTCTCCATCGCACTCGGCTCACATTCTGTAACACCGCTTAGCCTAGCAGCCGGTTATGCAAGCTTCTCCAATGGCGGATTCCGGGTATACCCCTACATCATCGACCGGATTGAGGATGGCGAGGGCAAATTGCTATTTGAGGCGCGCCCCGCTACCGCATGTAACAGCTGCAATTCCCAACTCACCGACAAGCCCGCTGCAGAGGGCAGCCATGACGGCGCCGTACTGGAGGGCAACCTGCCCGCCGCCAAACGCATCATGGATGCCCGCGTCGCCTTCATCATGGACAGCATGCTGCACGACGTAACCACCATGGGGACAGGTAAGAAGGCACAGGAACTCAAGCGTACGGACCTTGCGGGTAAGACTGGGACCACCAACGGCCCCACCGACGCATGGTTTTCAGGCTATGCGGGAGAAAAATTGGTGGCCACCGCATGGATTGGCTTTGACCAGAATACGCCTCTGGGCAGGCAAGAATACGGCGGTTCGGCAGCCCTGCCGATCTGGATGGATTTCATGCGCGTCGCCCTGGACGGGGTGCCCAACTACCAACGGCCACAGCCACCCGGCCTGGTCTCGATGCGCATCGATCCCGCAACTGGACTCGCCGCTCGACCCGGCCAAGCCGGGATTTTTGAAGTATTCAAAGCGGAAGATGTCGGCGGCGCTGCCGTGAGTGATGAAGAGCAGACACCTGTACCATTGCCCGAGCAGCCTGCTGCGGTGGCTACGCCAGGCACAGGCAGCGCGCCTGATGCCACCAGCCCACCGGCGAGCAGCCCGATCGACAGCCAGCCTGCCCCACTAACGCCAGAAGAGGAGCAAGCCCTACTGGACGAGCCTGGCACCCCGCCCGAGCAAGCGACGCCAGCACCTGAAAGTGCGCCAGAGGATCTGTTCTGAAGAAAACCTGAGCTACGCTAGACAAAAAAATACCCGGCCTTGCCGGGTATTTTTCATTTCGACCGCAGATCAGTGAATATCGGCCACCGAGTTCAGCGGGTAGTGCGCCGGGTAGGCAGCCTGGGCAACGCCGGAATCTACCGCCGCCTTGGCAACTGCGGCTGACACCACCCCCAGCAGGCGCAGATCAGTCGGCTTTGGCATGATATAGCCTGGCCCGAAACTCAGCGATTCCACATTGTAGGCACGGCACACTTCCGCCGGCACCGGCTGTTTGGCCAGGTCTTTGAGCGCATGCACTGCGGCCAGCTTCATGGTTTCATTGATCACCCGCGCGCGTACATCCAAAGCGCCGCGGAAGATGAACGGGAAGCCCAGCACGTTATTGACCTGGTTCGGGTAGTCCGAACGGCCGGTGGCCAGAATCAGGTCATCGCGCGTAGCCAGCGCCAGCTCGGGTTTGATTTCGGGATCGGGGTTGGAGCAGGCGAACACCACCGGGCGGGGCGCCATGCTCTTCAGCATATCGGCGCTGACCAGGTTTGCCCCGGACAAGCCGATCAACACATCGGCGTCCTGGCAGGCATCTTCCAGGGTGCGCTTGCTGGTGTGCACGGCGAACTCGGCCTTGAACTCGTTGAGGTCGTCGCGATCCACGTGCACCACGCCCTGGCGATCGATCATGAAGATGTTCTCGCGGGTGGCGCCACAGGCGATCAGCAGGCGCATGCAGGCGATAGCCGCTGCTCCCGCCCCCAGGCAGACGATCTTGGCGTCTGGCAGCTTCTTACCCTGGATTTCGAGGGCGTTCAGCAGGCCTGCGGCGGTCACAATGGCCGTGCCGTGCTGATCATCGTGGAACACCGGGATGCTGCACTGCTCGATCAGGACCTTTTCGATCTCGAAGCACTCGGGCGCCTTGATGTCCTCCAGGTTGATGCCGCCGAAGGTATCCGCAATGCGGGTCACCGTGTCGATAAAGGCCTGCGGGCTCTCGGAATTGACTTCGATATCGATGGAGTCGATACCGGCGAAGCGCTTGAACAGCAGCGCCTTGCCTTCCATCACCGGCTTGCTGGCCAGATGGCCGAGGTTGCCCAGCCCCAGGATGGCGGTGCCGTCGGAGATCACGGCCACCAGATTGCCCTTGAGGGTGTATTTGTAGGCTGCGGCGGGATCTTTGGCGATGGCGCGAACAGGTTCAGCAACGCCAGGGCTATAAGCGAGAGACAGATCCTGCTGGGTTTCCGCCGGCTTGGTCAGGGCAATTTCGATTTTGCCGGGACGTGGATTCGCATGATAGTCGAGCGCTTGCTGCTTGAACTGTTCGGACATGGGCACTTCCGGTCTGCTTGTACTGATCTCACCAAAGCCGGCAAGGATATGAAAAACACCTTGCTACCACAAGCGCGAACAGGTGTTACAGAATGTAAATCAAAAAAAACGCCCGGCGATGCGGGCGTTTTTGAGCTCCAGGGGATTAACCCTTGAGGCTGCGAGCGCCGAAGCGCTTCTTGAAGCGATCGATACGGCCGCCGGTGTCCAGCACTTTCTGCTTGCCAGTGTAGAAGGGGTGGCAGGCTGCGCAGACGTCCAGGTGGATGTCTTTGCCCAGGGTGGAGCGGGTCTTGAAGGAGTTGCCGCAACCACAAGTGGCGTTGATTTCAACGTAGTTGGGATGGATGTCTGCTTTCATGGGTCACATCTCTCGATGAGCGCCGCCACCAGGACTCTTGCCAGGCACCGCGCCGCACAGGGCCAAAAATGGGGGCCAATACTACCAGAACATCCCCCCCACGCCAACAGCTTTTAATTGCGCCGGTTAAACGCACTGCGCAATAGCAATTCCCCTGCCGCCACATCGCGGCTACACTCCGCCCAAAGTCCCGCGTATTTTCCGATGCCCCACACGCCCCCCACCATCTTGCGGGTTGCGGTGCCAGTGCCCTTGCGCCGGCAGTTCGACTACCTGCCCCCGGCGGATAGCCAAGCGCCCTGGCAGCCCGGTGTGCGCGTGCGCGTGAATTTCGGCAACCGGGAAATGGTCGGGCTGCTGATGGCCACCGACCAGCACAGCGAATTGAGCCCGGACAAGCTCAGGCCCGCCATCGCCATCATCGACGACACACCGCTGCTGCCCCCCTCTTTGCTGACACTGCTCAACTGGGCGGCACACTACTACCACCACCCGCTCGGGGAAGTGTTCATGAGCGCCTTCCCGGTGCTGCTGCGCAGCCGGGACGAGGGCGATTCCAGCAAGGGCTGGCAGGCCACCGAGAGCGGGCGGGCCATCCCACTGGAAACGCTGAAACGCGCTCCGCAGCAAATGCGCGCCCTAGAGCTCTTGCTGGCACAGCCGGCACCACTCGACAGCCAACAGCTCAAGGCGGCAGAAATACCGTCTGAAGCCCTGCGCGCGCTGCAACGCAAGGGGCTTGCCGAGCAGCTCAACCTGAGCGCCTCGCCGGTGCTGCCGCTTGCCACAGCACATCCAGAACCCGCCCTGGCACTGTCAGCCGAGCAGACACGCGCCTTGCAGACCATTTGCGAAGGCGATGGTTTTCACTGCACGCTGCTGGAGGGCATCACCGGCAGCGGCAAGACCGAGGTCTACCTGCAGTTTATCGCCAAGGTACTCGCCAGCGGTCGCCAGGCCATGGTGCTGATCCCGGAGATTGGCCTGACACCACAAACGGTGGAACGCTTCCGGCGCCGTTTCGCGGTGCCCATCGCGGTGATGCACTCCAACCTCAGCGAGCGCGAGCGTTGGCAGGCCTGGGAGGCCACCCGCACCGGCCAGGCGCGCATCCTGATCGGCACCCGCTCGGCGCTCTTCACCCCCATGGCCCAGCCCGGCGGCATCATCGTCGACGAGGAGCACGACGCCTCCTTCAAGCAGCAGGAGGGCTTTCGCTACTCGGCCCGGGATGTGGCGGTGAAGCGCGGCCAGCTGGAGCAGATCCCGGTGCTGCTGGGCTCCGCCACCCCCGCCCTGGAAACACTGCACAACGCGCTGACGGGCCGTTACCGCCACGCCCGACTGCTGCAGCGCGCCGGTAATGCCCGCCCGCCGCTGATGCGGGTGGTGGACTTGCGCGCCCAGCCGCTGAACGAGGGCTTGTCGGCTGAGCTGTTGGCCGCGCTGCAAGCGCATCTGCAACGCGGCCATCAGGCGTTGGTATTCCTCAATCGACGCGGCTTCGCCCCCACCCTGCTGTGCCGGGACTGCGGCTGGCTGGCAGACTGCCAGCACTGCGACGCCCGCCTCACCGCTCACTTCGGCAGCCGTCGCCTCACCTGCCACCACTGCGGTGCCAGCCAAGCCTGGCCGCGCAGCTGCCCGAGCTGTCACAGCGCGCAACTGATCCCGCTCGGCCAGGGCACCGAGCGCAGCGAACTGGCCCTGGCCGAGCTGTTTCCCTCGGTGCCGGTGATCCGCATCGATAGCGACACCACCACCCGCAAGGATGCGCTGGCGGAGCGCCTGCAGGCGGTGAACCGGGGCGAGCCCTGCATTTTGGTCGGGACCCAGATGCTGGCCAAGGGCCACCACTTCCCCGCCGTGACCCTGGTCGGCATTCTGGATGCCGACGCCGGCCTGTTCAGCCCGGACTTTCGCGGCCCGGAACGCCTGGGCCAGCTGCTCACTCAGGTGGCGGGCCGGGCCGGGCGCGGCGAGCTCGCCGGCGAAGTGGTGGTGCAGAGCTGGCACCCGGAACACCCACTGCTGGAGATGCTGCTGCAGGAGGGCTACCCCCACTATGCACGGGAGTTGCTGCAGGAGCGCCAACGGCTGGGGCTGCCGCCTTTCGGCCAGCTGGCGCTATTTCGCGCCGAGGCGGGCACCCAGGTGGCGGCGGAGGAGTTGCTGTTCAGGCTGCGCAAGGCCGCCGAGCGGCTGAGCCCCGGCGGCATATCACTGCTTGGGCCGCTGCCCGCCGCCATGCCCAAGCGCGCCGGGCGCTACCGGGCGCAGCTGCTGCTGCGCGCCGGCAGCCGGGCTCAGCTTCACACCCTGCTGCAGATGCTGTGCCGGGAGCTGGAGAGCTGGCGACTGGGCGGCAACCGCCGCTGGTCGCTGGAGGTGGACCCGCTGGAGACCTGAGTCGCACCGCCCCCGCACTTCTACGTGCCAGATGAGCGGCGGATCAATAGACCCGCACGATGAGGTTTTTCAGATACTCGGTCTCGGGGATGGCGGGGTGAATCGGGTGGTCGGCACCCTGCCCGCCCTGCTCCAGCAACTGGGCGTTGCGATCCACATGGCGGGCACTGCCGCGCACGATATCCAGCAGCTGTTCCCGGGGCAGGTGCATGGAACAGGAGGCGCTGAACAGGATGCCATCGCGCACCAACAAGCGCATGGCCAGCTCGTTCAGGCGTCGGTAGGCTTGCGCCCCCGCTTCGGCATCCTTGCGGCGCTTGATGAAGGCCGGTGGATCGGCCACCACCACATCGAAGCGCTCGCCGGCATCGATCATCGCCTTCATCACCTCGAAGGCCTGGCCGCGCTCGGCGCGCACCCGGTCCTGCACGCCGTTCAGGGCGGCGTTTTCACGCACCAGCTCCAGCGCCTGGCCAGAGCTGTCCACGCACACCACCTCTGAGGCGCCGAAGGCCGCCGCCTGTACCCCCCAGCCGCCGACGTAGCTGAACACATCCAG
Organism: uncultured Pseudomonadales bacterium; assembly: GCA_964649985.1. GTDB lineage: Bacteria > Pseudomonadota > Gammaproteobacteria > Pseudomonadales > CAZYQX01 > CAZYQX01. Next base: position 54,650 of record CAZYQX010000007.1, on the reverse strand, counting down.
TACCCGCGCGCCCTTGGCATAGGTGCTCAGGCGCGCGCGGTTCATGCGGTGATCGTAGAACCAGCCGGTCTTCTGGCCATCCCGCACCGGCGCCAGAAAGCGCACGCCGTTTTCCAGCAGCTCGACCCGGTCGGGCACGTCGCCGAAGGCGGTTTCCACATAGCAGCCCAGGCCTTCAATTTCGCGGGCCTTGCTGTCGTTCTTGAACAGGATGCCGGCCGGCTTCAGCACCTCGCGCAGGGCATCGACGATCTCACCGCGCACCGCCTCCATGCCGGCGGTGGAGGTCTGCACCACCAGGTAGTCACCGAAGCGGTCCACCACCAAGCCGGGCAGCAGGTCGGAATCGCCGTAAACCAGGCGGTAGTGGGGCGACTCGAACACCCGCTCCCGCAGCGACAGGGCGATATTCAGCCGGTGCTTGATGAGCGATTTGTCCAGCCGGTGCTCCAGCTCGCGATTGATGATACGGGCGCAGATCAGCGTGTTGGGGTTGACGTAGGCCAGCCCCAGCGGCCGGCCATTGCTGGCCTGTACCTGCACCTGGGCGCCGGGCTGCAAGGCCTTGAGCGGCGTGGCCTGCACGTCCACCTCGTTGCTGTAGATCCACAGGTGGCCCGCGCGCAGGCGGCGGTCGGCATTGGCGCGCAGGCGCAGTGCGGGCAGGTCGGAGGCCATGATCAATCTCGGCAGCAGGGAATGATCGGCCATTATATCCCCCTGCGCCCCCCCCCGCTTGAACTACACTACTAGCGTATTCTGTCGCAGCGCACAAAAGTACCCGTCCAGAGACCGGCTGCGATTGCTGTTATCAAGGATTCACCATGGCGGTAGAACTCACACAAGAGCAGATCAAGTCGGTGCTGGCAGGCATCTCCATTCCGCCCCAGCCGCAGATCATGGTAGACCTGCAGATGGAGCAGATGTCGCCCGACTGCAGCATCAATCGGATTGCCGAGCTGATTAGCCACGATGTGGGCCTGTCGGGCAGCATCCTGAAGACCGTCAATTCCTCCTTCTTTCGCCATAGCAACACCATCACCTCGGTGAAGCAGGCGGTGTCACTGCTCGGCATCAAGAGCGTGATCAACATCGTCAACGCGCTCTCCATCCGCGGCGAGTTGAGTGACGAAGCCATCGTCGCCATGGGGCGTTTCTGGGATTCCGCCAACGACGTGGCCATGAGTGCCGCGCTGATCGCCAAACACATCGGCTACCACTCACCGGACGAGGCCTACACCCTGGGCCTGTTTCACAATGCCGGCATCCCGCTGCTGATGAAGCGCTACCCCAACTACCTCGACGTCGCCCAGCAGGGCTACGCCAAGACCGGCCCCGGCCGGCGCGTGATCGACGAGGAAAACGAGCAGCTCAACACCAACCACGCCGTATTGGGCTACTACGTGGCCAAATCGTGGAAGCTGCCGGACTACCTCTGCGCGGCCATCGCCGAACACCACAATGTGCAGGAGTTGCTGGAGGAAGGCGACAGCCGCATGCACAACAAGAAAACCCTGCTGGCCATACTAAAAATGGCCGAGCACATCTGCGGCTTGCACCGCTGCCTGGGCAATCAGAAACAGGATGCTGAATGGGCCCTGCTGGAGGAAGGCGTGCTGCTGCTGACCGGGCTGTCGGACTACGACTTCCAGAGCCTGGCGGAGAGCTGTGCGGAAATGGGCTTGAGCGGGGGCGATTACATCGCCCTGTAGGGGCAGGCATGCGGGGAGTGCCCACTTGGAGCACTCCCCGATCGGACTTATTCGTCCAGGCTGGCTTGGTAGCCGTCCGCATCCAGCAACTCGTCCAGCTCGGAGCTGACCGAAGGCTTCAGGCGGTAGAACCAGCCTTCACCATAGGGGGCGCTGTTGATCAGCTCGGGGCTGTCGACGATGGCGGCATTGACCTCAACCACCTCCCCCGAGACCGGCGCGTAAACGTCGGAAGCGGCTTTCACCGATTCCACCACACCCGCTTCCTGCCCCGCGGCAAACACGGTGCCCAGCTCAGGCAGCTCCACGTAAACCACGTCACCCAGCGCTTCCTGGGCGTGATCGGTGATGCCGACGGTGATGGTGCCGTCCGCTTCCAGACGCGCCCATTCGTGGCTGCTGGCGTATTTCAGTTCGCTGGGCGTGTGGCTCATGGTGAGTCCTCTAAGAAGCCTTGGGCGCAATGCCCCTTTAACGTGCGTTACATTGTAGAAAAGCATGCTGCCGGCCACAACGCAGGCGGGCAAAATGCCCACCTTGGCAACCGACCCCCGCCATCAGCTGGCCAGCGCCGCCTTCTGCGCCGCCACCAGCTCGGCGATGCCGGCACGGGCCAGCGCCAGCATCTGGTTCAGCTCGGCCTCGGCAAAGGGCTCGCCCTCGGCGGTGCCCTGCACTTCGATGAAACCGCCGTGCTCGGTCATGACCACGTTCATATCGGTTTCTGCCGAAGAATCTTCGATGTAGTCCAGGTCCAGCACAGGCAGGCCGTTCACCACCCCCACCGACACCGCCGCCACGAACTGCTTCAGCGGCAGTTCGCTCAGCATGCCTTTCTGCTGCATGTGGCGCAGGGCGTCCACCAGTGCCACACAGGCGCCGGTGATGGAGGCGGTGCGGGTGCCACCATCGGCCTGGATCACGTCGCAGTCGATGTGGATGGTGTTCTCGCCCAGCTTGGACATATCCACCGCCGCCCGCAGGGAGCGGCCGATCAGGCGCTGGATTTCCATGGTGCGGCCACCCTGCTTGCCGCGCGCGGCCTCGCGATCCATGCGGGAGCCGGTGGAGCGCGGCAGCATGCCGTACTCCGCCGTGATCCAGCCCTGGCCAGAGCCTTTCAGAAAGCGCGGCACACCGCTGCTGACACTGGCGGTGCAGATCACCTTGGTGTCGCCGCAACTGATCAGCACCGAGCCCTCGGCGTGCTTGGTGTAGCCGCGCTCGATGCTGAGCGGGCGAAGTTGTTGCGGCAGGCGACCACTGGGACGGGACATCAAGAGCACTCCAAAGGCGAGGGGGGCACATTATACACGGCCAGCCCCTCACCCCTGCAGCAAGTTTACTGCCCGCGGCAGGGCACCGCCTTGCGGGCGGTATCCTTGGACCAGATGGACTGGCCATCCGGCGTGGTGCCGTCTTCCTTCCAGGTATCGGTGATCAGCAGGCAGTATGAACCCAGGTTCTGCTGCTCCGGCTCGGGGTTGGTGGGCTCGTCTCCACCGATGCGCAGCAGGTCGGCATTGGTGGAGGTATAGGTGGGCGCCAGGGTGCTGCTGCAACCCGTCAGGCTCAGCGCGGCCGCGATAAACAGTGTGATGCGAAGCTTCATACGATCCTCAACCAGGACGATAAAATCTGTGTGGGCAGACAAGACCAGCGCCTGCGCCCATAATTATCCAGCAAAAGTGCGCTCAATGCGCGCCTTCTGATTATGGAATGCCCCCATGCATGCCGACGCCTTGCGCGCCCAACTGCCTGAATTCAAGTCTGCCCGCGCGCCCGACGCCCTGGCGCCCTGGCTTGCACTGTACGGCTTCGCCCCGCTGCTGACGCTGTGCAACCACTGGCGTGCGGGGCGGTTGGCGAGCGAGCATGGCGAGCTGGTGGCCTATCTGTTCGAGCCCCGCCTGCCCAAGGGCACCGCCCTGCTGGTGCATGGTTACTACGACCACGTGGGGCTCTACCGCCACCTGATCCAGCGTTTGCTGGAGGAAGGCTACACGGTGGCCGCCTTCGACCTGCCGGGGCACGGCCTGTCTGCCGGCACCCGCGCCAGCATTCAGGACTTCAACCACTACGTAGCCGCCTTCAACAGCGTGATTGATGCCCTGCCGCGACAACTGCCCGGGCCGTGCGTGGCGGTGGGTCAGAGCACCGGCGCGGCCATCCTGATGGCCTATTTGTTTCAGCACCCGGCGCCCCACTTCGAGCGAGCCTGTCTATTGGCACCGCTGGTATGGCCGGTCAACTGGTGCAAGAGCCGCTTCAAATACGAAATTGGACGGCTATTTCTCACCGAGGTGGCCCGGGATTTTGCCGAGAACTCCCACGACCCCGACTTCCTGCGCCTGGTGCGCGAGGGAGACCCCCTGCAGTGCCACAGCCTGCCGGTGGCCTGGGTGGGCGCGCTTAAACTGTGGATTGCCCGCTTCAAGCGCGCGCACCCGATCAACTTCCCATTGCAGATCATTCAAGGCGATGAGGATGGCACCGTGGATCGCCTCGCCAATGTGCCCGCCATCCTGCGCAAATTCCCACACACAGAACTGGTGGAGATTGCCAGCGGCAGGCATCATCTGGTGAACGAAAGCGCGGCATTGCGGCAGCAGGTGTTCGATGCCATGGCCGGTTTTCTCGCCCAAGCACCTCAGGAGACGTTGAAATGAAGCAACTCGTTGGCGCGCTGTTGTTACTGGCCGTGGCAGATGCCAGCTGGGCGGCAGCCGAGACCGCACAAGCAGCTGAACTGCAGCAGGCCCAGGAACGCCTGAATGAAAAGGTGCTGGAGCAATCCTTCGGCCAGCAGTATCCGGAGCAGCGCGTGCGCATCCAGGTAGAAGAAAAGCAGAGCACCGAGCCGCGCGAAAAACCGCGCAACTAAACCCGGTCTTCAACTAAAAAGGGCGCCTCACTGATCGAGGCGCCCCCTGTACTGAGGCCGGCTGAAGAGTGCCCAGCGCCGGCTCAGAACAGCCCCGCCACAGAGCGCACCAGGCCCTCGCGCAACTTGGGCGCCGCCTCTTCGTACTTGAGGTTGACCTTGTTGGCAGTGGAGACAACACGCGTCTGGTACTTCAGGCTGTCACCCGCCTGGGAGGCAATCTGACGGGTGCTGCCAGAGGAGCCCTGCGCCAGCTTGTGTTCTGTATCCGAGCGCACCACCACCCCGGCGCGCGCCTTCTCGGTGATCTGCATGTCGACCACCGCCATATAGGTCACATCCTTCACCGAGGAGTTCACCAGCATCGACAGGCCGCCGATCAACAGCGCGCCCAACACGCCCCCTTTCAGCTGATCCCCTTCATTGGAGACACCCGCACCGAGAGCGCCGCCCACCACCGCACCGCCAAAACCGGTCGCGGCGGCATCCCCCGCCGTCTGATCGGTTTTGTTGACTGACTTCACCACCGCATCGAGCCAGTAATGGGCCTGCTCGGGGTCATCGGTGAGGCGGTAGCCCTTGGCCAGCAAGGCCTGGCGCACCGGTGCATCCAGCTCGAAGTCCTGCTTGTCGGAGGTATTGCGCACCCGCAGCCAGATCACCTTCTGGGCGGGAGACACCGGCTCCAGATAGATGGTGTCGCTGATGCGCGTCTGCACATCCAGGTTTTTCTTCGACACCGAGGTGCTGAGGGCCGCACAGCCCACCAGGCTGAAGGTGGCGCACAGCAATGCAAAGCGCAGGAACTTCATCGGGACATCCCTTTACAGAAAAACGGATGCCCCATTATGCGCCAGCCAGGAATGCCTGAACACGTGATAATTGCCGGGGAACTTTCAGCGCGACACACGGGAGGTGCCGTTTACCGTGCTGATGCGCACCCGGTCTCCCACCCTGAAGATCTCGCCTTGTTTGAGGGCCTGCACGTAGGCGCGGGTCTGGCCGCCGTCTTCACGCACTACGATTTCGACCCCCTGGGTGCGGGTGAGCCCCTCCTCGGCCGCAGCGCCCAGCATGCCACCGGCCACCGCGCCGATCACCGCCGCTACCGCACTGCCCCGGCCACCGCCCACACCACTGCCGGCAATGCCACCGACGATGGCGCCGGCCCCCGGGCCAATCGGCGTCTTGGTGCCCTCGATCTGCACCGGCCGCAGGGATTCCACCGTGCCCATGCGCACCACCTGCGGCACCCGGGCATCCTCTCGGGAGTAGACATCCCCCTGCAGGCTGGAGGCACAGCCCGCCAGGCCCATGGCGGCCGCCAGACAGGCCGCCGCCACACTCAACTGTTTGACCATGATCTGCTCCATTGAACTGGTACCCGCGCCGCATGCGCACGTATCAGCATTCAGGCTATACCATGGCTGGCCTGCCGGCCAGCGGTCTCAATCGTAGAGATGGCAGGCCACTCGCCGCCCCTGCACGGTTTGCATTTCAGGCGTCTCCGCCCGGCAGCGGGGCAGGGCCTGGGGGCAGCGGGAGACGAAACGGCAGCCGGCCGGGATATTGACCGGCGAGGGTATTTCCCCCTGGATCAGCACCGGCGGGCGACTGCGCTCCAGCGCCGGATCGGGCTCGGGATTGGAAGCCACCAAGGCTTGAGTGTAGGGGTGCAGCGGGTTGAAATAGACCTCGTCCGCCGCGCCCTCCTCCACCAGCGCCCCCAGGTACATCACCGCCATGCGGTCGGAGATGTAGCGCACCATGGCGAGATCGTGGGCGATGAACACCATGGTCAGCCCCAGGCTGGCGCGCAGCTCTTCCAGCAGGTTGATCACCTGCGCTTGCACGGAGACATCCAGCGCCGAGATGGGCTCGTCGCACACCACCAGCTTGGGCTCCAGGATCAGCGCCCGGGCAATGCCCAGGCGCTGCCGCTGCCCGCCTGAGAACTCGTGTGGATAGCGTTGCATGAAATCGGGGCTGAGGCCCACGCGCTCGAACCAACCCGCCACCCGTTCCCGCCGCTCACTGGCATTGTTCACACCGTTCAGCAGCAGCGGCTCGGCGACGATGTCGCCGGCGGTCATGCGCGGATTGAGGGAACTGTAGGGATCCTGGAAGATCATCTGGATCTCCCGAGCGTAGCGACGAAAATCCTCGGTGCGGAAGCGCTCCGGCAACAACTGCCCGCGATAGAGGATGTCGCCCCGGGTGCGCGGCACCAGGCCGGTGACGGTCTTACCCAAGGTGCTCTTGCCCGAGCCCGATTCCCCCACCAAGCCCAGAATCTGGTGCTCGGGCAGTGACAGGCTGACCCCATCCACCGCGTGTACGGTGCGATGGCGATCCAGCCGAAAGTGTGTGGCCAGCTGGCGCAGCTCCAACAAGGGCGCACTCATGCCTCACCTCCCACAAAGATCTCGCCCGCACGACTGCGACCTGCGGGATGCTGCAGCCAGCAACGGGCCTGCCGGCCATCAACCACGCGATCCAAAACCGGTGCGTGGGATTCGCACACCCGCATGGCCTGGGGGCAGCGGGCGGCGTAGCCGCAACCCGCCGGCGGTGCAAACAGATCCGGCGGGCTGCCGGGGATGGCGGTCAGGCGCTCGCCCCGGTGCTGCTGGCGGGAGGGCAAGGCCCGCCGCAGCCCCAGGGTATAGGGGTGGGCCGGGCGTTCGAAAATATCGACCACCGGGCCGCTCTCCACCACCTGGCCGGCGTACATCACCGCCACGTCGTCGGCCATGCGCGCCACCACCCCCAGATCGTGGGTGATCAGGATCAGCGCCATGCCCTGCTCTTGCTGGATCTCCCGCATCAGCGCCAGCACCTGGTTCTGGATCGTCACATCCAGCGCGGTGGTGGGTTCGTCGGCGATCAGCAGGGCTGGTTGGCAGGCCAGGCTGATGGCAATCATCACCCGCTGCAACATGCCGCCAGAGAATTCGAAGGGGTACTGCCGGGCCCGGGCCGCCGCCTCGGGTATGCGGGTGCGATCCAGCAGTCGCACCGCCTCGGACCAGGCCTGCGCCGCGCTCATGCCCCGGTGCAGGCACAGACTCTCGGCGATCTGCTCACCGATGCGCAGAGTGGGATTGAGGGAGGTCATCGGGTCCTGAAAGATCATGCCGATGCGCGCCCCGCGCAGGGCGTTCATCTCGGTCTCGGAGAGCTTCAGCAGGTCGCGCCCCTCAAACCAGGCCTCGCCGCCGGTGATGCGGCCGGGCGGGCGCGGAATCAGCCCCATCACGGCCTGCATGGTGACGGATTTGCCGCAACCGGATTCGCCTACCACCGCCAGGGTACGCCCCCGGGCCACCGCCAGATCCACCCCGCGCACCGCCTGCACCGATCCGCCGTGGGTGTCGAATTCCACCCGCAGATCGCGCAGCTCGAGAATATTGTCCGCCGCCATCAGCTCTTGCCCCGCATGCGCGCATCCAGGGCATCGCGCAGCGCGTCCCCCAGCAGGTTGAATGACAACACCGCCACGCTGATACACAGCGCCGGCATGACCAGCTCGTGAGGATGGGCCAGCATGGTCTTGATGCCGTCGTTACACATCGAGCCCCAGGAGGGGGTCGGCGGCACCACCCCCAGGCCGATGAAGGACAAGAAGGCCTCGGCGAAGATGGCGCCCGGAATGGCGAAGGTGAGCGACACCAGCACCACCCCCATCACATTGGGCAGCATGTGGCGCAAAATCAGATAGCCCGGACGTGCCCCCATCAAGCGGGCCGCCTGCAGATAGGGCTCTTCCCGCAGCGCCAGCATCTGGCCCCGCACCAGCCGTGCGGTGCCGGGCCAGGACAACAGCACCATGCTGATCAGCATCGGGGTAATGCTGCTCTCGCCCGGGCCAATGCCGAGTGCCACCCGGAACAGAATCATGAACAGCAGGAAGGGCAAGGCGATGACGAAATCGGCGAAGCGCATCATCCACTCGTCCATCCTCCCCCCTAGGTAGCCCGCCAGCCCACCGTAAAACACCCCGATGGCGACGAAACACAGTGGCGCCACCAGGCCGATGAACAGACTGGTGCGGGCGCCGTGGATCAAGCGCGCCAGCATGTCGCGCCCCAGATAATCAGTGCCCAGCGGATGCGATTCCAGTACCACCTCGCGCCCCAGCGCCTCTTGCCCCGTCACCAGCCCGCGGAAGCGGGCATCCGACAGCGCCAGGGCCTGCACCGGCGCGACCTCCAGCGTGCCCGCCAGCTTCACCTCGCCCCCCAGGGCCTGCACCGAGTACCAATAGCGACGGGGCTGCAGCTTGAGCCGATCCTCATAGCCATGGGCCGTGGCGGGCAGGTCCGCCAGCGGCAGGCCCAGGTCAGCCGGCCCCGCTGGCGCGTATTCATGGCGGTAGATGCGATAGCCGGTCGCCCCCATCACCGGCGCCCAGTGCAGGCGCACATACTCGGTATTGGGCCGCTCCACCAGGGCCAGCCCTTGGGCCGGCGGCGCCGGTGGCGTCCAGGGCCGGAAGTCTTCCACCACCAGCGCCTGTCGATGCAGGCTGGGGCCGGAGGAGATCAGGCCCAGGTCCTGCACCGCCGGGTCCTGGCGCCACAGCAGCGGCCCCAGCAGCGCCCCCAACACCAGCAGCGCCACCACGGCCATGCTGAACAGGGCCCGGTAACTGCCGCGCAGGCGGCGCCACACCTCGTGCCAATAGGGCAATGCCGGGCGCACCACCCGCTCCACCCCCGCGCGTGCGGGCAGCGGTTCAAACAGCGCGGAATCGAGCGTCTGGGAACTCATCACTGGGCCTTCTGCACATTGATACGCGGGTCGATGAAGCCGTAGAGGATGTCCACCGCAATCACCATCAGCACTAGGAAAGCGCCGTAGAACACCGTGGTGCCCATGATCACGGTGTAATCCAGCTGCTGCACCGCCTCCACGAAATAGCGCCCCAAGCCGGGGATGGCAAACACCAGCTCCACCACAAAGCCGCCGGTGGTGATGGCGGCGATGGTGGGGCCCAGCACGGTGACCACCGGCAGAATGGCATTGCGCAGCTGGTGGCGCCAGAAGATGCGGCCCGCCGGTACCCCCTTGGCCCGGGCGGTGCGGATGTAATCCGCCTGCACCACCTCCAACATGGAGGAGCGCATCAGGCGAGTCAGAAAGGCCATGGTGGACAGCCCCAACACCAGCGCCGGCATGATCATGTGCTGCCAGCTGCCCCAGCCCGCCACCGGCAACAGGGTCAGGCCGCTCCACTGGTTCAGCTTGAGCAGCGCCAGCTGCCCCAGCGCCGCAAACACGAAACCGGGGATCGACACGCCGAGCACCACCCCGACCATGATCAACGCGTCGGGCCAGCCGTCGCGCCGCCGGGCCGCCAAGGCGCCCCACAGCACGCCCCCCAGTGCGGCGAACACCAGCGCCAGCACGCCCAGGCTGGCCGAGACCGGGAAGTGTTCGCGGATGATGTCATTCACCTTGCGGTTCTGCTGGGTGTAGGAGATGCCGAAATCCCCCCGCGCAAGATTGCCCATGTAGATGAAATACTGCTGCAGCACCGGCTTATCGAGGCCATAGCGCACCGCCAGGTTGTGGCGTATCTCGGCACTCACCGCCCGGTTGTTGAGCAACGGATCACCCGGCACCGCGTGCATGGCGATGAAGGTTGCGGTGGCGATAAACCAGATCGTCACCAAGCCGGAACCCAGGCGTTTCAATACATATGTCAGCATCGACGGAATGGACCAGGGCCACAGAAGAAAATGGAATAGACGCCAAGTGTATGTGCCAGCGCAAAAAAGTAAACACAGCACGACATCGCGCTAGAGAAAGACTCAAGCCGAACTAGACTACAAAAATGAGTATGTGCGCGATCAAACGGGGAGTTACGTGGCCAAGTCGATCAGGGAAATCAGCCTGGAGGATCTGCAGGTGGGCATGGTGGTCACCAAGCTCGATATCGCCTGGATCAACAGCCCCTTCCTGTTTCACCGCCGCCTGATCGAATCCACCGCCGATATCGATGCACTGCGCAAGTCCGGCTGCCGCAAGGTGGTGGTGGAAGGCGATTTCGACGCCCCCGAGGAGGCCAGTGCCCCCAGTGAAATCCCGCCGGCAGAACAGCCACCTGAAGCGAAAAATCCCGTAGTGCCACTGGCCCGGGAACTCCAGGTCGCCCATGCCATCCAGGAAAAGTTCACCGCCGCCGCCCGCGGTGTGTTCAGCGCCATCGAAGGGGATAGCCCGGTGGACGTCGAACCCATGCTGCCCCTGATCGACAAGACGCTGGCCAGCCTCAGCCGCAACGAGCAGGCACTGCTCACCCTGCTGCAACTGCAGCGCAAGGCCGAGCGCCTGCTGGATCACAGCTTTGCCGTATTCAGCCTCACCCTGGCCCTCTCCCAGCGGCTCGGGCTCGGCGAGCAGGAACAGCAACAACTCGGCGTAGCCGCCCTGTTGCACGACACCGGCTGGCTCAAGCTGCCGCTCAATCTGATGGGCAAGGGCAAGCCCTGGACCGACACCGAGCGCAAGCTGGTGAGCCAACACCCCCCCTTGGCCTGGCGCTGCATCGCCAATGGCACCGGTCTCGACGACACCATTCGACGACTAGTGGCCGAACACGAAGAGCGCCCGGACGGCAGCGGCTCCCCCACCCACCAGGACGCCCGCGGCCTGCACCCCCTGTGCGGCATCCTGCAGGTGGCCGACCACTACGACGAGCTGGTGCACGGTCTGATGGACCAACCCGGCATGACCCCGCACGCGGCACTCGGCCACATGTTCCGGCTGGGCAAATCTGGCACCTTTCAAGGCGAGATCATCGCCCAGCTGGTCGGTTTGATGGGGGTCTACCCCATCGGCAGCGCGGTGAAACTCAATACCGGCGAGAAGGCCCTGGTGGTCGGCACCCACAAGGATCAACCCAAGCGCCCCTTGGTCAAGATCTACTACGATGGCAAAGGCCGCCCGGCCATGAAACCCCAGGAGCTGGACCTCGCCCACCAGGGCACACGGGAGCCCGCGCGGGACATCGTGCAGGTGCTGGACCCGCGCGAGCCCGGCGCCGACCCCGCCAAGCTGTTGATCCTCTGAGGCCCACATGAGCACACCGATCTTTGATCCCGCCGTGTGGGCAGCCTGGTCCAAGGGGCTGCTGGTGCTGGATGCCGCAGGGCGCCTCGAGGCCATCTCCCCAGCCGCCCGGGACATGCTCGGCCTGGGCGACACCGACCTGGCCCAACAGGCCCACGACACCCTGTGCGCCGAAACCCGCGACGCCCACCACGAAGCCTGCGGCTGCCCTCTGTTCAGCGCGCCCAGCGGCCTGCATAGCGGCCTCTGGAAACGCGACAATGGCCTACTGTTCCATGTGGACTGGCGCCGGGTCGGGCTGCCGGACGGCCGCAGCGTCATCGAGTTCAAGGACGCCTACGACGAGGGCCACTCACGCACCGAGTTGGCCAAGTTCAGCCTGCTCACCGAGCACAATCCCTCCCCCATGCTGGAGCTGGATGAACGGGGGCTGATCCAGTTCAGCAATCCGGCCATGACGGAATTGATGCTGCGCTTCGGCTTCGACGATGACGGCCACCCCGCCATCCTCCCCCCCGACATGGCCCAGCTGGCCCAGCAATGCCTGACCAGCGGCAACCCATTGGAGCGGGTGGAGCGTGAATTCCATGAGCACTGGTTCTGGTGGAACTTTCACCCCTGCGCCACCGATGGCTGGCATGGCGTGCTGGTCACCGGCCTGGATGTCACCGAGCGCAAGCTACTGGAGCTGCAACAAGCCGAGTGGCAAGCACTGGTGGAGCGTGAAAAGCAGAAAGCGCGGCGGGAATACCTGGCCAAGGTCACCCACGACCTGCGCTCTCCCCTCAATGCCGTGGTGGGCTATGCCACTCTGCTCGTGCGCAAGCTGGGCGAACGCCTGAAGGACGACGAGCGCACAATGCTGGAACACATCGCCAACGCCGGCCACAAACTGGCGGATCAGATCACCGAATCTCTGCAGCAGGCCCGGGCCGATGCCGCCACCTTCGAGCTGGACAAGTGTGAGCTGGACATCGGCGCCCTGCTGGGCGAGTTGTGCTTTGAGCTGCGGCCATTGGCGGAGCAGAAAGGGCTCGCCTTCGAGGTTCAGCTGCCGGCAGATGACCTGCACTGCATCGCCGACCCGGAGCGGCTCAAGCGGGTGCTGGCCAATCTGACCGCCAACGCCATCAAATACACGCCCCGCGGCAGCGTAACCCTCAGCGCCAAGCGCGAAACGGATGACGTGCTAGGCGATTGCATCGCCATCAGCGTGCAAGACACCGGCCCCGGCATTCCCCAGGACGAGCAGGATCGCATCTTCGAGGCCTTCCAGCGCCTGCGCCAGCACCAGGGCTCAGGCATCGAAGGCACCGGCCTGGGTCTGTCCATCGCGCTGGAGCTGACGCGCCTGCACGGCGGGCGCATTGCGCTGCACAGCACACGAGGCAGCGGCAGCTGTTTCACGGTACTACTGCCACACCTGGCAAGCGTGTAATCCACCGCGAGGTCCTGCCGTTGCACCACAGCGTGGGCCCTGCCCCCACGCACAAAAAAGGCGCCCAAATGGGCGCCTCTCACGCGGCTAGCCACACACGTCAACGCACCCGAAAGGCCCCCACCGCCTCTTGCAGAGACTGGGCCACCGAGAGCAGCTCTCGACCAGCCCCCTCCACCCGCTCGGTATTCTCTGCGGCACCGCGCCCCAGATCGGCAATGTTCACCGCGTTGCGCGACACCTCGGCCGACACCGTCATCTGCTCCTCGGTGGCCGCCGCAATCTGGCCATTCATGTCGTTGATGGTATGAATCAACTCGGCAATTGCCCGCAGCGCCTCGCTGGCGCCAGCCACCTGGGCACTCACCGCCTGGGCCGCACCCTGGCCGCGCTCCATCGCCCCGGCGGCAGAGCCGGTACCCGCCTGCAGGCCGGCAATCATCTGTTCGATCTCCCGGGTGGACTCCTGGGTGCGGGAGGCCAGCGAGCGCACCTCGTCCGCCACCACGGCGAAACCACGCCCTTGCTCCCCCGCCCGGGCGGCTTCAATGGCCGCATTCAAGGCCAGCAGATTGGTCTGTTCCGCGATGCCGCGAATCACATCCAGCACCGAGCCGATGGTCTGGCTATTCTGCTGCACCTCCCGCACCAACCCCGCCGTGGCCGCCAGCTCATCCGCCAGCTGACAGGCAGCGCCGGCCGTGCTCTGCAAGGTGCTATTGGCCTGACGCGCCTCGGCCACCGCGCGGCTGGCGGCATCGGCCGCCCCCTGGGCACTGCGGCTGACCTCCTCAATGGCATGGGTCATCTCGGTGGAAGCGGTGGCCACCATATCGGTCTCGCGGGCCTGCTGAACGGCGCTGTCCCGCACTCCGGCCGCCACCTGATCCAGCGCTCGCACCTGCGAAAGCAGCGATTCGGACGATACCCCGGCAGACCGCAGCACCTCGGTGAAGCCCCCCAGCAAGCTGGCCAGCGCCTTGTTCAGCTGGCCAATTTCATCCTCGCCCGCCGCTGGCAGCGCCACCCCCAGATCGCGCTCGCGCGCCATCTGCAATACCGACCGCTGCAGGGCCGCCAGTGGCCCGGCGATGGAGCGCGCCACCCAGGCGGCCAGCAACAGGGTCACTGCAATGACCGCCACACCACCCAGCCACAAGGCATTGCGCAAGCCGGCATAGACGCCCTGGGCCTCGATACCGATCTGCTCGGCCTCGTCCAGATGGTGTGCAATCAGATCAGAGATGCGACCACTCACCGGATCCACTTGTTGGTAAAGCGGCCCGTCCAATGAGTCCAGCTGGCCGGCCCGGCCACCCGAGGCCGCCTCCAGTTCCCGGCGGGCTGCCGCCACCGCGCGGTCGGCCTCCGCCAACAGCGGCTCGGCGCCATCAACCTGCCGTGTCAACTCAAGATCCGAGGCATCCAGGGCGGCTCGGTAATCGCGCCAGCCATCCCGGATCACATCCTGCGCCTGGGCGATGGCGCGGGCAGCGTCCTCTGGCGGCATCAGGCCGGCGTTGGCCTTGTTTACCGCATCGATAATATTCACCGCATAGGCATCGGCGATTTTCTTCAAATGATAAATCGGTTTGATTTCGCGCAGATAGAGCGCCTCTGAAGAGGCATAGACCCGCCCCAATCCCGAGGATGACACCATCACCAAGCCCAGCAATACCACGCAGGGCAGCAGCGCGAGCAACCACAAGCGCTTCACCACACTCATATTCATCTGAACCTCTCCTTGTAAGCTACCGGCAAACCCCGGCCGATATACGGCAACCACCGCAAAATGCACCACAATGGTGCACATATCCTTACACGACAAATGGTCTAACACCAATACTCAGATGTGCATTTTTTGAGCGTAGCTCACAAATTGGCCAGCTGCCCTTTAGATCAGACCAGGGCGCTCAGGGCAGGCATCATGCAACCGGCGCATTCCACGCCAATATCGAAAGGAGGGAGAGAACACGCCCGGCTTGGCCCGGGCGTATGCGGAGATCAGGCGCTGGCGCGCAGGGTTTTCACGCCAGAGGGGGTCGCCAGCAGCAGCACATCGGCGGGACGCAGGGCAAACAGGCCATTGGTGACCACGCCGACGATGTTGTTGATCGCCTCTTCGGTGGCACGCGGCGTGGCGATGGGGAAGTTGAAAACATCGAGAATCAGGTTGCCGTTGTCGGTGACGACACCCTCGCGCCAGACCGGATCACCGCCCAGCTTGACCAGCTCGCGAGCCACGTGGGAGCGGGCCATGGGAATCACTTCCACCGGCAGGGGGAAGCCGCCCAATTGCTCCACATACTTGGACTCATCGGCAATGCAGATGAACTCGCCGGCACAGGCCGCCACGATTTTCTCCCGGGTGAGCGCCGCACCGCCGCCCTTGATCAGCTCCAGGCGGGGATTGGCCTCATCGGCGCCATCCACATAGAACTCCAGCGGGCCGGCGGCATTCAGGTCGATCACCGGAATGCCGTGGCCGCGCAGGCGGGCCGCCGAGGCCTCTGAACTGGCCACGGTAGCCTCCAGCTTGCCCTTGACTGACGCCAGCAGGTCGATGAAGTAGTTCGCCGTCGACCCGGTGCCGATACCCAGAATGCTGTCGCCCTTGAGCTTGGGGGCAATGTAGTCAAAGGCAGCCTGAGCGGCGGCGCGTTTGAGTTCGTCTTGAGTCATGAGGGCGAGCACTCCGGAGCGGTATAAGCGCGCATTATAGCCAATGGGCGCCCGGCGCAGGCGGCCAATGCTGTGTAACTGTCACATACTGGCCCGGTACACCTCGATCAGCGAGGCGCGTTTTTCACGGGCGTATTCCAGCCCGTGCTGCAGCAGTGGCCGCATGCCCGATTCCACCGCGATCTGGCGCAATTCACTGGCGCTCATGCCGTCGTGGATGCGATCCCGCACATAGTCGTTGACCACGAACATCTCGTAGATGGCCGCCCGCCCGGCCCGGCCAGTGCCGTGGCAGCGCTCGCAGCCCCGGCCGACCCAGAACTCCTCTTCAGGCGCTACGCCTGCATTGCGCCTGATCACACTGGGAATGTCCTCCCGCGCCAGGCAATGAGGGCAATTGAGGCGAATCAGGCGCTGCCCCACCACCCCGATCAGGGCGGATTTGATCAGGTAGGGCGTCATGCCCATCTCCTGCATGCGGATGATGGCACTGGGCGCATCATTGGTGTGCAGGGTGCTGAACACCAGGTGGCCGGTGAGGGCGCTTTCCAGGGCGATTTTGCAGGTCTCCTGGTCGCGCATCTCACCGATCATGATGATGTCCGGGTCGTGGCGCAGTATCGCCCGCAGGGCCTGGGAGAAGCTGAAGCCGATGGTCTCCACCAGCTGGATCTGGCGCATGCCCTCCAGCTCGTACTCGATGGGGTCTTCCACCGTGATGATGTTGATCTGCTCGCTCTTTACCTCCTGCAGGGCCGCGTAGAGGGTGGTGGTCTTGCCCGAGCCGGTGGGGCCGGTGACCAGCAAAATGCCATTGGAGCGATTGATCAAATCGCGAAACACCTCTTCATCGTCGGAGGTGAAACCAATTTCGTGAATGGAGCGCAGACCCTGCTGCTTGTTCAGCACCCTGATCACCACGCTCTCGCCATGCTGCATGGGGATGATGGAGACCCGCAAGTCAATCAGGTTGTGGCCCTCCATCACCCGCATATGGCCATCCTGGGGCAGGCGGTGTTCGGCGATATTGAGGCCGGAGAGAATTTTGATCCGGCTCACCACCGCAGGCAGCAAACGCTTGTGGATCTGTTTCAGTGCCACCATCGAACCATCGATACGGTACAACAGCTGGAATACATCCCGCGACGGCCGAATGTGAATATCCGAGGCTCGCCGGTGGATGGCATCGCGCAACAGGCTGTTGACCAGCCGCACGATGGGC
Organism: uncultured Pseudomonadales bacterium; assembly: GCA_964649985.1. Lineage (GTDB taxonomy): Bacteria > Pseudomonadota > Gammaproteobacteria > Pseudomonadales > CAZYQX01 > CAZYQX01. Next base: position 37,635 of record CAZYQX010000007.1, on the reverse strand, counting down.
TGCTGGCGCGCCTGGTGCTCGGCATCCCGCCAGGCCGATGATTCCTCCGCAGGAGACCCCGCCACCTGCTCCACCACCAATTCCGTGTTGGCCAGCGACTCCGACACCGTGTCGTAGTGAACCCCGAGTGCCTCCTCGATATCCTCAGGCTCCGCCAGCACCACCGTCACATGGCGATTGGTGGTAAAGCCCAGCATCTGCAAACAGGTGGTGTCGGGCACCTGGGCGCAGGCCACCACCAGGTTTTCATGGTGCAACATCAGCGGGATCAACTGCATCTGCCGGGCCACATCTTCCGGCACCAGGCCCAGCACCATGCTATCGATATAAAAGTGACTAAGATCCACATGAGGTATGCCCATCAGGCAATGCAGTGCCAGGTGCACCTCATCCTGGTCGAGGGCGGCCATCTCCACCAGGTGCTCGCCCAGCCGCTTCTCGGGATGAGCCGCCTTGCGCTTCAGGCCCTCCTCCAGCTGGGCCGGCGTTATGCTGCCCCGGTGGAGCAAGTATTCGCCGATGCGCAGCTGTCGCCCTGCGGTCAGATAATCCAGCTGCTGAATCAGCTGCTGGCTATTTCCTATCCGGGCGTCATCGACCGGCATCTGGGGCGCTACCGCCATGCCATCACTCCTGGTACATCTTTTTATTGCTTACTTCAAAGTAGTCCAGTGGCGTCCAGCTTGCTATGGATTCCCCCGCGCGCGCCCAAAGCGGCATATTTCCGCGACCTCGCCGGGCAGACCGGTTAACATTGGCGTTTTACTCCGAAGCAAGCCCAGGCCATGCCAGAGTCCTACATCAAGCGCATTCTCGACGCCCGCATCTACGACCTCGCGGTGGAAACCCCCATCGACGACATGCCGCAGCTGTCCAAACGACTGGACAACCAGGTATTGCTCAAGCGGGAAGATTTGCAGCCGGTGTTCTCCTTCAAGCTGCGCGGCGCCTACAACAAGATGCTCAAGCTCAGCGAAGAGGAACGCGCACGCGGTGTGGTGGCGGCCTCGGCCGGCAACCACGCCCAGGGCCTGGCGCTGGCGGCCAAGCAGATGGGGGTCAAAGCCACCATCGTGATGCCCCAGACCACCCCGCAAATCAAGGTGGACGCAGTCAAATCCCGCGGTGCCAAGGTGGTGCTGCACGGCGACACCTACGACGAGGCCTCCCGCCATGCCAAGCAGCTGGTGGACGACAAGGGGCTGGTCTACGTGCACCCCTACGACGACCCGGACGTGATCGCCGGCCAGGGCACCGTGGGCATGGAGATTCTGCGCCAGCTACCGGGCAAGCTGGACGCGGTGTTCGTGCCAGTGGGCGGGGGCGGTTTGCTGGCGGGCATCGCCGCCTACATCAAATATGTGCGGCCGGAAGTGAAGGTCTACGGCGTGGAAGCCGAGGACTCCGCCTGCCTCAAGGCCGCCATGGATGCCCACAAGCGGGTGGTGCTGCCCCAGGTGGGGCTGTTTGCCGACGGCATCGCCGTGGCTCAGATCGGCGAGGAGACCTTCAGGGTGATCCGCCACAGCATCGACGGCGTGATCACGGTGTCCACCGACGAGATCTGTGCCGCTATCAAGGACATCTTCGACGACACCCGCTCCATCGCCGAGCCCGCGGGCGCTACCGGCCTGGCCGGCCTGAAGAAGTACGCCGCCCAAACCGGCTGCAAGGCCCAGGCCCTGGTGGCCATCGACAGCGGCGCCAACACCAACTTCGACCGCCTGCGCTACATCTCCGAGCGCACCGAGATCGGCGAGAAGCGCGAAGCGGTGCTGGCGGTGACCATCCCCGAACGCCCCGGCAGTTTCCGCGCCTTCTGTCAGGCCCTGGGCCGGCGCAACATCACCGAATTCAACTACCGCTACCACGATCAGAGCCAGGCCCACATCTTTGTCGGCCTACAGGTCGCCCCCGACAACAACGACCGGGCGGAGCTGGTGAACCATCTGCAGGCCGGTGGGTATCCGGTGCTGGATCTCACCGACAACGAGATGGCCAAGCTGCACCTGCGCCACCTGGTGGGCGGCCATGCCTCGGGAGTGCAGGACGAGGTGCTCTACCGCTTCGAGTTCCCAGAGCGCCCCGGTGCACTGCTGAACTTCCTCACCCAACTCGGGCAGCGCTGGAACATCTCCATGTTCCACTACCGCAACCACGGCGCCGCCTATGGCCGCGTGCTGGTGGGCATGCAGGTGCCGGCCGAGGAGCGCAGCCAGGTGCAGCAGTTCCTGGAAAAACTCAATTACCCCTGGTGGGAAGAGACCGGCAATCCGGCCTACAAGCTGTTCCTGGGCTGAGCCGGCGCCGCCGCAAAACAAAATGGGCAGCCTAGGCTGCCCATTTTGCTCATCCCCAGCTGGCCTCAATCGGCCTGCACGGTACGCTCCCGCGCCCACTCCCGCAGCGACTGCATGTCCTCCGCCCGCAGCACCGACAGCGGCACGGTTTCATCCAGCTCCACCAGCAGGCTGTCGCCACTGACCGGCACCCGCTCGGCCGAGGCGCGGAAAATCGCCGACACCACCGCCTGCTCGATTTCCGCCCCGGAGAAGCCCTCGCTGTTGGCCGCCAGCAGCGCCAGCGGGAATTGCGCGGGATCCAGCTCGCGCTTGCGCAGATGGATGGCAAAGATCTCCGCCCGCACCTCGGGGCTGGGCAGATCGACGAAAAATACCTCGTCCAGCCGCCCTTTGCGCATCAGCTCCGGCGGCAGCTGGCTGACGTCGTTGGCGGTGGCCACCACGAATACCGGCGCGGTCTGCTCCGCCATCCAGGTCAGCAGGGTGCCGATCATGCGCCGGGTGGTGCCATCATCCCCCTGCCCCACCGCCAAGCCCTTCTCGATCTCGTCGATCCACATCACACAGGGCGACATATGCACCGCCAGCGCCAGCGACTCCCGCAGATTGCGCTCGGTTTCGCCGATGTATTTGTTGTACAGCGCGGCCATGTCCAGGCGCAGCAAGGGCAGGCCCCACAGCCCGGCGATGGCGCGGGCCGCCAGGCTCTTGCCGCCCCCTTGCACACCGAGCAACAACAAGCCCCGCGGGCGGTCGCCATTGCGCACACCGCCCTGCCAGGCGTTTTCACGCTGTTTGACCCAGGCTTTCAAGCGTTTCAGCCCGCCCACCGCGGCAAAGTTGGCGGTGTCGTGCTCGAAGGAGATGATGCCTTCCATGTCCATCAACTGGAACTTGGCCTGGTTCACCATCGGCAGATCGTGCTCGGTGAGGGCGCCATCGTTGCGGATGGCCTGGCGCGCCAGGCGCCGGGCATCCCGGTGGCTGAGCCCGCGCAGATTGCGCACCAGCTTGCGCAAAATACCTGGCTCCATTGCCAGGCTGCGCCCTGGCGCCTCCAGCGACCAGGTGCGGGCCTCCTCCCGCAACATGGCGCTGAGCTGGGCGTCGTCAGGCAGCCGCAGCTGGTAGCGCGCCACCAGCCCCTGCAGCTCCGGCGGCAACTCCATTGCATGGCTGAGCAGTAACAGGGTGTGGCCATTTTCCTCGTGGGCCAGCGCGATATCCTTCAGCAGGCGCACATGCTCGGGGTAATTGGCCAGAAAGGGATGGAAGTCACACAAGGCCACCAGGGCAGGAGTGTGCATGCTGCGCACGCTGCGCAAGCCCTCGGCGGGAGAAAAGCCACCTGCCGGCGCGCTGGCAGAAGAGGCGCCGGGCTGCACCAGGCGCCGCTCTTCCTGTTCGGGACTCTCCAGACTGAGCGCCGGAGTCGACTCGCCTCCCCAGCGCCGCAAACCATCGCTGATGGTCCACTGGTAGAACGCCTTCTTGTTGGCCATGGCGACCCGGCCCAGCATCTCCAGCGCGCGCCGCTCATCGCGGGTTTCCAGCAGGATGATCGGCGTGCGTGACTGAATGAGCAGGCTCAGGTCGCGGGTATCCGGCATTGTAGGCACCTTCCAAGGTTGGTCGGCACCCAGCATAGCGCCCCCCCTGAGGTGTCACAAGCACCCCACCCCATCCGATCGGCCTAGGGGGTACGTGGCGGGCTTCTCAGCCCGCTATTCAAGCCACAAAAAAGCCCGGGCAGGCCCGGGCTTCGGCAATGCACAACGCGGCAATCAATCGCGCTTGCGGCGGGCCGCACCCAGCCCCAGCAGGCCTGCCCCCAGCAGCGCCAGGCTGGCGGGTTCAGGTACGGATGGGGTCGTCGCCACATTGGAGAAGCTGAATGCCACATCGTCGTAGTCTCGGTCACCGCCCCCCCACAGGTCCTCGAAACCTACGTAGGTCTCCCCGGTGTAGTATTCGGTGTCAACCACCGCGTGGGCTAAGCCATCGGCATTGCGTGACGCATCGCCACTGAAGAAGGTGTGGCCGGTGTCGAGCACGTAAATGGCAAACTGAAGCTCAGTACCCGCCGTGAAGGTACCCAGATCATAGGTCGTACCCGGTGCCGTGGTCTGGTTATTGAAAATCACACCAAAACCGTTGCTGGGCAGGTAAAGAAACAGATTGTTGCTGTAGCCAGCACCATTAAACAGGAAGGTTGTGGTGACATTGCCAGTCTCCGCGACATAAATGTTTGAACCCAACACAGGGACAGCTTGGGCAACAGGAACCATCGCGGCACTCAGAGCTGCGGCGACCAAGGCTTTGCGAATATTCATGGCAGGTGCTTCTCGATTAAATAACTATGATGAATAACAAATAGCATTAGTCATACCAAAAACAAAATACCCTTAAATAACATTAAATTAGCCGATTCAAAAACGTCCGTACAACAAAGGAAATGTAAACATTTTCGACGTCGAACGCCTGCCCTGGCGGCACCTCAATGCATCATGGCGCCAGGCTCACCGCTATTAATCACCTTGCGGAACAGCGGCACCATGAACACCGCCAGGGCAAAGGCGATCGAGCAGGCTAGCAAGGTGTCGTTGAAGGCCATCACCAATGCCTGCTGGTACATCATCTTGGCCAGCTGCACGAAACTCAACAGAGCGCCATCACTTCCTGGCAACACGGCGCTGTGCACGGCACCCTGTTGTATGGCGCCGTCCATATAAAGCGCATAGCGATCCATGTCTTCGCCCAGGCGCGCCGCGTGCAGATGGTTTTGGTCGCTCAGCACGGTGGTCAGCACGCCCAGCCCAATGGCGCCGCCCAGGTTGCGCATCAGGTTGAACAGGCCGCTGGCGTTTTGCATTTGATCCAGCCTCAGGGTGCCCATGGCCAGCTCGGAAAGCGGCACCATCCAGAACATGATGCCAACCCCCATCAGCACCTGGGGTAGCACCAGCTGGTCGTAGCCGGTGTGCACGGTCAACTGTGCCAGCAGATACATGGCGCTGGTCAGGAACAACACGCCGAACAGCATCACCAGTCGCAAGTCCATCACCCGCGACAAGCCACCGCTCAGGGGCGCGGCAAAAAACATGGTGATGCCGGTGACGATCAGGGTTTCGCCGATTTTCAGCGCGTTGTAGCCGCTCACCTGGCCCAGAAACAGCGGCAGCAGATAGGTGACGCTGTACAGCGCCGCGCCGAGGATGAAGCCGAAAATGCCCCCCAGCAGGAAGTTGCGGTCCGTGAACGTGCGCAGATCCACCAACGGCTCGGCGCGCGTCAGGCTGCGCCAGACAAAGATGCTGCCGGAAAACAGGCAGATCACCGCCGCCCAGACGATGTGCCGGTCATCAAACCAGCCCTTGCCCTGCCCCTCTTCGACGATGTATTCGAGCGAGCCCAGGAACAGGCTCATGGTCACCAGTGCCAGCACATCCAGCACCTTGGCCAGCTGCCACTGGGGCTCATCGATGCGCACGAAGCGCAGCACCAGCACCGTCACCAGCAAGCCGGGCACCAGATTGATCAGGAACAGCCAATGCCAGGAGGCCATGCCCGTGATATAGCCGCCCAGCACCGGGCCAAAGGCCGGCGCCGACGTGGCCACCAGGCCGATCAGCACCAGCCCCAGGGTGCGCTCATCCGGCTTGAACATGATGAACATGGCGGCGAAGGAGGTGGGGATCATGCCGCCGCCACTGAAGCCCTGCAGCACCCGCCAGAACACCATTTCCTCAATGCTGGTGGCGCCCGCACAGGCCATGCTGGCCAGGGTGAACACCAGGGCGCAGGTGGCAAAGTAGTAGCGGGTTGACATCATGCGCGCCAGATAACCCGACAGCGGAATGGCAATCACTTCCGCAATCAGATAGCCGGTCTGAATCCAGGAAATTTCCTCCCGGGTGGCAGAGAGCCCGGCCTGCACCTCGATCAGCGAGCTGGCGACGATCTGGATGTCGAGAATGGCAATGAAGTTGCCAAACAGCAGGGCGAAAAAGCCAATCCAGCGCACCATGCCGGTCGGGGGCACAAGGGCAGGGGCGGAGGTCGTCATGGCCTTATTCCGCCCGGGTGTCCACGTCCACCACCACCGACAGGCCTGGGCGCAGCAGCCCCGCCAGCGGGCTCTCGGCGGGCAAGGCGATGCGCACCGGCACCCGCTGTACCACCTTGGCGAAGTTGCCTGAGGCGTTCTCCACCGGGATCAACGCAAACTCACTGCCACTGGCCGGCGCGAAGCTCTCGATCCGCCCCTGCAGGGGTTGATCGGGGTAGGCATCCACGCGCACCTCGACCTTCTGCCCGGGGCGCATGTGCTGCATCTGCGTCTCCTTGAAATTGGCCTCCACCCATAAACCCGACAAGGGCACCAGCGTAAGCAAGCGCGAACCTTCTCTCACCCGCAGCCCCTTGCGGGCGACCAGATCGGCGGCAATCCCGTCCACCGGCGCGCGCAGCACGGTGTTTTCCAGATCAATGCGCGCCAGGCGCTCGGCGGCGAGAGCGGCATCCCGCTCGGCCTCCATGCGCGGCCGATCCGCCGCCAGGGTGAGTTTCTGTTGCCGCGCCGCAGCAAGACTTGCCTCCGCACGCTGCACGCCGGAATCTGCCGTTGAGAGCGCCGCGCGCGAGCTATCCACGCCTTGCTGATTGGCATAACCGCGGGTATCGAGCTTGGTCACCCGCTGTAGCTCCTTGCCCACACGGTCGCGTTCGGTTTCGGCCACGGCCACGCCGGCTTCAGCCTCTTTGATCAAGGAGTCCTGCAGCCGCAGCTGGTGATCCAGCGACACCAACGCCGACTCACGCACCCGCACCATGGCACTGGCCTGGGCCAAACGGGCTTGGTAGGGCGCCGAATCAACTTCGAGCAACACCTGCCCCGCCTTTACCGCCTGGTTTTCCGCCACACTCATGCGCACGATCTCACCGCTCACGGCGGGAATGATGGCCGTGATATCGCCACGCACATAGGCGTTGTCGGTACTTTCAAATTGTCGGGCGTGCATCCACCAAGCCACGCCAGCCGCTACCGCCAGGGTGATAGAGGCCATCAGCACACCGACGCGCGCCTTGCTGGGAGAAGAATTTTCCATAGCAGGACTCCTGCGACTCGGGTTACAAAGGATTCAGTTGATGAGATTAAAGCACGCATGTACTGTAATGTAACTTACAGTACAGTCATGCCCGCTGCCAATGAATTCCCCCTCCACGTCACTTCACACCGCCAACAGTCGTGGCCAGCGCAGGCGCGAAGCCCTGATCGAGGCCGCACGCGAACTGTTCGTCGAGCGCGGCTACTCCAGAACCAGCCTGGCAGACATCGTTGCCCGGGCGGGGGGCTCGCTCGCCACCCTCTACAACCAGTTCGGCAGTAAGGAAGGCCTGTTCCGGGCCATGATCCAGTCCGCCACCGACGAGATGTTTGGCGAGCTTGAACTGCCCCCCTTGAACCAGCACAACCTCGAACAGGGCATCACCGACATCATCTACCAGGCCGCCCTGCTGATTCAGGAGCCCTCCCGGGTCGCCATGCAGCGGGCCATCATGTCCGAGGCGGTGCAATTTCCCGATCTCGCCGAGGCCTTCTACACTGGGGGGGTGGAAAAAGGTCTCACCATCTTCGCGCAGCTGCTCACCCAGCTACAGGAGGACGGCGTGTTGAAACCAATGAACCCAGAACTCGCGGCCATCTGCCTGCTGGAACCCGTGCTTGGGCATGCACACCGCCGCCTGCTGATGGGCTTTCCCGTGGCCCAGGGGGATGCATTGCGCGAGCATGCCGCACTCTCGGTGCGATTGTTTCTGTATGGCGGCGCTCAGCAGCAGGGAGCCACTCGGCTGTGACCACACCGGCCGAGGCCCACTATGCCCCGCCGGGTGCTCGCCGCTGGTTGGCCTACTTCGCGCTGCTGTTCGGCAACTTCATTGCCATCCTCGACATTCAGATCGTCGCCAGCTCGTTGAATGAAATCCAGGCGGGGCTGTCCGCCACCCGGGAGGAAATCTCCTGGATTCAAACCGCCTACCTGATCGCCGAGGTGATCGCCATCCCGCTCTCCGGCTATCTGGCACGCATGATGTCCAGCCACGCCTATTTTTCACTCTGCGCGATGAGTTTCACCATCGCCAGCCTGGCCTGCGCCTGGTCCAGTTCTATTGAGGAGATGATTGTCTGGCGGGCCATTCAGGGCTTTTGTGGCGGCGGCATGATCCCCACCACCTACGCCGCGATGTTTTTCCTGTTCCGCCCTGAAGAACGCACCATCAGCCTGGTGCTGATTGGCCTGGTCTCCACCCTCGCGCCCACCATGGGCCCCACGCTCGGCGGCTATCTCACCACCCTCGGCTCCTGGCAGTGGCTATTTCTGATCAACCTGCTGCCAGGCACCTTGGTGACGATTGCGGTGTGGAATCTGCTGCGCATCGACCGCCCCGACTGGCGCCTGGCACGGCTGATCGACATTCCGGCACTGCTGGGCATGGCGCTGTTTCTGGGCTGCCTGCAATATGTGGTGGAAGAGGGCCAGCGCAAGGACTGGTTCAACGACGCCACCATTGTGGTGCTGACCGCCGCCAGCCTGCTGGGCGCCATAGTGTTCTTTTACCGCTGCCTGCGCAGCGCAGAACCCCTGGTGGATCTGCGCACCTTCAACGACCGCAGCTTTGCCCTGGGCTGCTTTTACAGCTTCATGCTGGGGCTAGGCATGTTTGGCTCCACCTATATGATTCCGCTGTTTCTGGGCGAGGTGCGCAACTTCAACGCCATGCAGATCGGCGAGACCATGATCGTCACCGGGGTGACGATGTTTCTGGCGGCCCCCATCAGCGGCGCGGTCTCCAGCCGGCTGGACCCGCGCGGCGCGATGGTGGTGGGCTTGTCCTGCCTGGGGCTGTCGCTCTATTTCAACGCCCATCTCACCGCCCAAGCCGGCTTTGACCAATTGTTCCTGCCGCAGATTCTGCGCGGGCTGGGCATCATCTTCTGTATCGTGCCACTCTCTGAGCTGGCCATGGGCACCCTGCCCCAGCATCTGGTGCAGAACGGTAGCGCGCTGTTCAACCTGATGCGCAACCTGGGCGGCGCCATTGGCCTGGCCCTGATCAGCACCCTGCTCAGCAATCAACAACATCTGCACGCCGCGCGACTCGGTGAAACCATGGACCCCGGCGACTGGCACCTGGACGCCGCCCTGCACCTGGCCACCCAGGCTGAGAACCTGCCGCCCGGCACCGACGCCACCAGCACCACCCTGTTGACCATGGCCAAGATGCTGCACCAACAGGCGCTGGTGATGGCCTTTAACGATGTGATGCTGGTATGCGCCGGGCTGTTTGCCATCGCCTTGCCCGGGCTGCTCCTGTTCAAGCGCCCCTTGAGGCCGGCTGCCAGCAGTGACTAAAACCCTTTTTTATTGTTGTGAGATACCGCCATGAAACCCACACCCCGCCAATTCAAGATGGGCGACGGCGTGCGCATCGCCGCCGAGAGCTGGGGCAACCCGGCTCATCCGCCCGTGATCCTCGCCCACGGCGGTGGTCAAACCCGCCACTCCTGGGGCGGCACCGCCCAGGCCCTGGCCGAGGCGGGCTGGCACGCCATCACCTACGACCATCGCGGCCACGGCGAAAGTGGCTGGTCGCCAGATCAGGACTACCCAGTGGAGCGCTTCGCTGGAGACCTGCGCCAGATCGCCAGCACGCTTGGCCGACGGCCGGTACTGATTGGCGCCTCCCTGGGCGGCCTCTCGGCCATTCTGGCCGAGGGCGAAAGTGAGCAGGACGTGCTAAGCGCGGTGGTGCTGGTGGATGTCACGCCGAAGATGAACCGCGAAGGCGCCATGGCCATCATGGCCTTCATGGGCAGCAACCTGGAGGAAGGCTTTGCCAACCTGGAGGAGGCCGCCGACGTGATCGCCGCCTACACCGGGCGCCCCCGCCGGGGTGACCTCAGCGGGCTGGCGAAGAACCTGCGCCAGGGCGAAGATGGCCGCTACCGCTGGCACTGGGACCCCAATTTTCTCAAGCTAAGGGAAGACCGACGTGCCGGCCCGGAGCGCATGATGCAGGCGGCCCGGCAGATCCGCAAACCGCTACTGCTGGTGCGCGGACGCATGAGCGAGTTGGTGACCGAAGAGCTGGCCCAGGAGTTCTTGCGCGAGGTGCCCCACGCCAGTTTCGTCGACGTGGAGCACGCCCGCCACATGGTGGCCGGCGATCGCAACGACATCTTCACCCAGGCGGTGCTGGGGCAACTGGCCCAGTGGCGGGCCGCCGGGCACATCTGACCCCGCGGCAGACGCACAAAAAAAGCCCCGACCGCCAGGCCGGGGCTTTTTTCATTCAGGAGAGGGAGAAGACTCAGGCATTCTCGCCAAACAGGCCCTTCTCGTAACCTTCTTCCTGATAAGAGCGCGGCGGCTGCGGGAAGTCCAGCACCGGGTACACGCCATTCAGCTCCTGCTGGCGCAGCTTGGCTTCTTCACGCGGCATGTAGAACTGCCCCACCCACTTGCGCACGGTGTTGAACGGGCCGTCCTTCTTCAGCTGCATCACCTTGAGGGCGGAACGCTTGTTCTTCCACACCTCGAAATCGGTGGCAAAGGCGGCCAGAGCACCTGCTTGCATTTCCTTCTGCATGGCGATGTCTTCGGCGGAAGGCGGCACGTTCTGACCCTTGATGATCACGCCGTGCCAAGCCTTGGTGACGCCATCGTCCACCGGGGTGTTGGCGATCATTTCAAACATCACCAGCCCACTGAAGGTCTGCTTGGACAGCAGTACGCCCGGGCCGGTGTACCAGGTCACGGTGTGCAGGTGCGCATCGTAGTGCTGGATGTGGCCACCCTGGCGCTGAATCACCATGTGGTCGCGGAACTCGTTCTCGAAATACTCGCAAGGCGCACCGTGGGTGGGACCCAGGTGACGGATGTCCGCCATGTTGTCGAGGATTTCCAGGTTGTGAATGTCGATCTGGCCCAGGTGATCCAGGTTCCAGTGCACGCAGGCCGGGTCGTCCCACATGTCGACGTAAGGGGGTTCGAACTCGGGCTCGCCGCCGTTGGGGTCGAACCACATCATCACGCAGCCCATCACATCGCGCACCGGATAGGAGCGGATGGAAGCCGACTTCGGGCAGGGGCCGTCGTGGTAGGGGATGTCATCCACATGGCCATCTGGACCATAGCGCCAGGCGTGATACGGGCAGCGGATGGAGTCGCCCTCGATCTGCTGGCCATTCACCACGATCATCGCACTCTTGCTGGCGGTGAGGTGGGTGCCCATGTGGGCGCAGTAGGCATCCAGCATGACCGGCTTGCCGCTCTGGCCACGGTAGAGCGCGAAATCGCGCCCGAAGTAGCTCACGGCCATCGGGCCTTTGTCCAGCTCACTGCTCTCGGCTACGACAAACCAGCCCCGGGGAAAGGTTTCCGGCCCCAGGCCGTAATCAACGGCTTTTGCCATGGTGTATCACCTCATGCTTGCGCGGCGCGCATGGCGCCTTGTAATTGTGTTTCCCCGGGCACTGCCGCGGACGACGCATAAAAAACGACCCGAACATTGTGGCATATCAATGCGCGAGCCACCTCGTCCGATTAGACGAACAGCGTAGCGCGAATGCGGCGAAGTGCAATTCGGGGCACTTCGCCAGGCCCGATCACTTGGCGGAACGCGCTGCGCCCGCCACATTTTCCTGCAGGGCGCGGGTGGCCGTAGCGATGTAAGCATCCAGATCCTTCAGCAGGCGCTGGCCGGTCTCCGCATCCACTATGACGCGTGCGTCGGGCTTCGCCCCCAGCGCGTACTGATAGAGTTTTTCGCTGGCTCCCACCGGCTTCACCAGAATGTGATCACCTTCCACCAACGCCACCGTCTGATCATTGCCGGAGGGTTTGATCATCGCCACCCCCGGGTCGCCCGGGGGCAGCGCCAGCAGATCGCGCCCCCAGCACTGGTGCTGCACCGGCTGGCCGAGCCGACCCATGATGGTGGGCACCACATCGACCTGCGAGCCCACCTTGTCACTGCGCGTGCCCAGTTTTTCCTGCACACCTGGGCCAATCAGCAACAGGGGCACGTTGTGCCGAATCAGGTCCATGTCGGTGATCTGGCGATCGGTACCAAAGGCGTGATCACCCAGCAATACAAACAGCGTGTCCTTGAAATAGGGCTCCTGGCGCACCTTGTCGAAGAACTGCCCCAGCGCCCAGTCGGCGTAGCGCATGGCGGTGAGGTGCTGATCCTGACTGCCGTACCCCGTCACCGCCTCGACAGGCAACTGCGCCGGCAGGGCATAGGGCGTATGGTTGGACAGGGTCTGCAACAGGGCGTAAAACGGCTTGCCCTGCAAACCGCGCAGCTCGAGCACCGCACGATCGAACATGTCCTGGTCTGACACGCCCCAGGTGGGGTCGGAGAACACCGGGTTGACGTAGTCCTCGCGCCCGATGAAGCGCGTCATGCCCTGATTGGCGAAAAAGCCCTTCTGGTTGTCCCACTGGAAATTGCCGTTGTAGACATACACATCATCAAAGCCACGCTTGCTCATCAGCTGCGGCAAGCCGGAAAAGTGATGCCCGCCCTCGGGCTGGCGCATCAGGTATTCAAAGCCCGGCAGATTGGGGAAACAGCCCATGGTGGCAAACATGCCTTGATGGGTGTGGGTGCCGTTGGAAAAGAAACGCGTAAACAACAACCCTTCCTGGGCTAGGCGGTCAAAGTTGGGGGTGATCCCGGCCTGACTGCCCATGGCCCCAACAAAGTGGCCGTTGAAGCTCTCCATCAGGATCACCACCACATTTTTCACCCCGGGCAGCACCTGCTCCGCCGGCGGCGTGGAAATGCGCCGCATCGGCGCATCGGCCGCATCGACCAGCGCGTCCTGCGGCGTCAGCCAGCGCTGGCGCACCCGCTGCAGTGCCTCCTGCTCAGGCATGGACGATTTCCAGCGCACCTTACCGTGGGCCGAGCCCTGCTGCATGGCCGCCCACGCCAGCGTCAACGAGCCGTTCAAGGCCAGATGGTTAGCAAAGGTGTATTCACTGTGAAAGGCGTCTCCCCAACGCAGTGGCGGCCCCTGGCGCAGAGTGCCCCGGGCGGCCACCACCGAGCTGACCAGGCACAGCGCCAAAACGGCATAGCGCAGCAGGTGATCGCGCGACGGCGCTGCTTTTTGACCCCATTCGGCATCACCCCGGGTGCGGCGCTCCAGCACGCGGAACAGCCCGAACAACACGGCACTGGCCGCCAACCAGGCCGCCAGATAGCGCCCCACCGGATAGCCATGCCAGAGCATGGAGGCCACGGTAGCCAGGTCTTCCTGAAAATACTGGAACGCGATGCTGTTCAGCCGCTGGTGAAACTCCCGGTAGAAGTCCAGTTCGACCAGCCCCAGAAATAGATTGACACTGCCGTACAACGTCAACCAGGCCAGCCATAGACCACGCCATTGCATGGCGCGGCGGCTCGCCAGCGCCAGCAGCAATGGCGCACAGCCAATCACCACCACCCGCAGATCGAAACGCAAACCAACGCCGAATGCGTCCAGCACAGCCCCTGGCGGGATATCAGCCGCCAGCTCCCGGTTATAGAACAGCAGTAAAAAGCGAGTTAATTGCAGTAATACAATCAGCAAAAGCGCCGCGCTAAGCGTGAAAGCCAGATGGCGACGCCAATCGACAGCAGCCCTGCCCTCAGAAAAGTTGATCACACCAGCGCCCCCGTTAACAGCTTTCACTCAGACACCCCTCGCAGTGAAAGGTTCGGCGCCCGGTACAGCATGAGTCGATACAGAGCAAGACTTATAAGCCAGCAGAACAGCGGCGTCCACAGGTTGTGCGACAAAAAAAGCGCACCCTGCAGTATCAGATCGAGGAAAAAAGTGCTGCCCAATAACAGCGCACGCGCAAGGGCGAATTGCCTCAGGCAAGGGCAAACATCGCGCAAGGCACCGAACACGGCAGAAAACGAAAAAAGCCGCTGCAGCAAGCTTCACTACGCTGCCGCAGGCGACGCTATTCAGTCCCTTCCTGCGCGGCGCCGGTGCGCCCTGGGGCTGTCGCTGGTGCGGCGCATCTGCGAGCAACAGGGCTGGCGCATCGCGTATCAGCCCCTACCCGAGGGCGGCAGCTGTTTCAGGGTGGCGCTGGCGCCATAAGCGCCCGTTTACGATCTCACTCAAGGGCGCAGTCGTGAACAGGCGCTGCGGACGCCACTCAGGCATCCTGCTCCCGGATGCGGTTGACGATGGCGGTGGTGGAACAGTTTTCGGTGAAATCCAGCACCCTCACTTCACCACCGTAGGCTTTGACGATCTCCCAGCCAACCACCTGGTCTTCGGTGTAATCGCCGCCCTTCACCAGCACATCCGGGCGAATCTGTCGCAGCAGATTCTCCGGCGTGTCTTCTGAAAAGCTGACGGCGAAATCCACCGCCTCCAGTCCGGCCAGCACCGCCATGCGCCGCTCCACCGGATTCACCGGCCGCCCGGGCCCCTTGAGGCGGGTGACCGAGCCATCGTCATTCACCGCCACAATCAGGCGGTCCCCCAGCTGGCGGGCCTGTTCCAGATAGCCCACGTGGCCGGCGTGCAGAATATCGAAGCAGCCATTGGTGAACACGATGCGCTCGCCCAAGGCGCGGGCCTCGTCCAATACCACCAGCAACTGCTCCACACTCATGGCACCGCGCCCAGAGCCATCGCGGGCCAGGGCCCGGCGCAATTCGGGGGCGGAGACGGTGGCGGTACCCAGTTTGCCCACCACGATACCGGCGGCGATGTTGGACAGGGCCACCGCGTGCTCCAGCTTCTCGCCCGAAGCCAGGGCCGCCGCCAGCACCGCGATCACGGTATCGCCGGCGCCGGTGACGTCGTACACTTCCCGGGCGTGTGTCGGCAGGTGCAGCTCGGCCCCCTCCCGCCGCAGCAACGTCATGCCGTGCTCGCCGCGGGTGATCAGCAGGGCCTCCAGCGAAAGCGATTCAATCAGCTGCTTGCCCCTGGCCACCAGCTCGGCCTCATCCCGGCAGTGGCCCACCACCGCCTCGAATTCACTGAGATTGGGCGTGAGCAGGGTGGCGCCGCGATAGCGCTCGAAATCGCGCCCCTTGGGGTCCACCAACACCGGCACGCCACAGGCCCGGGCGGCGTGAATCCACAGTTGAGGATCGGCCAGGGTGCCCTTGGCGTAATCCGACAACACCAGTGCCCCGCGCCCCTCCAGCTCGGGGGTGAGCAGGTTGAGCAGCTCGATGGCGTCCTCCTCCGGCACGCCATCCTCGAAATCCATGCGCAGTAGCTGCTGATGACGGCTGACCACCCGCAGTTTGGTGATGGTGGGCGCCTGGGTGGCATGGAAAGCACAATGCACCTGCACCGCCTCCAGGCGTTCCCGCAACACATGCGCGGCCTCGTCCTTGCCGGTGATACCGGCCAGCAGCGCGCCCGCACCGAGGGCGGCAATATTGAGCGCCACGTTGGCGGCGCCGCCCGGGCGATCCTCGATCTGCTCTACCTTCACTACCGGCACCGGCGCCTCGGGCGAGATGCGCGAGGTGGGGCCATGCCAGTAGCGATCCAGCATCACGTCGCCAACGATGAGTACCTGAGCGCGATCGAAGCGCGGCAGCGTCAGTTGCATGGGCCTTTCCCGGAGAATCGACAAAGCGCCATCATAACACGCGACGAGTATTCACTATTTCACAAGCCCACTTGGCGCCGCAGCCAATGCACAACCTTTGCGCTATGCTTGGCAGTCCAGCACCCAGGATGGCGCCCGTGTTCCGCTCTCGCCGCATCGCCGCGTTTTTGCTAAGCCCTCTGCTCGCCCTGCAGTCCCCGTGGCTGCTGGCTTCGGTCGAGGATGAAATTCGTTCACGCCTGCAGCAGCAGCTGCAACCGGGCTCGCGCTGGCCGCAGATGGGCGAGCTGGCAGCACCGCTTGAGCAGGTATACGGCAAGCGGGATTACCAGCCGATCTGGCTGGAACAAGGCCAACCCTCTGCGCGCGCCCTGGCCGCCATCGACGCCCTCAAAGATGCCCCCGCCGACGCCCTCAGGCCGGAGGACTACGAAATCAAGGCGCTCGAGCAGCGCGCTGCCAACCTGGCGCAGCAAACCGGCAACGATCGCCTGCAGGCCGACTTTGAAATGGGCCTCAGCTTGTCGCTAGCGCGCTTCACCCGCGACCTCAACATGGGCCGCATAGACCCGCGCAAGCTGGGGCTGCAGATGGACGTGACTCCCAAGCGCAATGCCCTGCCCGGCCACATCGCACGGGTGCTGGCCGCTGACGACGTGCCCAGCGCGCTGAAAGAGGCCCGCCCGGTGTTCGGCCTCTATGCCCGCCTGCGCAGCACGCTGCTGGAATACCGGCTGATGGCTCAGTTGCACCCGAAACGCCCAGACATCCCCCCGCTGCCCAGCAAGAAGCTGGAGCCCGGGCAGCCCTGGGTCGGCACCGAAGCCATGGCTAAGTGGCTGGTGGTACTGGGCGATATGAAGGTCTCCGAGCTGGTGGCCGGACAGCAGATCTACCAGGGCGCGGTCGCCGATGCCGTGCGCCGCTTCCAGACCCGCCACGGCCTGAGCAGCGACGGCGTGATCGGCGCCCAGACTTACAACGCCCTCACCACGCCGCTGCCCAAGCGGGTGCGCCAGCTGGAACTGGCCCTGGAGCGCATGCGCTGGGTGGACGAAGCCATCCACACCCAGCGGTTCGTGGTGGTGAACATACCGCAATACACTCTGTGGGCCTACGAACCCAACCACAGCGCGCCCGTTCTGGCCCTGCGCATGCCGGTGGTGGTGGGCAAGGCGCTCAAGCACGAGACCCCCGTCCTGGTGAAGGAAATGAGCACCCTGGTGTTCAGCCCCTACTGGAACGTGCCACGCAGCATCGCGGTGAAAGAGATCATGCCCAAGCTGCGGCAGGATCCCATGTACCTGGTGAGCCAGGACATGGAGCTGGTGGGGCCGGGCTACCGCCAGGCCGGCCTGGTGGGCAAGGAGGACATGAGCCAACTGGCGCTGGGCAATGTGCGCATTCGCCAGCGGCCGGGCGACAAAAACGCCTTGGGCGGGGTGAAATTCGTGTTCCCCAACGACGACGCCATCTACCTGCACTCCACCTCGCAGCAGAGCCTGTTCTCTCGCGGGCGTCGCGATTTCAGCCACGGCTGCATCCGGGTGGCCGAGCCCGTGGCGCTGGCCCAGTACGCCCTGCGCCTGAACAATGGCAGCTGGGATGAGAAGCGCATCCGCGACAGCATGCAGGCGGGCAAGGAGCGCCACATCCCACTCAAGCAACGCATCCCGGTGCTGATCCTTTACTCCACCGCCAACGTAGAACCCGATGGGCAGGCCGTGTTCGTCAACGATATCTACGACCACGACAAGAAGCTGGAAGCGGCGCTGTCGCTGCAAGCGCACTGAGAGGGGGCGACAACGCCCTGTCGCGGTGGCTAGACCAGGGTGCACCCGCGCCCAAAGCCCACCGGGCACGCGCCAGCATCCTGTCAGGTTTCGGCAATACACCCGCGCGCTGCGATCAACGGAAACATGTAGAGGATCGGGCACGCTGAACGCGCGCCCGCAAGATCACCACTTGCGCACGCGCCCGGTGTCCAGGTGGATGAAGCCGGAATCGGGATAAAAGCCGACCCCGCCTTTCTTCAGTTCCAGTGCCGCATCGCGCACATCACTCAACTGAATGCCCGGCAGGCTGATATCGATGGCCTGCCCCTTGAGGTGCAGACTGTCCTTGGCCACACCGGTATGCGCAGAGCGGCCACGCAGCATGGCATTGGTTTTTGGCGAGCGATAGGCGGAGATGATCTGGAACGGCTCATCGACCTTGAGACTGCGCTGCATCTGCCATAGCAGATCCATCAACTTGGGATCGATGGGGTGGGCCGTGCCGCTGCGGAAATCGCGCATCAGATAGGCGATGCGCTTCATGGCGTCGGGCACATAGTGGTCACCCACCCGATACACCAGTGAGAGCTTCTCGCCGGTGTGGGTATGGTTAAAGGTCAACGCACGTGCTTTGGACTTGGCGCGCGGTTTGATCACCGCCGCCTCCGCCAGCCCCGGCATAGCCAGTATGGCGGCACCGCCCATCGCAGCCCGCAGCAATCGGCGGCGCTGCAAGCAAGCGGCGTGCTCTTCACGCTGCTCATCCTCCAGCCATCGACGAATCAACTGCATCCAACCCCACCTCTAGTCTTGGTAATTTTCACATGATGCCAAAGCGCACAAAAAATGTCCAGCTTCGGCACGCTCAGTGCTTGGTGAGAGTCATCACAATTATAAAAGTTCCCTCTCCCCTCTTCTGATCAAGATGGGGCCTGCCCGGCGGAATTCAAGTCAGCCCAGCAACTCCGCCAGACCGTCGATTACCGCATCGGGGGCATACTCGGCCACATCGCGGCCGTGGTTGTAGCCATAGCTGACACAGACCACCGGCATGCCGGCGGCACGGGCGGCGTTGATGTCGGTGCGGGAATCCCCGACCATCAGGCATTGCTCGGGACTGAGGGCAAACTGGCGGGCGCAGTGCAACAGCGGTTCGGGGGAGGGTTTTTTCTCAGGCAGCGCATCGCCACCCAACACCAGCTGAAAATGGCGGCCGATGCCAAAGTGCGCCAGCAGCGGCGGCACGAAGCGCCCCGGTTTATTGGTGACCACCGCCAATTTGAAGCCACACAGGCGCAACTTGTCGAGGGTATCCGCCACCCCCGGGTAGAGCTGGCTGTGCACCGCCAAGCGCTGCTGGTAGTGTTCCAGAAACCGCGCCAGCGCGTGATCCAGCTGCGGCTCAGGCACCTGCTCAACGCTGGCCAGCCCCAGGGCGTGCGCCAGCGCCCGCGCCACTAGCAGGCGGGCGCCGTTGCCCACCCAGGCAGCGGCTAACGCGAGGCCCGCCGGCGCGTGGCCGGCATCCGCCAGGGTGGCATCCAGCGCGCTGGCGAGATCCGGCACGCTGTCGAGCAGGGTGCCGTCCAGATCGAACAACAGCGCCTGAATGTGCGGGCCGATCAGGCTCATGCGCTCGCCAAGGCGGCGCGCATGGCGGCTACCGCCTGGGCATAATCCGGGGCGTTGAAGATGGCCGAGCCCGCCACAAAGGTGTCGGCCCCCGCCGCCGCGATTTCGGCGATGTTGGCGGCGGTGACACCACCGTCCACTTCCAGGCGGATGTCGCGGCCGGAGGCCTCGATCATGGCACGCACCTCGCGAATCTTGGGCAGCACGCCGGGGATGAACTTCTGCCCACCAAAGCCGGGATTCACCGACATGATCAGCACCATGTCGAGCTTGTCCATCACGTATTTGAGGCAGTCGGTGCCGGTGGCCGGGTTCAGCACCAGCCCGGCCTTGCAACCGCCATCCCGGATCAGCTGCAGGGAGCGGTCAATGTGCTCGCTGGCCTCGGGGTGAAAGGTGATGTAGCTGGCCCCAGCCTCGATGAAATCGCCGATGATGCGGTCTACCGGCTTGACCATCAGATGCACGTCGATGGGCGCGGTGACGCCATAGCGGCGCAGGGCTTGGCAGACCATGGGGCCGATGGTGAGGTTGGGCACGTAGTGGTTGTCCATCACATCGAAATGCACCCAGTCGGCCCCGGCCGCCAGTACGGCGTCGACCTCGGCCCCCAAGCGGGCGAAATCGGCGGAGAGAATGGAGGGGGCGATGGTAAAGGAGCGGGACATGGCTTCGACCTCGGCTGGTGAAGCCGCCATTTTAAGCGATGTTTGCTCAGTGTCGGACAGTTCTGCCACGAACTACCGCTATTCAGGCGCTATACTGCAGCCATGATCAAGACCATGCTGCCCCTGCTGCTCGCCCTCGCTCTGCCTGTGACAACACAGGCAGAGACTGCTGCTGCGCCGGCCACAGAAGCCAAACCGGACGCTGCAGCGCCTGCCGCAGGTGACAAGGCCGCTGCGGAGGGAGAACAAGCGCCCGCCGAGGGAGAGACAGCTCCGGCCGAGGGACAAACCAGCCCGCCACCCCCGCCCAAGCCCAGAGAGCCCTTTGACGCGGTCAAATTGGACCAACGCGACGAACAGCTACTGGCGGCGAGTGCGACACCGGAAGATGAAGTGCTGTGGCTAGACGCCGCCGGAGAGAAGTTTCTCGCGCTGTTTCAGTCCGCCGCGGCTTTTGAACCCAACGGCGCGGTGATTCTGCTGCACGACAGTGGCGAAAACCCCATATGGCCCGAGGCGATTGAGGCCGTGCGGCGCACCCTGCCGGCCCACGGCTGGCACACGCTGGCCATCGCGTTGCCGGCACCGGCCGCGCCTGCGCCACCTGAACGCAGTTTGCCTGTCTATACCCCCCCAGCACCGCCAGCGGCTGACGGGCAGGCCGCTGCGGACGCGCCAAAAGAGGGGGAAGCCCCAGCCGACACCCCAAAAGACGGTGAAGCAGCACCTGCCAAAGACGAGTCTGCCGCTGCGGAAAAAACACAGGCCGAGGACGCTGCCAAGCCTGCGGAGGGCGGAACCGCAGCGGCAGACGGCGAGGCCAAAGCCGCAGACGGCGAGCAGGCGGCAGCACCCAAAACCGCCGAGCCCGCCCCACTGCCAGTGCCCAAGCCGCGCACCCAAGCGGAAGTGGAGAGCATTGCGGACGCCCGCATGGAAGCCGGCTGGGCTCTGCTCAAATCAAAAGGCTATCGCAGCATCGTGCTGGTCGGTGCAGGCTCAGGGGCCGAGCGCATGCTCAGGCTGAGCAAGACCCATCCCTTCGGCCCCAGCGGCGCCACCACCTATGTCTCGGCGGTGATCATGATCAGCCCGCCGCGCAGCACGCTGGATGGCCTGGCGCTGATTCAGGGCGCTAACTTGCCGATATTGGATATTTTCCACTCGCCCGGAGAGGTCGTGGAACGCGAAATGGCACTGCGCGAGCGGGCCGCCAAGCGCTTCAAGTTCCCCCTCTACGATCAGATCCTGCTGCCAGCGCCGCTGCCCAACATGACGGGCGACGAGGACCGCATGGCCAAACGGCTGCGCGGCTGGCTGCTCAAGGCCACCGACTCCGCCCGGGCCTTCGACCAAAATACATTAAAGGATGCAACGGCTGGGGCTAAACCCTAAGCGCCCGGCCGCGACCTGACCCAGCGGCTGCCGATCAGCCCCAGCAACACGCTCAACAACACCGCCAAGGCCAGTAGGGCATCGCGCTGTTCCCGCCCCCAACCCGAGAGGAAGTTCCACTTGTGCAGCAGTGAGAAGCTGAGCGCTTCCGCCCGGGCGCTGCGGTCCAGCCGGTCCACCAACACGCCGGTGGCGGGATCGACAAACAACACCTCGGCCTTCTGGCCGGCAAAGGCCACCCGCCACACCGGCAATCGCTTGTTGCGAAAATCGTAGCCTGGGCCAAAACGACTGATCTTTTCCACCGCCAATACCGCGGGGATTTGCTCTCCGCGCGCGCGCAGGAAGCCTTCCGCCAGCGCGCGGGCCTGGGCGACATCATCCACCGGGCTGCGCTGGCCGGTGTCTGCCGCCAGATAGAGGCCGCCGCGCTCGGCCGGCACGCCGTCGAAGCGCGCCTGGCGCATGCGCGCCTCGCCGCCGGCGCCGTGATGCGTGTGCTCCCCGGCCGGTACGGCGGCCTCACCCGCCACACTGGCGCGGAACAACAACCGGCCATCCGGCCCGGGCACCAGGGCCACCGCGTGCAAGGGCTGATCGGGCAGCGCGCCTGGCGCGGGGGCCGACAGCGGCCCCGTGCCGAGTGCCAGTGCTGCGCCCAACCGGAGCCCGTGGGGCTCGGCGGCGTAGGCCTGATACAACAGGTGATACACGCCACTGGCGGTGAAGCCCAGCAATGGCAACCACACCAGATGCGCCAGGCGGCGATGCCAGCGCCGCCCCGAGCGGGGGATGCGCCGCGCGGGCAGACCAAACAACAAACCGGCCCCGGCGCCGATCATGCCCAGCAGGCTGCTGAGCAGCACCAGCATCAGCAGCACGCGGCCATGGGGCAGCCCGTCCAGCCACTGCCAGGTGTGGCACTGCAGAAACAGCCACTGCAGTTGGCGCTTCCAGTGGTTGGACATGTCGGCCAGGGCGCCGGTTTCGGTGTGCACGCTGACCACCAGCCCCGCCTCACCGGCAAAGCTCACCCGGTAGACCGGCAGCAAGCGGTTGACCCAGGGGTAGCGGCTGTCGAAGTGGGTGAGAAATTCCACCCCGCTCACCTCCGCCGCCGGGCGCCCGCTGTAGCGGCTGGCCAGCCAGATGGCCTGGGCGCGGTCCATATCAGGCAGCGCCTCGCCGGTGGTGGGGGAGAAGTAGCGGCGCGGCTGCTGCTCGCCCTCGGTCAGCTGCAGCAGGTTGCCGTGCTCGCCGGGCACCAGCTTGAGCAACTTCGCGTTTTCGATGCCGTGGCGCTGCAGGATGCCCGGGATGGCGGCCAACTCGGCCGGGCTGAACACCGCCTTGGGCGGCATGGCATTCACCGGCTGGGGGCTGGTCCAGGTCATCAGCAGGTGCACCGCCCCGGACAGGGCAAATACCAGCAAGGCCAGCAGTGCCGGCCAGCGCAGCAGCCGGTGCAGCGTGTTCAAGCGACGTAGATTCACGGGGCGCATGTTTAACGACCTCACAGGCTGTAGCGGAAGCCGACAAACAGGCTGCGCGGCATGCCGGGGCGGTAGTCCAACTCGGTACTGCCCACGCTGTTGGAGGTCGAGGAGGAATAGCGGCGGTCGGTCACGTTCTGCAGACGGCTGTAGAATTCCAGCTGCTCCGTCAGCTGGTAGCGCCCGCGCAGGTTGAACAGATTGTGGCCGCCATAGGTCTGGCTGTTGGTCTGGTCGGTGTAGTACTCACCCAAGTGCTCCAGCTCGGCTTCCAGGCGCAACCCGGGCAACGCGGCGGGCCGGTAGTTCAGATTGGCGTTGCCCAGGGTGCGGGGCGCCTGGGCAATGTCATTGCCGGCGAAGTTGAGGGTGCGGGCCGGGGCACAGGCCGGCGGCGAGCAGAGATACTGAAAGTCGCGGTAGGTCTGCTCGGTGTAGCTCCAGGCGATACCCGCGCCCAGCTCATCACTCAGCTCGCCTTCGAGGGACAGCTCCAGGCCGTTGTGCTCGGTCTCGCCAGCATTGGTGGTCTTGCGGTCGTTGCCTTCGATATAGGTGACGATGTCGTCCTGGGTGAGCATGTGATACAGCGCCGCCTCGTAGCGCCAGCCGCCCAGCAGGCCGCGCGCGCCGATCTCACTACTGCGGCTCTTCACCGGCTCCAGCTGGTCGGTATTCACGCTGCCGCCGGAGCGGAATAGCTGACCGGCGGTGGGAATGCGGAAGGCGTGGCGGTAATTGGCGTAGAGCTGGTGCTCAGCGGCCAGATCGTAGATCAGGCCGTATTTGGGGCTGAACTGATCGTAGTGGCGGGTCTGGTCGCCGGGGCGCAGCCAGCGCTTGAAGCCAATGACTTCGGGCACCGAGGCGCTGAGATTGTCCTGGTAGTCCACCTCAAAGCGATCATAGCGCGCGCCCAGCGAGGCGCGCAGATCATCCACCAGCGCCCACTCCAGCTGGGCATAGGGCGATACCGAGCGCTGCGTCACGTCATAGTCGTAATTGCGCCGACCGGTGTAGCGGTAGTCCAGATAGTCCTTGCCTGACTTGGTCATCAACAGCTGGTCCTCCCGGTAGTCCGAGGGCGTGTTGTCCAGATCCACCCCGCTGATGAATTCGCCGTCGATGGCGGGCAGTGCGATGCGGTACTTGCCCAGCAGGCCATAGGAGTGGAACGAGGTGGTGTAATCCACCGGGTCGTAGCTGAGCTGCCAGAACGGTATCAGGTCCATGCGGTTGTCGCGGTAGTAGGGGGTGAGGCTCAGCTGCTGCTGGGCGTCCAGATCGAAGCGCCACTCGCTGGAGGCGCGCAGCGCGTACACCTCGCGCCGGCCGATATCGTCGTGGTAATAATTTCGCTCGGGGTGGTGGCGATAGTCGTCGCGACCGAGCGGTGAAACACCGGACTGGTCGATCTGACTCCAGGCCAGGATGGTTTTGGCGTGCAGATCCGCGCGCGGGGCGAGATCCCAGCGCAGGTTGGCGGACTGCCGGTCGTAATCGGCGCGGTCGCGGTAGCCATCGCTGGCAGTGCTGTTGGCGCTGATCAGCAGCCCGTTGCCCTCACCATCGCCGCCCCCGGCGCGGGCCAGCAGGCGCTGCCAGCCGTCGGCACCGGCCTCCAGGTCGGCCTGGGCCTCGCGGCCCTCGCTGGGCGGCGCGGCGGTGAGGGTGTTGATGATGCCGCCGATGGCGTCCGAACCATAGAGGGCCGAACCCGGCCCCCGCACCACCTCCACCGCGTCGGCCTGGGGCATGTTCACCTCATACAGGCCGTTGTGATTGAAGAAACCGGTGGGGCGGGTGGGAATGCCGTCCTCCAGGAACAGGTACACCCCGGCGGTGCTCAAGGGCTGGCGGATGGCGGTCATGTGCCCCTCGCCGCCGAGATTGTTGATATGCACCCCGGGCAGGCGGTTGAGCAACTCGGCGGGATGGGATGGGGCGACGTTGTCGATGGTGGCGCGATCCAGCACCGACACCGATTCCGCCAACTGCCGCTTGGGGGTGGCCTCGCGGTTGGAGGTGACTACCACCGTTTCAATCAGCGCGCTGTCGGCCCAGGCGCTCCCCAGGGGCAAATGGGCGGCACAGATCAACAAGGGCAGCGGCAGGCGGTGCATGGACAGGCTCCGGCGTTATCGGGGCCTGCATTATCCGCAGCCCTCTGCGGCGGCGGAATGCGACAGATTGTCGCACCCCCTGCGCAGTGGCTCAGCGCTGGCTCAGGTAGTCATCCAGCGCCGACAGCCGCTCCGGCGTGCCGATATCCCACCAGGCACCGGGATAGTGTTCGGCACTGGCGACACCGCGCTCAATGGCCGCCAGCAACAGCGGTTTCAGCGGGTGGGGGCCCTCCGGGCAGCCCTGAAACAGCGCGGGGTGCATCAGGCTGAGGCCGGAGAAGGTGTAGCTGGGCGCCCCTGCGGCTTTGGGCGCCAGCGCGCCCGCCTGGATGGCGAAATCGCCGCTGGGGTGATGCGGCGGGTTGTCGACCAGCACCAGGTGCATGAGGCCCTGTAGCGGCCTGGCCAGTAGCTGCGACAGGGGGTAGTCGGTCCACACATCGGCATTGACCACCAGGAAGGGCTCATCCCCCAGCAGTGGCAGGGCGCGTTTGATGCCGCCGGCGGTCTCCAAGGGCTCCCCCTCCCGGGAATACTGGATGGCGACGCCAAAGCGCGCACCGTCGCCCAGGTAGTCCTCGATCTGCTGGCCGAGCCAGGCGTGGTTGACCACCAGCTCGCGCACCCCGGCCGCCGCTAGGGCCTCCACATGGTGCTGGATCAACGGCTTGCCGCCCGCCGCCAGCAGCGGCTTGGGGGTGTGCAGGGTCAGTGGCCGCATGCGCTCACCCTTGCCGGCGGCCAGGATCATCGCCCTCATTGCACCGGCTCCGGCGCGGGGGCGGCCCAGTCCTGCCGGGCGATCAAGGGCGCCAGGCGCGCCTTGAACCAGTCGACGAAGGCGGCCAGCTCGGGGTAGCGCCCGGCCACGTCCAGGGTGTAGTGGATCACCAGCGGCAGGTCTTTCAGATAGCCGGCCTTGCCGTCCCGCAGCCACAGGCGGGCAAAGATGCCCAGCACCTTGATGTGGCGCTGCAGGCCCATCAGGTCAAACCAGCGCAGGAAGGCGGCGTCGTCCACCTCGTCGATCAGGCCGGCGGCCCGGGCCTGATCGCGGTAGGCCAGCGCCCAGCCGCGCACCCGCGCCTCGGGCCAGCGGATGTAGCAATCCCGCAGCAGCGATACCAGGTCGTAGGTGATGGCGCCGCGCACCGCGTCCTGGAAGTCCAGCACGCCGGGATTACCTTGCGCCAGCACCAGCAGGTTGCGGGCGTGGTAGTCCCGGTGCACGAACACCTGGGGCTGGGCCAGGGCGTTGTCGGTGAGCCGGGCAAAGGTGTCGGCCAGCAGGGCGCGCTCACTGTCATCCAGCGCATGGCCCAGTAGCTTTTCCACGAACCACTCCGGGAACAGCGCCATCTCGCGTTGCAGCAGCTCGGCGTCGTAGTCCGGTAATTGCCAGTCCACGAAGCCGGCGGTGTCGCCGCGCTGCATGAGGAGCAGCGCCCGCAGGGCGTCGCCGTAGAGGGCGTCGGCACTGGCCGCATTGAGTTCGGGCAGGTACTGCCGATCCCCCAGGTCGGGCAGCAACAAGTAGCCACGCGCCAGATCCGCCGCCTGCACCACTGGCGCGGTCACGCCCTGGGCGCCCAACCAGCGCGCCACCGCCACAAACTCGCGGTTTTTCTCGGTGGCCGGCGGCGCCAGGGCGACGATCCAACTGCGCTCTCCGGCCCGGGCGCGAAAATAGCGCCGGAAACTGGCATCCCCAGCCAACGCGTGCAATTCAGACTGTGGTGCCGCCACTTGGCGCACCCAAGCAAGCAGCTCTTCTTGTTGTGACAAGCAATACTCCTCAACGCCCGCACTGGGCGGGTCCCTTCCGGATGATGGTGCGCCAGCCATTGCTCGGCGATAGGCTGCGCTCACCAAATGCTTTATTATCTCCTGTTTATCCCACCACGGGCCATATAGGGACACGCCGCGCGCCATGAGACGCCTCTCGCCTCCCCGCCATGCACTGCCGATGCTGCTATCAGCCGGCTGGCTGCTCTCCGCTCACACGCCTGCCCTGGCCCAAGGTTGGGACTGCCAGAAGAACGCCGAAGGCATCTGGCAATGCAATGCTGGCGGGTCAACCACCCCAGCCATGGCCGACGAGGCAGTGCAGCCCCTCGCGCCAAGCGAGCCGGCCGTCACCGCCGCACCGGCCAGCCAGGAGCCTAGCCCTGCCGCCGAGCAGCCTAGTCTGGCGCCGGTTGCTGCATCACCAGTCGCAACCGCACCCGCCGTCAGCACTGCGCCGCAGAGCGAGACTGCTGCACAAAGCAGCGACAACGCACCCTCCGGCGCCATTCGCGATCCTATCAACGACTGGGTGGCACTGGACCAGCTCACGCCGGCGCAAAGAGCGCAACGCAAGGCCCATTGTTGCGGTGCCTATGTGGAGCCCGCGCCGGAAGGCGATGACGCTCAGCTCTCGCCCGAGCAGGCCCCCCTGCGCGCCAAGGCGCGCAGCACGGCACTGACCGGCCAGTCCACCGTAGAAATGGCCGGCGACGTCTCGGTGCGCCAGGGCTGGCGCCAAGTCAAAGCCGGCAAAGCGGTGTTGAACCGGGAAGAGTCCACCCTGGAACTGGCCGATGGCGTTGAAATCCGGGAACCCGGTGTGGCCCTGGTAGGTGAGCGGGCAGTGCTGCGCAGCAAGCAGCACAAAGCCGAAGTGCACGATGCCCGCTTCCTGTTCTACAAGGCCAACGCGCGCGGCACGGCGAAGGAAATTGAGCGCCGCGGTAACGCCACCCTGTTCGACCGCGCCACCTTTACCGTCTGCCCGCCCGAAGACAACGCCTGGCAAGTGCGGGCCAAGAAGTTGCGCCTGGAGCACGAAGAGGGCTTCGGCACCGCCAAGGGCGCCATCCTGGATGTCAAAGACGTCCCCGTGGCCTATGTGCCCTATTTGAAGTTCCCCATCGACGACCGCCGCCACACCGGCCTGTTGTGGCCCAGCATCAGCAATACCTCGGATGGCGGTCTGGATGTCACCGCCCCGATCTACCTGAACCTGGCCCCCAACTATGACGCCACCGTCTCCCCCCGGCACATCGCCGACCGCGGCGAAATGGTCGAGATCGAAACCCGCTATCTGAATACACTGGACGAATGGACCGTCTCCGGTGCCTATCTGAGCAATGACGAGCAGACCGACAGCAACCGCTGGCTCGCCTCGGTTCACGAAAACGGCAATCTGGGTGGGGGCTGGAGCTCCAATATCAACTACACCCGGGTCAGCGATTACGACTACATGGACGACCTGGGGGCCAGCAGCCTCAGCGCCCAGCGCGACACCCACTTAGTACAGGAAGGCCGCCTCAGCTGGGGCGACGATGATTGGAGTTTCTCGGCCCTCGCCAGCCAGTACCAGACGCTGGACCAGGAAGTCACCAAACCTTACAAAACACTGCCGCAATTGAGTTTGCTAAAACGCGAAGGCCAACCCTTTGAACTGTCGCCATTGCTCGAAGCGCAGGTAAGCAAATTCGACAGCCCAGACAACGTTCGGGTTGAAGGCGAGCGCAGTTATGTTGCGCCTGGCATCAGCTACCCCATGCAGTGGCGCTGGGCCCACCTGACGCCCAGCGCCAAGCTGCGCCATGTGAGCTACCAGCTCAACGAAGGCGTGAATGTCACCAGCAGCGACACCCCCAGCGCGACTTCCCCCAGCTACAGCCTGGATGGCGGACTGCAGTTTGAAAGACAGACAAGATTCGCCGGCTCCGGCTATACCCAGACCCTGGAGCCACGACTGTTCTATCTGAACTCTGAATACGACCGCCAGGACGACCTGCCGCTGTTCGACACATCGCTGCTCAACTTCAGTTACGACCAGCTGTTCAACGACACTCGCTTCACCGGCAAAGATCGACTGGACGACGCCGATCAGCTCACCATCGGCGCCACCACCCGCTTCCTGGCCGATCGCAATGGCCAGGAGCGACTCTCCGCCAGCCTGGGGCAGATTTTCTATTTCGAGGATCGCCAGGTCACCATCGAAAACGAGCAGCAGCCCGAAGACCCAGAAGCCTCCAGCTCGGAAATGGCCGGTGAACTCAATTACCTGCTGAACCGCGACCTGCGCGCCACCACCACCATGCTGTGGGACCCCAGCCGCGACCAAGTCAACGAAGGCGGCGTAGGCCTGCGCTATCGCAATGCCGACAACACCCTGCTAAACGCTGGCTATCGCTACCGCCGGGAGCAGAGCATCCTGGACGAGTACGGGCGCCTGCTGGACTACCGCGATATTTCCCAAACCGACTTTTCCGGCGCTGTCCCACTCAATGCGGACTGGACCGGCCTATTCCGCTGGAACTACGATCTGGAAACGGATCAGGCGGTGGAAGAACTGGTGGGGGTCGAATACCACAGCTGCTGCTGGCGCGCCCGCCTGGTCTACCAGCGCGGCTGGGAGCCCGGCACCCTGGACGGCACCGAACAAGGCGTGTTCCTGCAGGTGCAGCTGATAGGCCTCGGCGGCATCGGCGGCCAAGTGGATGACATCCTCGACGACAGCATCATCGGATACAGACAACGTGAAGACAATGCGCTCTAAGCTGAATACCGCCCTGGCCCTGCTGGCCCTCTGCACGGCTAGCCACGCCAGTATCCCGCTGGACAAAGTGGTCGCCATTGCCGACAACGAGGCCATCATGGCCAGCGACCTGCAACAGCGTGTGACCAAATTGCAGATGACCTACCGCGCCCGCGGGCTTGACGCCCCCCCTGAGGACAAACTGGTGCGCCAGTCACTGGACGCGCTGATTCTGGAGAGCCTGCAACTACAGCTGGCGGCCAAAAACGGCGTGCGCATTGGTGACGAGCAGCTCAACCAGACCATGGAAGACGTTGCCCGTCAAAACGGCATGAACCTGGAACAATTCCAGCAAGCGTTGGAGCGCCAGGGCCAGTCCTACGCAGAAGCCCGCGAACAGATCCGCAAGGAGCTGACCCTGAAGCGAGTGGAGCAGGGCTCCGTCGCCAACAAGATCAAGGTCACCGACCAGGAGATCGACGGTTTCCTGGCCTCCGAGCGCGGCAAGCAACTGGGCAATGAGGAGTATCGCCTCAACCACATCATGCTCGAAATAGCCGCCAATGCCCCCGCCGGCACCCAAGCGACTGCCGAGCGCTTCATGAAGGAACTGGCCCGGGAAGGTCGCACCGCCGACTTCGCCGCCCTGGCAAAACGCCCATCGCCCGCAGGCACCCGCATGCGCGGTGGGGATCTGGGCTGGCGCAAGGAGCTGCCGAGCATCTTTGCCAAGCAAGTCCCCGGCATGGCGGTGGGCGACGTGGTTGGCCCCATCGCCAACCCCGGCGCCCTGCACCTGATCAAGCTTATCGACAAGCGCGGCGGCACCCAGCAAGTAGCTCGCCAAACCCACGTGCGCCACATCCTGATCAAACCCTCTGAGATTCGCAGCGACGCCGAGGCACAACGCCTGGCCAC
The DNA here is from genome assembly GCA_964649985.1 of uncultured Pseudomonadales bacterium. Lineage (GTDB taxonomy): Bacteria > Pseudomonadota > Gammaproteobacteria > Pseudomonadales > CAZYQX01 > CAZYQX01. Next base: position 7,142 of record CAZYQX010000007.1, on the reverse strand, counting down.
TCAGTTGCGCGCCCGTATCGCCAAAGGCGAAGACTTTGCCGCCCTGGCCAAGGAGTTCTCCGAAGACCCGGGCTCCGCCCTGAACGGCGGCGATCTGGACTGGACCGAAGCCGGCCAGATGGTGCCCGAGTTTGACCAGGTGATGAATGAAACCGCCGCCGGTCAGCTGAGCCAACCGTTTCAGACCAAGTTTGGCTGGCACATCCTGCAAGTGCTGGAACGCCGCGACCAGGACGTTAGCGCCACCGCCCAGCGCGCGGCGGCCAAAAACGCCATCTACAAGCGCAAGTACGACGACGAACTGCAGAGCTGGCTGCGCCGCATCCGCGACGAAGCCTATGTGGAAATCAAGCAGTGAGTCCACGCCTCGCGCTCACGCCGGGTGAGCCGGCGGGCATCGGCCCCGACCTCACCGTCGCCATCGCCCAGCGCGCCCGGGACTACCCGCTGATCGCCATCGCAGACCCCGACCTGCTCGCCCAACGGGCAGCGCTGCTAGGCCTGCCACTGGAAATCGAGTGCCTGGGCAGCGCCAGCGCCGAAGCCACCCTGACTGCGGGCAGGCTCAGCGTGCTGCCGGTGCGCTGCCCCCAGCCCGTTCAGCCCGGGCAACTCGACCCCGCCAATGCCCGCTATGTGCTCGACACCCTGACCCTGGCCACCGATCTGTGCCAGGCGGGCCAGCTACAAGCACTGGTCACCGGCCCGGTGCACAAGGGCATCATTAATGAGGCCGGCCAGCCCTTCAGCGGCCACACCGAATTCCTGGCCGAGCGCACCGGCTGCGACGAAGTCGTCATGATGCTGGCCACACCAGGCCTGCGGGTGGCGCTGGTCACCACCCACCTCCTCTTGCGGGCGGTGCCCGACGCCATCACCGACGCCAAGCTCAGCCGCGTGCTGGAGATCCTGCACGCCGATCTGCAGCACAAGTTCGGCATTGCTAAACCACGCATCCTGGTGCTGGGCCTCAACCCACACGCCGGCGAAGGCGGCCACCTGGGGCGGGAAGAGATCGAGATCATCTCACCGGTGCTCGAGCGCTATCGCGCCCAGGGCTGGCAGCTCACCGGCCCACTGCCCGCCGACACCGCTTTCACCCCGCGCCTGCTGGACCACGCCGACGCCGTACTGGCCATGTATCACGACCAGGGCCTGCCGGTGCTGAAATACAGGGGCTTCGGCAACGCGGTGAACATCACCCTGGGCCTGCCCATCATCCGCACCTCGGTGGATCACGGCACCGCCCTGGAACTCGCAGGCACCGGCCGCGCCGACACCGGCAGCCTGCTCCACGCCATCGACTGCGCTCGCGCAATGGTACTGTCACACACATGATCCAGCAGCCCGAACACCGCGCCCGCAAGCGCTTTGGCCAGAACTTCCTGCGGGATGGCGGCATCATCGAACGCATCCATCGCGCCATCAACGCCCAGCCCGACCAGTACCTGGTGGAAATCGGCCCCGGCCAGGGCGCCATCACCGAAGGCCTACTCGACAGCGGCGCCCAGCTCACCGTGGTGGAGCTGGACCGCGATCTGGCCGCCTGGCTGCGCACCCGCTGGGTCGATTGCGAGCGCTTCAAGCTGGTGGAATCCGATGCCCTGAAGGTCGATTTCGGCCATCTGGCGCCAGCAGAGCAACGCCTGCGGGTAGTGGGCAATCTGCCCTACAACATCTCCACCCCGCTGATCTTCCATCTCCTCTCGTTCCTGGATCGCATTCAGGACATGCATTTCATGCTGCAGTGGGAAGTGGTGGAGCGCATGGCGGCCAAGCCCGGCACCGACGACTACGGCCGCCTCAGCGTGATGACCCAGTATTTCTGCGAGGTGCAACGCCTGTTCCCGGTGCCACCCGAGTCCTTCACACCGCGCCCCAAGGTGATGTCCGCCGTGGTACGATTAGTGCCACACGCCGCGCTGCCCTGGCCCGCCAAGGACTTCAAACTGCTGGAACGGGTGGTGAGAGAGGCCTTCAGCCAGCGCCGCAAGACCCTGCGCAACGCCCTGCGCAATTTGGTCGACGAAGGCAGCTGGCAAACCCTGGGCATCGACCCCGGGCGCCGGCCAGAGACCCTCAGCGTGGCCGAGTTCGTGAGCATCAGCAACGCCATCGGGAGCAGCCCTGCATGACTCAGCGTGACATCGACATCCGGGTAGACGCCCGCTACGTGCCTGATCAATCAGACACCGCCCAGCAACGTCATACCTTTGCCTACACCATCACCATCGCCAACCACGGCCTAGAAACGGTACAGCTGCTGCGCCGCCACTGGATCATCACCAACGGCCAGAACCAGTCGCAGGAAGTGCGTGGCGACGGCGTGGTGGGCCAGCAGCCGGTGCTCGCCCCCGGGCAGAAATACCAATACACCTCCGGGGCGGTGATCGACACCCGGGTGGGCACCATGCAAGGTGAATACACCTTCGTCGACGAAGAAGGCAGCGAGTTCGACGTCAGCATCCCCACCTTTTCCCTGGTGGACCCGAGCGCCCTGAACTGATGGCCCACTACGTCGTCGGCGATGTGCAGGGTTGCCTGGCACCCCTGGAGTGCCTGCTGCAGCAGGTCAACTTCGACCCGCTTAGCGACACCCTCTGGTCGGTGGGCGACCTGGTCAACCGCGGCCCGGATTCCCTCGGCGTGCTGCGCCTGTTCCAGCAGTTGGGCGACAGCGCCAAGGTCGTTCTGGGCAACCACGACCTGCACCTGCTAGCCATCGCCCATGGCAGCAAAAAACTGAAAAAGTCCGACACCCTGGGGCCGATCCTGGACGCCCCCGATCGACAACTGCTGCTCGACTGGCTGATCCGCCAGCCGCTGCTGATCCACGACCCGGCGCTGAACATCGCCGTGGTGCATGCCGGTATTCCGCCCGGCTGGAGCATCGGCAAGGCGGTGGCGCTGGCCAGCGAGGTGTCTGAGGCGCTGCAAAGCGATCCGCACAGCTTCTTCGCGCACATGTACGGCAATACACCCGAGTGCTGGGACGATGAACTGCAGGGCCCGGAGCGCCTGCGCACCATCACCAACTACCTCACCCGCATGCGCTTCTGTCAGGCCGACGGCACACTCGATCTCACCACCAAGGACAGCAAGCAGCACCACGACCCGCGCTACCTGCCCTGGTTCGCACATCCCAGGGCCAGCGTCGGCGAGCCGCGCATCCTGTTCGGCCACTGGGCAGCGCTTGAAGGCGATATCATCTCCCCTCAGGCCGTGGCACTCGACACCGGCTGTGTCTGGGGGCGGAGCCTGCGCCTGATACGACTGGAGGATCAACAATTGTTCGAATGTGACTGCGCGCACCTCAATCATTGATCAAAGCCCCAGCCGATACGCCGCGAACAGGCTAAAATGACCTTTCCACCGCGCCCCGTGCCGGTGACATATCCAGGAAGATACGGAGTCCACAACAATGAAGATTGCAGTATTCGGCACCGGCTACGTAGGCCTAGTTCAGGCTGCCGTTCTGGCCGAGGTCGGCCACAATGTCATCTGCCTGGACATCGATGACGCCAAAATTGAAAAGCTCAAGCAGGGCGAAATCCCCATTTACGAGCCCGGGCTGGATAAAATCGTCCGCGAGCACAGTGGCCGCACCCTGCATTTCAGCACCGATCTGGCCGAAGGCGTCACCCGGGCGGACATCATCTTCATCGCCGTGGGCACCCCCGAAACCCCCGATGGCGGCGCCGACCTGCGCGCCGTGATGTCGGTGGCCGACAGCATAGGCAAGTTCATGCCCGGCTACCGACTGGTGGTGAACAAGTCCACCGTGCCGGTAGGCACCGCCGACAAGGTACGCGAGCGCATTGCCGCACGCCTGCAGGAACGCAACGCCAACATCCCCTTTGATGTGGCCTCCAACCCCGAATTCCTCAAGGAAGGCTCTGCTGTTTCCGACTGCCTGAAACCCGACCGCATCATCGTCGGCACCCGCTCGGAACAAGCCAAGGAGCTCTTCACCGAGCTTTACGCGGCCTTCAACCGCAACCACGACAAGATGATGTTCATGGATGAGCGCAGCGCGGAGCTGACCAAATACGCCGCCAACTGCATGCTGGCGACAAAAATCAGCTTCATGAATGAGATGGCCAACCTGGCAGACCGCCTGGGCGCCGACATCGAAGCCGTGCGCAAGGGCATCGGCTCCGACCCGCGCATCGGCTACCAGGTCATCTACCCCGGTTGTGGTTACGGCGGCTCCTGTTTCCCCAAAGATGTGAAGGCCCTGATCCACACCGCCGGCGAGGTCAAATACGAATCCCGCATGCTGAATGCGGTGGACCAGACCAACCAGCGCCAGAAAGAGCGCCTGTTCGACATGCTCGACGAACACTACAAGGGGCAACTGGCCGGCAAGACCATCGCCATTTGGGGGCTGGCCTTCAAACCCAATACCGACGACATGCGCGAAGCCCCCAGCCGCACCCTGATGGAAGCCCTGTGGGCTGCGGGAGCCAAGGTGCAAGCCTACGACCCCCACGCCGGAGCAGAGTGCCTACGCCACTACCCAGCCCAGCGCGGCCTGAGTATCGTGACTGACAAGGAGGATGCCCTGGAAGGCGCCGATGCCCTGGTGATCTGCACCGAATGGAAGCAGTTCCGTGCCCCCGACTTCGACCTGCTGGCGGCAAAACTCAAGGATCGCCTGATCGTCGACGGGCGCAACATGTATACCCCAAGCAGTGTGGCGCGCCACGGCCTGCTCTACCGCTGCATTGGCCGCCCGGTGCAGGCCCCCCGCCTGGCCTGAACACCGCACAGCACCGCTCTAGCGCGCCCCGCCCGGGGCGCGCCATGCTTGCACGGCGGCGCCTGTCACCGTAATCTGCTCACGTTCAAACAATGTTCCTTATTTTCTCCGGCCACACGCGCCACACAGGGAGGTTTCATGCGGGTCATCGCGGTACTACAGTTCAAAGGTGGCGCAGGCAAGACCACCACCGCCATCAACCTGGCCCACGCCCTGGCCCGCGGCGGTGACAAGGTACTGTTGGTGGACGGCGACCCCCAAGGCAGCGCGCGCGACTGGAGCGCTCAAAACGGCGGCAGCCTGTTGCCGGTGGTTGGGCTGGACCGCGAAACCCTGCCCAGCGACCTGGCCGCCATCAGCCACGGCTACGACTGGGCGGTGATCGACGGCGCACCACACACCCGCAAGCTGGCCACCGCCGCCATCAAGGCCGCCGATCTGGTGGTGATTCCCGTACAACCTTCCCCCTACGACCTGTGGGCCACGGTGGATCTGGTAGAAACCCTCAAAGCGCGCCAGGAAGTCACCGACGGCAAACCCCAGGCGGTGTTCATGATCAGCCGCGCCATCCGCAAATCCCGCCTAGAGCGCAACGTGTCCGAGATCCTGCAGGAACTCGGCATGCCCCTGCTGGCCCACGGCACCACCCAGCGGGTGGCCTACCCCACCACGGCCGCCGCCGGCCAAACCGTGTTCCGCGACCCCAACAGCGAAGCCGCCCAGGAAGTCGAAGCCATCAAGAACGAAATCGTCGCCTTGCTGGCCCAATAGCACAGCCTCAGCGCAACGCCGCCAGGTGTGAAGCCTGGCGGGCAATGCAAACGCCCCCGGTTTCAGCTTGCCGCTTGGCAGCGTTACATCGCCCTTGCCCCCCACTGAACATACCGACACGCACGCGATGCAGCGCATCATCGGGCGCGCATGAATAGCACGCACAGCGCAAGCATGTTGCAGCGCAAACGCACAAAAACAAGCCAACGCAAAGATCAAAGCGCATTTTTTTGTGCACGACACAACTATTTTGTGCAACGCAGCGCAGCAAAATCCCCTTTAAGCATCAATGAATTACTGGCTCGCCTCTTGCTTTAAATCCACATGAAAAGGTTCGACGCATTTCATAAATGCATAAAACCTTTTCTTCAGTAGCACGTCTAAGTTATCGACTATGCTTAGACATAAGAGCACAGGCGAAAACGCCAGCAGCGCCATCGGTGCGGCACGAAACGCGATGGCGACCCAATCAGACCCAGTCGGGGAGAGCGGCTCCATGAGTATCTTCAGCCACTTCCAACGTCGCTTTGACACCTTCAAGGAAGAAGAGTATTCCCTGCAGGAATACCTCGAACTGTGCAAAAGCGATCCATCGGTTTATGCCAGCGCGGCGGAGCGCATGCTGCTGGCCATCGGCGAACCGGAGATGGTGGACACCGCCCAGCATCCCCGCCTGTCGCGCATCTTCCAGAACAAGATCATCAAACGCTATCCGGTGTTTGACGAGTTCTACGGCATGGAGGAAGCCATCGAGCAGATGGTGTCGTTCTTCCGCCACGCCGCCCAGGGCCTGGAGGAGAAGAAGCAGATCCTCTACCTGCTGGGCCCGGTGGGCGGCGGCAAGTCCTCCCTGGCGGAAAAGCTCAAGTCGCTGATGGAGAAGACCCCCATCTACTGCCTGAAAGGATCGCCGGTATTCGAATCACCCCTGGGCCTGTTCGACCCTGAAGAAGACGCCAGCATCCTGCAGGAGGAGTACGGCATCCCCGAGCGCTACCTGAAGACCATCATGTCGCCCTGGGCGGCTAAGCGCCTGCACGAATTCGGTGGCGACATCAGCAAGTTCCGCGTGGTCAAGCTACACCCCTCCCGGCTGGATCAGATCGCCATCGCCAAGACCGAACCCGGCGACGAAAACAACCAGGACATCTCCGCCCTGGTGGGCAAGGTCGACATCCGCAAGCTGGAGGAGTTCTCCCAGAACGATCCGGATGCCTACAGCTACTCCGGTGCCCTGAGCCGCGCCAACCAGGGCATGATGGAATTTGTGGAGATGTTCAAGGCGCCGATCAAGGTGCTGCACCCGCTGCTCACCGCCACCCAGGAGGGCAACTACAACGGCACCGAAGGCATCGGTGCCATTCCCTTCGAGGGCATCCTGCTGGCCCACTCCAACGAGGCCGAGTGGCAGACCTTCCGCAACAACAAGAACAACGAAGCCTTCATCGACCGCGTCTACATCGTCAAGGTGCCGTACTGCCTGCGCGTGTCTGAAGAGGCCAAGATCTACGATAAACTGCTGCGCAACAGCTCTCTGGCCAGTTCGCCCTGCGCGCCAGACACCCTGCGCATGCTGGCCCAGTTCTCGGTGCTGTCGCGCCTGATCGAG
>CAZYQX010000006.1:0-104392 GCA_964649985.1 uncultured Pseudomonadales bacterium | reverse complement strand
GCTTGCGCACCTTGTCGAGCCGGGCGCGAATACTGTCGATGCGGGCGCGCAACATGCGGCGGTCGGTTTCCAGCTGGGTTTCACCCGGGCCGCCGCGCACGCCGATCCCGCCGCGCTGGCGCTCCAGGTGAGTCCAGCCCCGCACCAGGCGGGTGGACATGTGCTGCAGTTGGGCCAGCTCGACCTGTAGCTTGCCTTCGTGAGTGCGGGCGCGCTGGGCGAAGATGTCGAGGATCAGGCCGGTGCGATCCAGCACCCGGCACTTGAGTTCTTGCTCGAGGTTGCGCTCCTGGCTGGGGCTGAGTTGGTGATTGAACAGCACCAATGCGGCGTCGTGCTCGGCGATGGCGGCGCGGATTTCCTCCAGCTTGCCTTCACCGATGAAGAATTTTGGGTGGGGGGTGGGGCGGCGGCCGACAATCATTTCCACCGGCATGCCGCCGGCGGAAATGACCAGTTCCTCGAACTCTCGCGGGTCTTCCCGCTCGGATTCACTCATCAGGTCCACGTGGACCAGTACTGCTCGCTCCCCCGATTCGGGGCGTTCGAAGAACAATGCGTTACTCCTGGATTACTCGGCGTCTTCGCCGTCTTCAGCGCCGGGCAGCGGAATGCGCACATTGCGCGCCGGTACCACGGTGGAAATGGCGTGCTTGTATACCATCTGGCTGACGGTGTTCTTGAGCAGCACCACGAACTGGTCGAAGGATTCGATCTGCCCCTGCAGTTTGATGCCGTTGACCAGATAGATGGATACGGGAACGCGCTCTTTGCGCAGGGCGTTCAGGTAAGGGTCTTGTAAGCTGTGCCCTTTTGACATGGTGTTAGCTCCTAGAGGCTGCTGGGACGCGCGTTAAAGGTAAAGCACGCCCATCTTATTAGAAATGTTGCGCTGCACAAAACAATAAATAGTTGCGCGAGCAGGGAATTTCAAGGGGCGGGTGCAAAAAAAACGGCCCTGCCGGGCTGTTGGCGCTGCACCTGCCGTGTGGGCGCTCACTATTCTGGCAGAAAGTGCCGGCTTCGCCGGCTAGATTTGGCTGCAATAGTCACGCATGTGACAGTTGCTCCGCGATCTGTTCAGCGGCCCACTCGGCTTGTGCGCGCCCTTGCGGAGCGTCTTCAGGGTGTAGCCAGTGCACGTCGCGCCAGCCGCGCAGCCAGGTCAGTTGGCGCTTGGCCAGTTGGCGGGTGGCGGCGATGCCACGCTCGCGCAGGTTATTCAGGTCGCCTTGGCCGTCGAGGTATTCCCAGGCCTGGCGGTAGCCTACGGCGCGCACGCTGGGCAAGCCGGTGTGGAGGTCAGCCCGCGCCCGGAGGCGTTCAACTTCCTGCAGAAAACCCTGGGCTAGCATCTGGTCGAAGCGGGTGGCGATGCGCTGGTGCAGCACCGCGCGCTCCCGGGGGGCGACGGCAAACTGCAGTATCTGGTAGTGATCCACGTCGGGTATTCCTGCGGCGGGCGCGGGTTGGCGCGGGCCTTGGGCCTGGTCCCGGTGCCAGTGCGAAAGGGGCACGCCGGTGAGCAGGAACACCTCCAGCGCCCGCTGCAGTCGCTGCGGGTCGTTGGGGTTGAGGCGTGCGGCGCTCTCGGGGTCCACCTGGGCCAGGCGGGCGTGGATGTGTGGCCAGCCATGCAGGGCGGCCTCGGCCTCAATGGCTTGGCGCACCGCTGGATCGGCGCCAGGCAGCTCGGCCATGCCTTCCAGCAGTACCTTGAAATACATCATGGTGCCGCCGACCAGCAGCGGGATGTGGCCACGGCGCTGGATGTCGTGCATGTGCGCCAGGGCGTCCAGCCGGAACTCTGCCGCCGAGTAGGCTTCGGCCGGGTCGCGGATGTCGATCAGCCGGTGCGGGGCGCGTGCCAGCAGGGCCGCGTCTGGTTTGGCGCTGCCGATATCCATGCCGCGATAGACCAGCGCGGAGTCCACCGAGATGATCTCGCAGGGCAGCCGCTGGCACAGCTCCACCGCAATATCGGTCTTGCCGGAGGCGGTGGGGCCCATCAGGAACAGGGCTTTGGGGCGGTGGTTGCTCATGCTGGGGCGCTGGCGGGCAGGGGCGGTCATATTAGTCGGAATGGGCGGGGAGCGAAACTGTTGGCCTGTGCGGTTGCCGTGGTTCAGCCTCGACGCCACAGCCAGGTGGCAAGGGAGAGCAGCGCGCTGATCAGTAACATGCTGGTGATGGGCAGATATAACCGCAGGTGCTCGCTCTCGTAGACGATATCACCCGGCAGGCGGCCCAGCGGCAGTTTGCTGAGCCAGGGCCAGCAGAGGCCGGCGAGCAGCAGAGCAAGGCCGGTCATCATCAGTATGCGTTGCACGCCCGTGCACCTCATTTTTTTGCGGACAGACGGTTTTTAAACTATGAATTATCGCTGTTTGTTTTGATTTTGGAGTGCGTTACCCATGCAGTTTCAGGAGTACTTGCGCGTACTGGCGTCCAATGAGGGCTCGGATCTCTATCTGAGCACCGGGGCGCCGCCCTGCGCCAAGTTCCAGGGGGTGTTGAAGCCCATCGACAAGGAAATCATGAAGCCGGGGCAAATCCGTGAGATCGCCTACTCGCTGATGGACCCGGAGCAGCGCCAGGAGTTCGACCACGAGCTGGAGATGAACCTGGCCATTTCGGTGGCGGGGGTGGGGCGCTTCAGGGTCAACATCTTCCGCCAGCGCAATGAAGTCTCGATGGTGGTGCGCTACATCCGCACTGAGCTGCCGAAGATCGAAGAGCTGGGGCTGCCGCCGGTGCTGAAGGACGTCATCATGGCCAAGCGCGGCCTGGTGCTGTTCGTAGGGGCCACCGGCTCGGGCAAGTCCACCTCGCTGGCGGCGCTGATCGACTATCGCAACAGCAACTCCGGTGGCCACATCATCACCATCGAGGACCCGGTCGAGTTCATCCACAAACACAAGAAGAGCGTGGTGAACCAGCGCGAGGTGGGGGTGGATACCCGCAGTTTCCACAAGGCGTTGAAAAATACCCTGCGCCAGGCGCCGGATGTGATCCTGATCGGCGAAATTCGCGACCGGGAGACCATGGAGCACGCCCTGGCCTTTGCCGAAACCGGCCACCTGTGTATTTCCACCCTGCACGCCAACAATGCCAACCAGGCGCTGGACCGCATCATCAACTTCTTCCCTGAGGAACGCCGCCCGCAGTTGCTGATGGATCTTTCCATGAACCTGCGCGCGTTTGTGTCTCAGCGCCTGGTGCCCTCCACCGATGGCAAGCGCACGGCAGCGATCGAAATTCTGTTGGGCACGCCCACGGTGTCGGAGCTGATCTTGCGCGGGGAGTTCGAGAGCATCAAGGAGATCATGCAGAAGTCCGAAAACCTCGGCATGCAGACCTTCGATACGGCGCTGTTCAACCTGTATCAGGCGGGCCGCATCAGCCTGGACGAGGCCCTGCGCAATGCCGACTCGGCCAACAACCTGCGCCTGCGCATCAAACTGGCGGAGCAGAAGCCCGGAGGGGGAGGCGAGTCCGCCGCCGCCGCGCCTTCCTCGGCACCGGCTGCTGCCAGTGCCGATCCGGCACCGTCGCCGGTGCCGAGTAGCGGAGGTTTCAGCCTCTCGCTGCAGGAAATTGACGAAGATAAAGACAAGCCCGGCAATCCCTTCGGGCTTTGATCAGCCCCGGCGCTAGCGGTGTCAGGGACGGTCATCGTCGCGGGGTTTCGCTATGCGGAACAGGAGGGGGAGCTGGATAATGCCCCACAGAGGCCCGACCAAAATAGCGCCTAGCAGTCTCCGCCGGCTATCTGTCGGGCGGGATTCAAGCAGTGTGCCGGCCATCTGCAGGCCGGCACACACGCCCACCAGCAACGCCGCAAAGGGCCATAACGGCTGAAGAACCATGTGTTCGGCGATTTGCCATCCCATGCCACACAGCACGCCAAAGCTCGTGCCTAGCAGCAGGCAGCGGCGGCTGATGCGGGCATAAAAGGGCAGTAAGGCCAGCAGGGCCAAGCCCCCCCAGTTGAGCCAAGGAATTCTCGCCAACCAGTGGGGTTCTGGGGCGACCCATAGCAGGCCGATCAGGCCGAACAGAAAAAGCGGAGCGCACAAGGCATGAAGGGCCCGGTTGAGTGGGTTCTTGTGGCTATTAGCGTAGTGGCGGAAGTCGCGCTCGTCGCGGGTACTTGAGAACATGACAAACTTCTCTCATCGCGCTGGATGTTTCAAAGCCTAGCGTGGCGTGCGTACGCTGTAGGAACGCTTAGTCATATCCTTATGACGTTTTAGCGCTATCAGAAGGCAGATTATCTGGCGCTGGCTACACTTCTGTTAAGGGTCGCTCACCTGTGGTGGGCCTCGATGCGCAGGAGTCGCTATGCCGGTCATAGAGAGTCGTGTCAATGAACACAGCGCGGAGTTTCGGGCCAATGCCGAGGCAATGGCGGCGCTGGTGGCCGATCTCGATCTGCAATTGGCGGCAGCGCATCGCGGCGGGCCAGAGGCGGCCCGTGCCCGCCACCATGGGCGTGGCAAGCTGTTGGCGCGGGAGCGCATCGATCTTTTGCTCGACCCCGGCAGCCCCTTTCTTGAGCTTTCTCCCCTGGCCGCATTCGGCATGTATGGCGGTGATGTGCCCGCAGCCTCGCTGGTCACCGGTATCGGCCGGGTAGCGGGGCGCGAGTGCATGATCGTGGCCAACGATGCCACCGTCAAAGGCGGTACCTATTACCCGATGACGGTCAAAAAACACCTGCGCGCCCAGGAGGTCGCCGGGGAGAATCATCTGCCCTGTATTTACCTGGTGGACTCCGGCGGGGCTTTTTTACCACTGCAGGACGAGGTCTTCCCGGATCGCGATCACTTTGGCCGCATTTTCTACCACCAGGCCCAGCTCTCCGCCCGCGGCATTCCCCAGATCGCGGTGGTGATGGGCTTCTGCACCGCCGGTGGTGCCTATGTGCCGTGCATGGCCGACGAGGCGGTGATCGTGAAGGGGCAGGGGGCGATCTTCCTGGGCGGGCCGCCGCTGGTGAAAGCCGCCACCGGCGAGCAGGTGACAGTGGAGGAATTGGGCGGGGCGGATGTGCACACGCGCCTGTCTGGGGTGGCGGATCACTTCGCCGAGGATGATGTTCACGCCCTGGCCATCGCCCGACGCATCGTCGGCACGCTCAATCGCGTGAAACGGCTGGATATAGACCTGCACCCCCCCCGCGAGCCCCGCTATGCCCCGGCAGGACTGCATGGCGTGATGCCCGCCGACAGCCGCAAGCAGTTCGACGTGCGGGAGGTCATTGCCCGGCTGGTGGATGGCTCCGAATTCGAGGAGTTCAAGGCGCGCTACGGCACCACTCTGGTGTGTGGTTTTGCCCGCTTGCACGGCTATCCCCTGGGCATCGTCGCCAACAACGGCGTGTTGTTTTCCGAGTCTGCCCTGAAGGGCGCTCATTTTGTCGAGTTGTGTGACCAGCGCCGCATCCCCCTGTTATTTCTGCAGAACATCACCGGCTTCATGGTGGGCAAGCAGTACGAGCACGCCGGTATCGCCAAGGATGGGGCCAAGCTGGTGACGGCGGTGGCCACCGCCGGGGTGCCGAAGTTCACGGTGGTGATCGGCGGCAGCTTCGGTGCCGGCAACTACGGCATGTGCGGCCGGGCCTACAGCCCGCGCTTCTTGTGGATGTGGCCCAATGCCCGCATCTCGGTGATGGGCGGTGAGCAGGCCGCCTCGGTGCTGACCCAGGTAAAACGCGAGGCGCTGGAGGCCAGCGGTGGGCACTGGGATGAGGCCGAGCAAGCGAATTTCGTGGCGGCCATTCGCGCCCAGTATGAGCGCCAGGGCCACCCCTACTACGCCAGCGCCCGCCTGTGGGACGACGGCGTGATCGACCCCGCCGATACCCGGCGGGTGCTGGCGCTGGCCTTGTCCTGCGCCTTCAACGCGCCGGTGGCGCCGGGGCACTTCGGGGTGTTCCGCATGTAGAGCAGGAGACAACCAATGGCAGAGAGTGTGTTGTTGAGCTGTGAGGGGGGCGTGGCCACCCTGTGCCTGGCCCGGGAGGCCCGCCACAATGCCTTTGACGATGGCGTGCTGCACGAAATGAATGCCGCCCTGCGGGATGTGGCGGAGGACGAGCGGGTGCGGGTGTTGGTGCTAGCGGCCCGGGGGGAGACCTTCTGTGCCGGGGCCGACCTCGACTGGATGCGGCTGGCCGCTGCCTGGAGCGAGGACGAAAACCGCCGGGATGCCCAGGTGCTGGCGGATCTGCTGTGGAATCTGGCCGCGTTGCCCAAGCCCACGGTGGCGGCCATCCAGGGGCCGGCCTTCGGTGGCGGGGTGGGGTTGATCGCGGCCTGCGATATTGCCATCGCCTGCGCGTCGGCCCGCTTTACCCTGAGCGAGGTGCGGCTGGGGCTGATTCCCGCCGTGATCGGCCCCTATGTGTTGGCTGCCATCGGCCTGAACAACTCCCGCCACTACATGCTCACCGGCTCGCCCTTCAGTGCTGCCGAGGCCAAATGCATGGGGCTGGTGCAGCAGGTGGTGCCCGATCGCGAGGCCTTGCAGGCGGCAGTGGCGGAGACCTGCCATGCCCTGTTGCAGGGCGGGCCCTCGGCCCAGGCCGAGTGCAAGAGCATGCTGCGTTCGCTGTCGGGGTTGTGTGTGTCGGAGGATCTGGCCTGGGATACCGCCGACCGCATCGCCCGGGTGCGCTGTTCGGCCGAGGCCCAGGAGGGCATCCACGCCTTCATGCAGAAGCGCAAACCCAACTGGCGCGCGGGCTGAGGCCGGGCCATGTTCACGTGCATCCTGATTGCCAATCGCGGCGAGATCGCCTGCCGGGTGATGCGCACTGCGCACCGCCTCGGCATCCGCACCGTGGCCGTCTACCACCCGGTGGACCAGTGCGCACTGCATGTGGACATGGCCGACGAGGCGGTGTGTTTGCCAGGGCTGGAGCCGCGCGCTGCTTACCTGGACATCCCCGGGGTGATCGAAGCCGCCCGGCAGAGCGGGGCCCAGGCCATCCATCCCGGCTATGGCTTCCTGTCTGAAAACGCCGAGTTCGCCGAGGCCTGCGCTGCGGCGGGGCTGGTGTTCATCGGCCCCCCCGCCGCTGCAATGCGGGCCATGGGCGAGAAATGCGGCGCCAAGGCGCTGATGGCCGGCAGCCAGGTGCCGGTGCTGCCGGGCTATCACGGCGATGATCAGGGTGATGACAGCTTGCTGGCGCAGGCACGGCTGGTCGGCTTCCCATTGTTGATCAAGGCCAGCGCCGGGGGCGGTGGCAAGGGCATGCGGGTGGTGAACGCCGAGGGCGAGTTCTTGCCGGCGCTGCACAGTTGCCGGCGGGAGGCCCTGGCTAGCTTCGGCGACGAGCGCGTGCTGCTGGAGCGCTACCTGCCCAGCTGCCGGCATGTGGAGGTGCAGGTGTTTGCCGACCAGCACGGCCACTGCGTTTATCTGTTTGATCGCGACTGCTCGGCCCAGCGCCGCCACCAAAAGGTGCTGGAGGAAGCCCCGGCGCCGGGCCTGCCGCCGGCGCTGGCCGCCGCCATGGGCCAGGCTGCGGTGGCGGCCGCCCAGGCGGTGGGCTATGTGGGCGCGGGCACGGTGGAGTTTCTGCTGGCGCCGGATGGCGCCTTCTATTTCATGGAGATGAACACCCGCCTGCAGGTGGAGCACCCGGTCACCGAGATGATCACCGGGCAAGACCTGGTCGCATGGCAACTGCAGGTGGCGGCGGGGGGGCTGTTGCCGCTGTCTCAAGCGGAGCTGAGCCTGCAAGGCCACGCGGTGGAGGTGCGGCTCTATGCCGAAGACCCGGCGCGGGATTTTCTACCCGCGCCGGGGCACCTCAGCCACCTGCGCTTCCCGGCCGACGAGCCGCATTTGCGCGTGGAGACGGGGGTGCGGGAAGGCGACGATATCAGCCCCCACTTCGACCCGATGATCGCCAAGCTGGTGGTGTGGGGGGCTGACCGGGAGGCCGCCTTCGCGCGCTTGTCGCGGCTGTTGGCCGCCACCGAGCTGGGCGGCTTGGGCAACAATCTGGACTTTCTCCAGCGCCTGGCCGCCTGCGCCGACATGCGCCAGGCCCGGCTGGATACCGCCCTGATCGAGCGCAACCGCGCCGAGCTGTTGCCGCTGCCGGAGCCCGCCCCGCTGGAGGCCTTGGCGGCGGCCGCCTGCGCCGTGCTGCTGGATGAACCACCGGCCCAGCCTTCTGACGATCCGCACAGCCCCTGGCGGGCGCGGGATGGCTGGCGGTTGGGCGGCTATCTGTCCCGGCGGCTTGAGTTCAGCCAGCGCGGCGAGCCACGCCCGGTGCAGGTGGCGTACCGCCCCCAAGGTTGGCGACTGCAGTTGTATGGCACCGTTCTGGAGGCCGAGGCCCACTGGCTGGCGCCGGGACGCCTCAACCTGCAGCTGGGGGCGCGCCGCGTGCGGGTGGGCGTGGCCCGCCAAGGCAACTCGCTGGAGGTCTTTCTGGCGGGCCAGTGCTGGGCCTTCGAATGGCACGACCCCCTCACCGCCCACGGCAGCGCAGCCCAAGCCGCGAGTGAGCTGGTGGCGCCGATGCCGGGTCGGGTGCTGGCCTGGCTGGCCGCGCCCGGGCAACAGCTTGCCGCCGGCGAGCCACTGCTGGTGCTGGAAGCGATGAAGATGGAGCACACCCTGCGCGCGCCATGCGCTGGCCTGTTGCATGCTTTTCTGGTCCCGGCCGGGGCACAGGTGCAGGCCGGCCAGCAGCTGGTGGATTTCGCACCGGAGGGCGAGGCGTGAACGGCTTGCCCCAACGCGTCCGGCTGGTGGAGGTGGGGCCGCGCGACGGTCTGCAGAATGAGCGCGCTCAGCTGGCGCCCGCCCTGCGCGCCGAGCTGGTGCGGCGATTGGCGGCGGCCGGCCTGCACTGGATCGAAGCCGCCGCCTTCGTCTCCCCCCAGTGGGTGCCGCAGATGGCGGGGGGCGACGAGGTGCTGGCGGGGTTGCGCGATCTGCCCGAGGCGGTGCATACACCGGTGTTGGTGCCCAACCTGCAGGGGCTTGAGGCTGCCCGGCGTGCCGGCGCGCGGGATATTGCGATTTTCACCGCGGCCAGCGAAAGCTTTTGCCAGCGCAACACCCACTGTTCCCTGGAGCAGTCCCTGCGGCGGCTGGAGCAGGTGGCGGTAGAGGCGCGCCGTGACGGACTGGGCCTGCGGGGCTATGTGTCGTGTGCCCTGGGCTGTCCCTTTGAGGGCGAGGTGCCTGCCGCACGGGTGGCGGAGGTGGCCGGAGCCCTGTGGGATTTGGGCTGCCAGGAGATTTCGCTGGGCGACACCCTCGGCGTGGGGACCCCCCGGGCGGTGCAGCGCGTGTTTGAAACCGTGGCCGCACGGGTGCCGCTGCCCCAGCTGGCGGGGCACTTCCACGACACCTACGGCATGGCGGTGGCCAATGTATACGCCGCGTTGGAGCTTGGCGTGAGCAGTTTCGACAGCTCGGTGGCCGGGCTCGGTGGCTGCCCCTATGCCCCGGGGGCCAGTGGCAATGTAGGCACCGAGGATCTGCTGTATCTGCTCGATGGCTTGGGTATAGAAACCGGTGTGCAGATGGCGCCATTGCTGGCCGCAGGGCGCTTTATCTGCCAGGCCTTGGGGCGCGAGCCTGTGTCCAGGGTGGGCCGGGCGTATTGGGTGGGCAAGCCGGCACTGCCCTGATGCTCCTCACCGAGGTACTTATACCCGGTCCCACCGCAATGCGGAGGTGCGCGTGAGCGAGAACGAAAATGTCCCTCTCTGGCAGCCTGATCCCGCTCAGGCCAACAAGTCTGCCATGGCTGGCTTTGCACGCTATATCGAGGCCTGTTACTCGCGGCCCTTGCCCGACTATGCCAGCCTGCACCGCTGGAGCGTGGAGCAGCCGGCCCTGTTTTGGTCCGAGTTGTGGGATGTGTGCCAGGTGCGCGCCAGTGAAAAAGGCCGCGACATCTTGTTGGACGGCCATCGCATGCCAGGCGCGCGTTGGTTCCCCGAGGCGCGCCTGAACTACGCCGAAAACCTGCTGGCGCCGGGTGATGACGGCGATGTCGCGCTGATCTGGCGCAGCGAGGCCAGTCAGGAGCTGCGCGGCATGACCCGCGGCCAGCTGCGCGCACAGGCGGCCGCGTTTGCCGCCGCGCTGCAGCAGCTGGGGCTGGGGCCCGGTGATCGCGTTGCCGCCCTGCTGCCCAACGGCCCCGAGGCGCTGGTGGCCATGCTGGGCTGCGCCATGCTGGGCGTGGTGTGGTGCTCCTGCTCACCGGATTTCGGCGTGGACGGCGCGCTGGATCGCTTCGCTCAGATCGAGCCCCGGCTGTTGCTCGGGGTGGATGGCTATCGCTACGGCGGCAAGGATTACCCGGTGCTGGACACGCTAGCCGCCATCGCCGCCGGCCTGAGCGGGCTGGCCGCGGTCGTGCTGGTGCCGGTGCTGTCGCCCTCCGCCAGCGTCGCGGATCTGCCCAATGCCTGTCTGTGGCGGGATTGGCTGGCGCGGGGGCAGGGCAGCGCCCCGGCGTTTGCCCAGCTGCCCTTTGACCACCCCTTGTTCATCCTGTTTTCCTCCGGCACCACCGGCAAGCCCAAGTGCATCGTGCACGGTGCCGGCGGCACTCTGTTGCAGCACCTGAAGGAACACCGGCTGCACTGCGACATCCGCCCCGGCGACCGCCTGTTTTACTTCAGCACTACCGGTTGGATGATGTGGAACTGGCAGGCCAGCGCCCTGGCCTCGGGCGCCACCTTGCTGCTCTACGATGGCTCGCCCACCACGCCCTGGCATGTGCTGTGGGATTTCGCCCAGCAAGCCCGCTGCAGCCATTTTGGTGCCTCGGCCAAGTACTACGACGCCTGCGCCAAGGCCGGCCTGGCACCCGCCCAGAGCCACGACCTGCGCAATCTGCGGCTGCTGCTCTCCACCGGCTCGCCGCTGGCCCCGGAGAGCTTTGACTACCTGCACCAGGCGGTGAGTGCCAGCGCCTGTATCAGCTCCATTTCCGGCGGCAGCGACATCATCTCCTGCTTTGCCCTGGGCAACCCCTGCTTGCCGGTGTGGCGGGGGGAGCTGCAGTGCCCCGGGCTGGGCATGGCGGTCGACGTGTTCGACGACTCAGGCCAGCCGCTGCGGGGAGCACCCGGTGAACTGGTCTGCACCCGCCCGTTCCCCTCCATGCCCATCGGCTTCTGGGGAGACGCTGACGGCAGTCGCTACCGGGCCGCATATTTCGAGCGTTTTCCCGGCGTGTGGCACCACGGCGACTTTGCCCAGCTCACCGAGCACGGTGGCTTGATCATCCAGGGCCGCTCGGATGCGGTGCTCAACCCGGGCGGGGTGCGCATCGGCACGGCCGAGATCTACCGCCAGGTGGAGCGGGTGGAGGAGGTGCTGGAGTCCATCGCCATCGGCCAGGACTGGCAGGGCGATGTGCGGGTGGTGCTGTTCGTCAAGCTGCGCCCGGGCTGCCTGCTGGATGAACCACTGTGCGAGCGCATTCGAAGGGAAATCCGCGCGCGCACCTCACCTCGCCACGTGCCGGCGGTGATCCTGCAGGTGGCGGATATCCCCCGCACCCGCAGCGGCAAATTGGTGGAGTTGGCGGTGCGGGAGGTGGTACATGGCCGGCCGGTGAAGAACATCGACGCGTTGGCCAACCCCGAGGCGCTGGCGGAGTTCAAGTCGCGGGC
Source organism: uncultured Pseudomonadales bacterium (assembly GCA_964649985.1). Lineage (GTDB taxonomy): Bacteria > Pseudomonadota > Gammaproteobacteria > Pseudomonadales > CAZYQX01 > CAZYQX01. Next base: position 92,714 of record CAZYQX010000006.1, on the reverse strand, counting down.
TGAGTTAAGCTGATCTTCTTGATTAGAAAGTCATTTACGTTTCGCACCCGTTGTAAAATACTGGGTGATATTTTTGCTTAAATGATTAACAAATAATTTGAATGATTTTTTCGTAGGGAAAAAGCTATGAGAAACATTCCAGCTATTAAATTTATTTTTCTAACATGCATGAGTCACCGGTTAAAGGGCGACAAATTTTTATACGATGAAGGCCTTGGCATTCATTTTCCAGTGATCGCCACATGAAACTGCACAGGTTCTCCAGCGTGGCCGGGCCAAGCTCATCCATGTCGTCGAGCAGTCGGTGATCCAGTCTGGCTTTTAGTCGCTCCAGCATGAGGCGCAGATCTCCCAGGTCGAGAATGAAACCGGTTTTGGCATCCGGTGTTCCGCACAAGGTAATCGTGGCCTGGTAACTGTGACCGTGCAAACGCAGACTTTGCGCAGTGTCGATATCGCGCCGGAGGCTGTGAGCGGCTTCAAATACGAAAGATTGGGAAATGTAGTGCGTGGGCAAGGCTGTCACCGCATGAAGCGAAGTGGAAGACCACGGCAAGCGTTGTTCAGCGCGCCGTTGTGCCAGGCAATTTGGCCGGAGACGACCGTCGTGTCGACCCGTTGAGTGAAGTGCCTGCCAGCGAATGGCGACCAGACGCAACCAGAAAGGATCTCGGGTTCAACGGCGTCTAGCGGGTTGTCGCCAATCAATACCAGATCCGCCCAGTAGCTCTCGCGCAGATAGCCACGCTCCTCAATGCCAAACAAATCAGCCACGCGGTGGCAGGTTTTTTCGACCAGGGCCGGCAGGCTGATCACGCCTTCATTGACCAGCGAGAGCAGGGCGGGCATGGCATGCTGGGCCAGGGGCAGGCCACTGGGGCATGTGAGATAGGGCCGGTTTTTTTCCTCCAGTGTATGAGGCGCGTGATCCGTGCCAATCACATCCAGTCTGTTGCCGAGCAGTGCCTGGCGCAGCGCATCGCGGTCGCCTCGCGTCTTGATGGCGGGGTTGCACTTGATCAGGCCTTGCAGGCGAGGGTAGTCGCCGTCATCGAAAAGCAGGTGGTGGACGCAGACTTCGGCGCTGATGTGTTTTTGCTGGAGCGGCTTGTCATCAAACAGCGCTAGTTCCCGATCAGTGCTGACATGCAAAACATGCAGGCGCGTGCCGTGGCGTCTGGCAAGTGAGACGGCCAGGGCGGATGAGCGGTAGCAGGCTTCATGATCGCGGATGTGGGGGTGTGCTGAGATCGGGATGTCACCCTCGCAGGCTTCCAGCCACGCCTGCTCACGCTCGCGTATGCGTGAGCTGTCTTCGCAGTGGGCCAGCAACAGTGTCGGGCAATCGGCAAACAATCGCTCCAGCAGCACCGGGTCATCCATGAGCAGATCGCCGGTGCTGGCCCCCATGAACACCTTTACGCCAGCGATCTGGCGTGTGTCCAGTTGCGCCAGCTGTGCCAGGTTGTGCCGGCTGGCCCCGAGGTGGAAGGCATAATTGGCCAGGGATGTTCTGGCGGCAATATGCTGCTTTTCGGCGACGTCGATCAGATTCAGGGTTGGCGGCAGCGTGTTTGGCATGTCCATGAAGCTGGTGATGCCGCCGGCGACCGCGGCTCTGGACTCGGTTGCGATGCAGCCCTTGTGGGTCAATCCCGGGGTGCGGAAGTGAACCTGATCGTCGATCATACCTGGCAGCAGCCAGCGCCCATGGGCATCGATTTCAAGCGCTGCACGCGCATCCAGCATGGGGGCGATGCGCGCGATACGCCCCGCGCTCACCAGCAGATCACCCTCCACGATGGCCCCTTCATTCACCATCCTGGCATTGCGGAACAGGAGGGTCGGATGCTCAGAATTCATTTTGTAGTCGCTTGTAGGCAGCCACCAGTTCGCGGTTGGTGCGCGCCACATCTTCGGAAAACTCCGAGGCGGCGATGCTCACACGGGGTATGGTGTCGAGATCGGTATTCGCGCCTATGCGGCTGGTGGACGGCACATAGAATCCAGCGGGTAACGAGCAGCCATCCACCACGGCGTTGTGGCGCACCACGCAGCCATCGCCGACGCGGCAGTTGAACAACACGCTGTTGAAGCCGAGAAAGACGTTATCGCCCACCTCGCATGGGCCGTGCACGATAGCGCGGTGGGCAATGGAGGTATTGCGCCCGACACGCACGGCCGCCCCAGACTTCGAGTGAATGACCACGCCGTCCTGAATATTCGAACCGGCACGGATGACGATGGGCTGCATGTTGCCCGAGGCATCTGTTTCGTCAGCCCGGATGACCGCGTAGGGCCCCACGAAGACGTTCTCTTCAATGATCACTTTGCCGCAGATGATGGCGGTGCGATCGACATAGGCACCTTCGTGTACCTGCGGCATGTGACCTGCCGGGTTTCGACGTATCATCAGCTTGCTCTCCCCTGCCATCGCGGGTTGTCGCGAGGCGTTGGGTGCTTGCTGGCGAAGGCTACCGCGTCATGGGCGTGTAGGCTCTCGTGGTGCTCCACCCGCAACTGGAAATCCGTGTAGGCGGCTTCCTGTTCCAGTCTGGCTTTTAGTCGGCGAGCTGCATCCTCACAGAACATCAGATTTTCGCCGTTAAGCCGCGCGAATGCTTGCTCATCTTCGCGTTTTACCGCGGTTTGAACCGGAGTGCCCAGCGCATCTTCCATCTGCATCACCAAGGATGAGAACGGGAAGTGCCGTGCTTCATTCGATAGTGCCACGCGAACCCAGGCAGTGGAGCGTTGACTATGCGGTGTGGCGTGGCTGCCGTGATGCTCGATCCATCTGGCGACATCTTCGACAGGGCACGTTGCAGTGTCTTCAAATGCCGTCAGGAATGCATTGGCCAGCAGCTGGCGCGATAGCGCGGCAGAGCACGGACACGTCGAGGAATAGGGCACGGTGACACTGCATTCGATGTTCAGTGCGCCGGAAAGCAGGCTGCCGTGCAGGCTGGCGGGGTAGTGCTGCCAGCCACTGAGTTCGCTGCGAAGGGCCGTGCGGCGAAGGGCGAGTTCGAACTGGAAATCCAGTCGGGCCGATCGCGTGTCGAGATCTCGATGGCTGTGCAGAAATCTTTCCAGTAATCGCGACAACCCTGCGGGCGTCAGTGCGGGCTGCTCGCTCTGCTGATCGAGTAGGGCATAGAGGCGTGACATGTGTATCCCCCGCGCATGAGGGTCGGCGAGATCCACGAATACGTTGGCTCGACCCAAGCACTGGATGGGCCCGCTCGCATCGGCGAGGGCTAGCGGTAGCGCGATGTGTGACATGCCCACCCAGTCGAGATGGGCGTGCGCCTCTTTTAGCTTGGTGGCGGCAATATCGGGCATTGAATGCGCCATTTTAGTCTCCGTAGAGGCGCTTGCGTTGCTCGCGGCGCTCTTGTGCTTCAATACTCAGCGTGGTGGTCGGGCGCGCCAGTAGCCGGGCCAGGCCTATGGCTTCGCCGGTTTCCTCACACCAGCCGTATTGGCCTTCCGCGATGCGCAGAAGTGCCTGGTCGATCTTGTGCAGTAACTTTCGCTCCCTGTCGCGCACTCGCAGCTCAATGGTGTATTCCTCTTCGATTACCGCCCGGTCCAGCCAGTCTGGGGTGGGACTGGAGTCCTGTAGGTGTGCGGTGGTCTGCTCGGCAGACTGCAGAAGGTTGGCGCGCATCTCCTCCAGACGTTGGCGAAAAAAATGTTGCTGCTCAGCGCACATATATTCACCGGGTGGGACCGTATCGAGTGCAGGCGAAACGTTTTTGGGTGTCTTGTTTTTGCCGCGACTCATGCCGGTGCCTCTTCCGCATGGGAGGCTTGCCAGGCAGGGAAAGGATCCTGGTAATGCAGCCATTGGTCGGGGCCCTCGGACAGCTCGGACTCGCTGAGCAAGCAGTCATCCAATGCCCGACGCAATGCGTCTTCGTCCATGCCAATGCCGATCAGCACTAGCTCCTGCTGGCGATCACCGAATGGGTCCTGCCAGCGAGTGCGAATATGGTTCAGGCTGGCCTCGTCTTCAGGCCAGTGCTGTTTTGGTACGGCGGCCCACCAGTAGCCCGCCGGGCCGTGGTGTGACATCGCGCCCGCCTGCGACCAGCTGCCAGCGAAGGCGGGGCGAGAGGCGAGCCAGAAGTGCCCCTTGGAGCGCACCACGCCGGGCCACTCCTGGTGAACGTAGGCCCAGAAGCGCTCCGGGTGAAAGGGTTTGCGGGCGCGATAGACAAAACTGCCAATGCCGTATTGCTCCGTCTCCGGCACGTGCTCACCGCGCAGCTCGGCCAGCCAGCCGGGGGCTTCTGCGGCGGCTTCGAAGTTGAATCGGCCTGTATTCAGCACCGTATCCAGCGGGACTTTGCCAAATTGTCCATGGACAATTTCGGCGCGGGGATTCAAGCGATGTAGCAATGCCTCAAGCTGTTCCATTTCCTCTTGCGTGACCAGATCGGCCTTGTTCAGCACCACCACGTCGCAGAACTCGATCTGGTTCACCAGCAGATCCACGACGGTGCGCTCGTCTTCTGTGCCGAGAGACTCCCCGCGGTCGGCGAGAAAGTCCTGGGAGCTGTAATCCCGCAGGAAGTTGAAGGCATCCACTACCGTGACCATGGTGTCGAGGCGGGCGATGTCCGACAGGCTTTCTCCTTTTTCATCACGAAAGGTGAAGGTCTCGGCCACGGGTAATGGCTCGGAAATTCCCGTGGATTCAATCAACAGGTAATCGAAGCGCCCTTCGCGAGCCAGGCGACTGATTTCGACCAGAAGATCCTCGCGCAGGGTGCAACAGATACAGCCATTGCTCATTTCCACTAGCTTCTCGTCTGCCCGAGAAAGGGCTGCGCCACCTTCGCGTACCAGGCGGGCGTCGATGTTGACTTCAGACATGTCGTTGACGATGACGGCAACCCGTTTTCCCTCCCGGTTGTTGAGAATGTGATTGAGGAGGGTGGTCTTGCCCGCGCCAAGGAATCCTGACAGAACCGTGACGGGCAGGCGTTGGTCGGTATAAGGCATCATGAGTCAGCTCCGGTTGGGGAGTTGCAAAAGGGCGCGCTAATCACTTCGACGCGATCGCCGCGCACCTGGTTGTAAAAGCAGCTGGGGCGACCGGTGTGGCAGGCGGGCCCGGTCTGGTCCACGTGCAGCAGCAGCGTGTCGCCGTCGCAGTCCAGCAGCATGCGTACGAGCTGCTGGCGATTGCCCGAACTCTCGCCTTTCCGCCAAAGCGCATTGCGGGAGCGGGACCAATAATTCACTTGGCCGGTTGCCAGCGTCTCCTCTATGGCCATGCGGTTCATCCAGGCCAGCATCAACACCTGGCCGGAGTCATATTGCTGGGCGATGGCGGGCATCAGGCCCGCCGTATTGAAGGGCAGGCTGTCCAGCACCGCGGTCAGTGGCAGGCCGTCGCCGATGGCGGCAGTTTCGTTGCGCAGAATCATGGCTGATCTCTCAGAAACTCAGTCGCACGCCACTTTCGAAGGATCGCCCGGGTTCGGGAGCGAGATCGCGCAGGTACGAAGCCGCGTTGCGGATTTCTTCGTTCGTCAGGTTGCTGCCGCGCAGGAATAGCTCACAGTGCTGGCCATCTCCCATGGGCAGTGTGTAGCTCAGGTGTAGGGTGAGGTCGTTGTATCCATCAGTGCTTTCCTCATTGTTACCCGCGCGGCGTTGAGCCGATGCATGTGTCAGGCGCAAATCTGCCGCCCAGGCCTGGAATTGATAGGCCAACGTCGCGCCGATCCTGCGTGGGGGGATGCGCGGTACCGCGCTGCCATCGTCCAGTGTCGCGCGCACCACATCCGCGAATGGGCTGATCGACCAGTCGCCCTGTGGCGTGCTGGCCATCGGTAAGGTGGCTCTCGCCTCCGCGCCATAGAAACGTGCCTGGTCCAGCGTGTATTGATGAATGGGCAAGCCACTATCCAGATCCGTTTCTCCGGTGTTGCGGGCATAGGCAAAATTGTCGATGTAGTTCACGTAAGCATTGATCTCACCCGTGATGCTACCGGTGTGGCGTCGATACCCCAGCTCGAAATTTCGGCTCATTTCCTCTTCGGCTTCCACGCCGCTGACACTGCAGTCGGCATTGCGGAACAGCCCGACCTCGTAGCTTTCAGTGGCATGGTGCACGCCGCAGCTGTAAAGCTCCTCAATGGCCAGGGCGCGTTCGGCATGTGCCATGGTCAGGTAGGTTGTGTCATCGTTGCTGAAATTCCACAGAACCGATGCTGATCCCGAATGCGCATCGCGATTCAGGAGAGGCTCCTGTGTGGCGTCAATTCGCTGTTGCTCGAGTCGAATGCCCAGTTCGTAAACCCAGCGATTCCATGTGTAACTCTCGGTCAGGAATACTCCAGAGCTATTAATATTTGCATTCGGCAACACAGCTTCTTCGCCACTCACCACCAGTTTTCGATCACTTAGCTGCAGCCCGAGTGAGCCTTCCCAGTTCTCCGCGATACTGTGGGAATTTTCGAGCCGAAATTCATGGGTGTCGTTATCGAAAACCGTGCCGGTCACGCCGTCTTCAAACTCGGTGTGGGTGTAGTCGTTATGGCTAAGGAAAAAGCGGTTGTGGGCTAGCCAGGGGTTTGCTGTCTCGTATTCACCCTTCATGCTGTAGCGGGTTTGTTGCATGTCGATGCGAACCGATTCCTCATCGGAGGGCACGCCATAGGCCGACTCCATTCGACTTGCCGCAAAGCCCACGAAGCCCTGCTCTCCTACCCAGCTGCCACCCGCACTGCCGCCATGTGCACGGCCGCCGCTGTTGGGAATGTGGCCGTGTCCATCCGTGGTGTCAGGGGCGGGATTCCGCACAGCCCAGCCGGGTACTTCCACGTCGTTGTGGTCGCGATAAAAGCCGTCCGCATGCCATGCGGTCTGGCCGAGGGATGTATCCGCCTTGAACACCGAGGCATCCTGATCCGAGGCGCTATCGTGCCGGATTTCCACCTCAGCCTTGCTGCGCTCGGGCAGATGTGACGGGATGCGGTTGTCGATCACGTTGATGACGCCACCGATTGCCCCACTGCCATACAGCAATGTGGCGGGCCCGCGAAGGACCTCAATACGCTCCGCCAGCAGCGGTTCCAGCGTATTGGCGTGATCGGGGCTTATGGATGAAAGGTCGCCACTCGCCGTGCCATCCTGCAGGCTCAGTACCCGGGCGCCACCCTGGCCCCTGATGGTCGGTTGCCCCACGCCCGGGCCAAAGGAGGCGAAGGAGACGCCGGGCTGGTTTTGCAACGTGGCCCCCAGCGATCCGCGTTGCTCGTTGCGCAGCGCGTTGCCCGCCAGATACGACACGTGTGCTGCCGTTTGTTGCGCCGTGCGGGCCAGAGGAGAGAGGACGATCACCTCCTCAATTTTGGGTTCGTTGGCATGGGCCGTGGCTGTGCTCAGGGCTATTGAGAGTGTCAGCGCGTTCAGTTGCGTCGTGTTGGGCATCTTGGCGTATCGTCAGTAATGTGGCGTTGAAGGATTGCTGAGAAGGCAACTCGCTATTGATGAGTCGCCCGTTGATTTCTGTAGCCGCTAGCCATGATCAAACGGGATCATGGGGGGCACCTTGATAGGGGGGCGGCGGTTCTTGCGAGCCTTGGCCAGTGCTGAGGGCAGCGTATGGCATTCGTTTCCGGTTGATCCCAGTCGGCGGATGCCAACCTGACGTGAGTTGGCCTCTCTTGCCCCGATCACCCAGACTTCAGGCGTGCGAGCGGCAAAGTGCTCCCGCAGTTTGTAGCCAATCGATGCGTTGTGCAGATCGAGCTGGGCCGGTATGCCTTCCTGCTGTAATCGGGCGTGGACCTGAGTCGCCCAGTCGTTGCCTTCTCGCGTTACGGTGGCCACCACAATCGGCACGGGGTGCAGCCATTGCGGAAGTACTCCGCCGGTGTGTTCGAGCAGGATGCCCAGAAAACGCTCCAGCGACCCCAGGGCCGCGCGATGCAGTAGCACCGGCACCTGCCGCTCGCCATGCGCGTCTACGTAATGAGCACCGAGTCTTTCCGGAAGGATCAGGTCGACCTGCAGCGTGCCGCACTGCCATTGCCGACCGAGCGCATCTTTAAGCACGAATTCCAGTTTGGGGCCATAAAATGCCCCCTCGCCAGGGTGGTATTCGGTATCCAGGCCGGCGCTTTCTGCAGCGCGCCTCAGAGCGGCTTCCGCGCGATTCCAGACGTCGTCGCTCCCTGCACGCTTGCTCGGTCGGTCGGCGAACTTCACCACTGGCGCATCGAAACCAAATTGCCGATACAGGTTTTGCACGAAGGCGCAGAAGGCTGTCGCCTCCTGATCAAGTTGTGCTTCGGTACAAAAAATGTGGGCGTCGTCCTGGGTGAAGGAGCGCAGCCTTAGCAATCCGTGCAATGCGCCGGAGGCTTCGTTGCGATGCAGTCGGTTCAGTTCTGATAGCCGCATCGGTAGATCGCGATAGCTGCGTATGTCGTGGCGAAACACCTGGATTGCACCGGGGCAATTCATCGGCTTGAGCGCAAGCACCCTTTCGTCATCCTGGGTGGCGAACATCGTGTCTCGATATTTTTCCCAGTGCCCGGATGCCTCCCACAAGCGGCGTTCCAGCAGTTGTGGCGTGGATATTTCCTGGTAGCCGGCGCACTCCATTTCGACCCGGATGAAATTTTCCAGGCGCCGAAAAAGGCGCCAACCCCGAGGCAGCCAGAAGACGTGGCCTGCGCTCTCATCGGAAAAACTGAACAGGCCCATCTGCTGGCCGAGGCGACGATGATCCCAGGCTTGGCAGTCCTTTACTGTCTCTCCCGTTTCGTCCGTCGCATGGGTGGGGAGGCTTTGCCGATCGTTTTTGTGGGGCGGGGTTGGGGCGGTGCTCACGGCTCAAAAGGTTCCGAAATTTCATTTGCGTTATGTTATAACATAACAATTTGATGCTGCAATGCTGGCTTTCAGCAGTCCAGCTTCTTAAGCTGGTTATGTTTCAACCTTGGTTGCGTGTCAGGTGTTATAGCTACTCAACTCAGCGGGCGTGTGGGTCGAGCACCAGGTCGGCGTGAGTGAGGCGCTGAGCCATCTGAGAGATCTGACAGAGGGGCGCTGTTAACGTGAAGCAGCGAGTAGCCCTTTCGAAATGGGCTGGTATCAGGCTTCAATACAGGCGGGACGGCGCATGGGGTAGTGGCGTGACACGTTGGCGCTGATGGACTTGCCAGGGGAGTGAACCGGAAACCTGATGCTTGGTAGTGTGGGCTGTTCCACGATCCATGGATGTGCGTAAACGATCCGTGCAATGGCGTTATGCTGCCCTCCGCGGTAACCGTAGGGCAGCATAAACAAGCGGTGGGTCGCTCAGAGGCGGAAGCGGCCCACCACCTGGCGCAGCGCCTCGGCGCGCTGGGCCAGATCACCGCTGGTGGATGAGGCGGAGTGGGCCGCTTCCGACAAGGATTCCGCCACCGCACCAATCGTGGCCACGTTCTGACGGACTTCCTCGGTCACCGCCCCCTGCTGCTCCACGGCAGACGCGATCTGGCTGTTCATGTCGTTGATCTGGCCCACCGCGCCGGCAATGAACTGCAGCGACTCGGCGGCTTCCTCCGAGCGTTTCACGGTGTCGGCCACCTGGCCGTGGCTGCGCTCCATCACGGCCACCGCCGAGGCGGTGCCGGACCGCAGAGCATCGATGATGGCGTGGATCTCCTGAGTGGACTGCTGGGTGCGGCTGGCCAGGGTGCGTACCTCGTCGGCCACCACCGAGAATCCCCGGCCGTGGTCGCCTGCCCGGGCGGCTTCGATGGCGGCGTTGAGGGCCAGCAGGTTGGTTTGGTCGGCGATGCTGCGAATCACCTCGAGAATGGAGCCAATTTTCTCGCTATCGGCTTCCAGTCGACGAATCACCTGCACGGCCTCTTCGATGTCGGCCGCCATGGTGTTGATCTGCTGCACCGACTGGGCCACCCGCTTGCGCCCGCTTTGGGCCGCATCATTGGCGGCGTGGGCGGTTTCGGAGGCGCGCACCGCGCCCTCGGCGACTTCACGCACCGCGGCGGCGAGCTCCCGGGCGGCGTTGGCCACCTGCTGTATCTCGCGTTGCTGCTGGGCAATGCCGGTGCTGGTGCGCTGAGAAAGCTGGGCAGTGGCTTCCGCGCCGTGGCTGACGCTGTCGGTGACGCTGGCCACATCCTGCATCAGGGCGTGCAGGCGGTCGATGAACTTGTTGCAGGCGCGGGCCAGCTCACTCACCTCGTCGTTGCCTGCATCGGGCAAACGCCGGGTGAGGTCGCCCTCGCCCTGGGCAATATCGGCCAGCATGGCCGATACCCGTTGGATCGGGCCGGCCACGCCCCGGGCCAGCATGAACACGATGGCCAGTGCGCCCGCTGCGGTCAGCAAGCCGACCACCACCTCGATCGAAGTGCTGGCCAGGGCGGCTTTTTCCATGGTGTGTTGCATTTTCAGTGCTTCGGCCTGCACCACGTCGGCCGGTTCGTGAAACACCATGTACCAGGTGCTCACGCCTCCGGCCAATTCCACTGCCACCAGTCCGTTTACGGTGTTCCCCACCGTTGCGAAGGCGGCTTCCTCACCGCCTTCGAGTTTGCTGAGCAGCGGCTTGAGATCGGGCCACAGCGAGAAGGCGTGTTTGTTGACATCCTGGGTGCTTTGGCTGTCCGCCGCTATGCTGCCAGCGGCGGTGACCAGGGTCAGCCGCCCGGCCCCCCCGAACACTTCCTGGTTGGCTTCCGTCACCAGCTTTTGCAGAAAGTCCACCCGCAGATCGTGCGCGACCACGCCGAGGAATTCATTGCCCTCCATGATGGGCAGCGCCAGGGTGATCATCAGCACATCCTGGCCGTCGATCGGGTAGGTGAAGGGTTCCGTCAGGCAGGCCTTGCGGGTAGTGCGCGGGCAGTTGTACCAGGCATCTGCGGAGGTGGTGCTGTTGGCGGCAGGCATGTCTTTTTCCGCGATCGGGCTTGCCACCAGCTTGTCCTGGGCATTGCGGGCCCAGTATTGGGTGAAACGCCCGACTTCATTGCTGCCGCTGTCGGCATTGCCCTTGAAGGGGGTATCGTCCCCCAATACATTGGCTTCCAGCGCGATGGTGGTGCCGGTAAATCCGGGGTTGGCCTCGGCCACACCGCGCTCGAAGGTATTCAACAGTGTACGTGGCGCGGCCTGCTCGGCCGAGCGCACATCCAGCACCAGCTGGCGCAGGCCAATCAGGCTCTGGTGGGCATCGGCCAGCACGCTCTTGAATTCGTCGGCAGATTCCTCGCCGCCCATCTGCATCATCTGCTCGCCGTTCATGGCAACGACAGGGGCTATCTCATCCCATAACGCTCGCTGCTCCTGTCGATGGGAGTACATGGAGGAGCCCACCAGTACCCCCACTACCATGAGCAAACACAGGCCATTGAGAACGAGGATACGACTGACAACTGATTGCATGGTGACTACCGAGGTTTACATCAGGAACAGCAGCCCAAGCAGATTGCGGGCCACAACACAGCATATCGGCAAAGTGTAGCTGTTATTGAGGGCTATGCCGGTCAGCGGAGAAAGAGTGTTGATCTGCGTCTGGAATCTGCCGCGTTGAGGGGCGTCAACCGCACATCTTTTGCCGCCAAGCGACGGCAAGGGGCGCGATGATGGAGCAAACAGCCTGGTCAAGACCCAGGCGTGGTCATGTGGCGGGTGAGTGGGGGTCTATCAGGTGGCGAGCCAACCCGCCACTTCCGCCTGGGTTGGAATGCGGCCGGAGCAGACCACCCGCTCGTCGATCACCAGCGCCGGGGTGCCGAGGATGTCGTAGGCCAGGATGTCGTTCATGTCCGTCACCTTGACGAAGTCGGCCTCAATGCCTGCGCTGGTGCTGGCTTCCCGGGCCACGGCTTCCAGCTTTTTGCAGTTGGCGCAGCCGGAGCCAAGAATTTTGATGATGGGCATGGTGATAGCTCCTGAAAGTGGATCATGGCGAAGGCCCGCTTGAACCCGCGTCGGGCGCCGTTGCCATCCTTTGCTTACGGTACAGCCAGAACAGCCCCGAGGACAACAGCGCGAAGATGCCAAACAGTATCAGCACCAGCCAGTGGGCGGCCGTGCCGTCCACCCAGGCGCCATACAGGCCACCAGCCAGCATGCTGAACAGCGCCACCCACGCCACGTAGGTGAAGGCCTTGGGGCGGCCGATCACCGCCGCGACCATCAGGATGCTCTGCAAGCTGAGCTCAGGGTCGGCCATCAGGTAGGCCAGTAGTGGGCCCGGGTGCATGCCAAGATCGAGGAACATGCGCGCCACCGGTACTTCCACCAGGGTGGGGAAGTACATGAACACGCCGAACAACACCGCCACGGCATTGCCCAGCAGGTCATTGCGCCCGGCCAGATGCTCGATCCACTCCGGCTGGATCAGCTGGCGGATCACCCCTACCAGAAACACCCCGACCACCAGCAGCAGGAAGATCTGCTTCACGAAGCGCCAGGATTCCCACAACCAGGCGCGCAGCGCATCCGGCTGCAAGCGCCGGGCGCAATAGAACACGGCCAGCAGCGTCAGTGCCTCGGCGACAAAGCGGCCGGTCAGCGCCACTTCGAGCCCGCCGGGCACCGGGCTCAGCTTCAGGGTGGCCAGCAGTAGGGTGGCGGCGGCGAGCGTCAGGGTCAGCCAGGTCCACCGATTGGCCCCCTCGATGATGTTTTCCATGCCGCGCCAGGCGCTGCAGCCGATCAGCACCAGCAGGCCAATCAGCAGTGAGCCCTGCAGGCTCACGCCTTCCTCACCCTTGCTGGCATCGAAGGGCACCCACTGCAGCAGCTGTGCCTGCCAGGCCTGCGCCGCCGCAACAGGCAGCGTGAAACTGGCGTAGCTGGTGGTCAGCAGGGACACCTTCAAGGTGCCGGCGATCAGCAGGCCCACCAGCGCCAGCAGCAGGCCGGTGGCGGCGCCGCCAATGCGGGCCTGGGCGGCAAACAGCGCGTCGGTCTGGCGATCGTGGGAGGCGTCATCCCGCCAGAAGATCATGGCCATCAGCATGCCGATGCCCATGCCGAACAGTAGGCACAGCAGCAGCCGGGCGATGGCAAATTCGGGGCCGAGGATGCTGCCGGTATAGGCCAGCGCCAGGATATTGCCGGCCGGGGCGAAAAACAGGAAGGTGATGGCCGGGCCGATGCCAGCCCCTTTGCGGTAGATACCGGCAAACAGCGGCACAATGGTGCATGAGCACACCGCCAGCAGCGAGCCCGCCAAAGCGGCGGCGGGGTAGGAGATGTAGTGCGGCGTGTTGCGGCCCAGCCAGCGGGTAATGCTGGGTTTGGGGATCAACGCCGTCATGGCCCCGGCAATGAAAAAGGCCGGCAGCAGGCACAGCAGCACATGGGCAGCCAAGTAGGCCGCGAGGTTGCCCGCACCACTGTGCAGCAGGGTGATCAAGCTGTCTGCCGTCATCTGAATAGGGTTCCGTGCGGGGGAATGATGTTCATTATATCATGCGCGTTCAGTCATCATCCGCCTGTGAGCCGCAGCCCCTCAGTGCCTGGATGATGACTTCGATGGCTGCCGGGCGGGGGAAGCTGGTGCGCCAGGCCAGCACCATCTGGCGGCTGGGGGCGGGGGATACAAAGGGGCGCGTCACCACCAGGGGGGAGTGGGTCTGAGCATTCACCGCGCTTTTCGGCAGCACGGTGATGCCCACCCCCGCCGCCACCATTTGCCGGATGGTCTCCAGTGAGCTGCCTTCCACCATATGCTGCAGCTCGCCCCGCTCACCCGACTGGATGCGGGCGCAGAAATTGAGCACCTGATCCCGGAAGCAATGGCCGCTGCCCAGCATCAGCAGATCCTGCTGCAGCAGTGCGTGGACTTCTATGGCCTGTTGTTGGGACAAGGGATGATTGGCCGGCATGGCCACCACGAATTCTTCTTGGTAAACCTCGGTGCTCACAATGCCCGGGGCACTGAAGGGCGCGGCCACCACAATGGCGTCCACCTGGCCGGCCAGCAGTCGCTCCGTCAGGCTGGCGGTGAAGTTGTCCTCCAGCAACAGGGGCAGGTGGGGAGCCTGTTGTTTGATGGCGGGCACCAAGCGGGGGAACAGATAGGGGGCCACCGTGTAGATCGCCCCCAGCCGAATCGGCTCCGCCAGCGGGTCGGCATGGCCCCGGGCCAGTTGTTTGAACTGCTCGGCCTCCTCCAGCACCCGCTGGGCCTGGGGCAGCAGCCGGGCACCGGCCTCGGTGAGGCGGATCTCCTGGCTGGCGCGCTCGAACAATGCCACGCCAATCTGATCCTCCAGCTTCTTGATCGCCACGCTCAGCGTGGGCTGGCTGACGAAACACTGAGCCGCCGCGCGCCCGAAGTGCAGCTCGCGGGCGAGGGTGGCGAAGTAGCGCAGCTCGGTCAGGGTCATGGGGTCGGGCTCGTGTGGATCGGCGGAATCAGTTTCTTCTGCTTGTCGGGCGTGGGCAGGGTGAGTTGTCGCCTGTCTGGCAGCGGGAAAAGGCGACCGCTGTTCATGTCGCTGTCCTCGCGCGCCGGTGGCGCATTAGCCACTTGCGCAGCTCCTCTGCCGCAAGCAGCCCCAGTGCCAGCGTGGCGCCCAGTGCCCACACCTCGCCACCCAGCGGAGCAGTGCCGAACAGTTGCTGGCCCCAGGGGGTGTAGACGATGGCCAGAATCAGCAGCAGCTCGAAGCCGATGCCCCACCACAGCAGGGGGTTGCTCAATGCCGTGCGATCAAACGCGCTGCGCAGCGGGCTGCGGCAGGCAAACACATTGGCCACCTGCGCCATCACGATGCCCACCAGGCAGGCGGTGGTGGCCGCCCGGTAGCCCGGGTCGCTGGCCGGGTACATCATGCCGTGTTGCCAGCCTAGCCCAAACAGCACAAAAAAGAACAATGCCATGGCCGATGCCGCCACCATCATACCGAGAAAACCGTAGCCGCGTGCCAGCAGAGGTCCGTTCAGCAGGCGCTCGCTGCGCTGGCGCGGAGGACGCGACATCACCTCTGGCGCGGGGCGCTCGGCCCCTAGTGCCAAGGCCGGTAGCATGTCGGTGCCCAAATCCACGGCGAGAATCTGGATGATGGTCAGTGGCAGTGGAATGCGCAGCAGTACGAAGCAGAGAAAGGGCACCAACTCCGCAATGTTGGAGGCCAGGATATAGGTGAGGAACTTGCGGATGTTGTCGTAGATGCCGCGCCCCTCCTCAATGGCGGCGACAATGGTGGCGAAGTTGTCATCCAGCAGCACGATATCAGCGGCCTCCCGCGCCACATCGGTGCCGCTCTTGCCCATGGCCACGCCAATATCGGCCTGTTTCAGTGCCGGTGCGTCATTCACGCCATCTCCAGTGACGGCCACCACCTGCCGTTTGTGCTGTAGTGCGTCGACGATGCGCATTTTCTGCTCAGGGCTGACCCGAGCAAACAGCAGCTCGCGGGTATCCAGTGCCAGTTGTAGCTGGGTTTTGGACAAGCGCTGCAACTGATCGCCGGTGATCACACGTAGCTGTTCGCCGCGTACCAGGCCTATCTCCCGGCCGATGGCGGCCGCCGTGCGCGGGCCGTCCCCCGTCACCATCAACACCCGGATGCCCGCCTGGTGGCACTTGGCGATGGCATCGGCCACTTCCGGGCGAGGTGGGTCTTCCAGCCCCACCAGGCCCAACAGGGTCAGGTTGTCCTCATGGATCAAGCGGTCGTCTTCCACCTCCCGCCAGGCCAGCGCCAGCACGCGCAGGCCCTGATCTGCCAGGGCGTCGGCCTGTTGCAGGTAGTGCTTGCGGCTGGTGGCATCCAGGGGCTGCCGCTGGTTGCCATCCCAATGCCCGTTACACAGCGGCAGCACCGTTTCCACCGCGCCCTTGGTGTAGAGCTGGCAGCCCTCGGGCAGCTGGTGTAGCACCGACATGCGTTTGCGCCGGCTGTCGAAGGGCAGCTCTGCCAGCCTGGGCGCTTCGGCGGGTGCCGACGTGCCCAGCCAGGCACTCTCGGCCAGTGCGATCTCCATCGGGTCACCCAGCCAGCCACGGGGGCCGCGCTTGAGATTGTGGCACAGGCCCAGGGTTTCCCGCAGTCGCCGCTGGCCTTGGGCATCCGCCAGGGCGGCCCAATCCTCGAGGCTCAGGCGGGTGCTACCTACCACCAGCGCGCGCAGTGCCATCTTGTTCTGGGTCAGGGTGCCGGTCTTGTCGGTGCAGATGACGGTGGTGCAGCCCAGGGTCTCTACCGCCGTCAGATGTCGCACCAGCGCCGAGCGCTTGGCCATGCGCTGAGCGGCCATGGCCAGCGAAAGCGTCACCGTCGGCAGCAGTCCCTCGGGTACCAAGGCCACGATGATGCCAATGGCGAAAATGATGCAGCTCCACAGCGGTAGCCCCGTCCACTGGGCGCCCACAAAAAACAACAGCCCCAAGCTGAAGGCAATACTGATGACGATTCGGCTCAGCCGGCCAATCTCAATCAGCAGGGGGGACGGGCTCTCCCGGGTGTACTGGGTCAGATGGGCGATCTGGCCGAACTCGCTGTGGGCACCGGTGGCGAACACTACCGCCCGTCCTTCCCCGGCCGCCACGGCGGTGCCGGCAAACACGATATTGTGGGCATCTCGCATCGCCTCCATTGGCTGGGGGCCGCATTCCCGGGGTTGGGGTTGCGACTCGCCTGTCAGCGTGGCGTTGTCAACGATGAGGCCAAAGCTCTGAATCAGCCGGCAATCCGCCGGCACTCGGTCGCCCTCCCCGAGGAATATCACATCCCCTGGCACCAACTGTTCGGCGTCCAGCTCCACGGGCTCACCGTCGCGCAGCGCCCGCACCTGCTGGGGTAAAAGTTTTTTTAGCGCCGCCAGCGCGCGCTCTGCCTTGTACTCCTGCCAGAAGGAAAAGCTGCCGTTGATCAGAATCACGCCCAGAATGGCGGCGCCCAAGGTGGCCATGCCCTCGCCGGGCTGTCGCCACTCGGCGAAAAAGGCGAGTGCGGCGGCTGCCCACAGTATCAGGGCAAAAAAGTGTACGAACTCCTTGGCAAAGCGTTGCCACAGCGCCTGCTGCAGGCGCGCCTCCACCCGGTTGGGGCCAAACTCGCCGCACCGTCGATCGGCCTCGGCGGAGGTCAGGCCATTGGCACTGCTACCCATGCTGTGCAGCGCCTCGTCTATGCCGAGCTGATGAATTTTCATAGGCGGCCGATACCTTTCAGGAATAGCGTGATCCATCCCGCCGCGCCTGAGCGGCGTCGCGCACATGCTACAGGTCTGTGTCAGACGCTAAAAGCCGTTGAGATCAACATGGTTTCTGGATCATGGCGCAGTGAACAATTATCTATACTGGATTATTGCCGGCCCCTGGCGTTGTGGGGCATGTGGTCATTGCCGGAGACCCTCGCATGGGTGCGCAATCGCTGAAGAGCAAACTCTATATCGCCCTGGGGGTCATGTTCTCCCTCATGCTGGGAGCAACCGCTCTGGTGTTCTACGACAGCAGTCGAGCGCAGCTGGTGGAGGCCTACACCCACCAGGCCCACGAAGCCGCCGGCGCCTACTTCGATGGCGTCAACACCATGATGCTCACCGGCACCATGCAACGCCGCCAGTTGCTGCAGGACAAAATCCTCGCGCGCGAGGGCGTGCTGGAGGCGCGTATTCTCCGCGGTGAAGATGTGGTGCGCCTGTTCGGCCCCGGGCTGAATGGCGAGGGCGCGAGCGATGAGCTGGACCGGCGCGGCCTGGCCGGCGAGACGGTGGCCGAAGAGCGCGTCGTCAAGGGGCAGCGCGCCATCACCGTACTGCGCCCCCTGGTGGCCACCGGCGACCACAGCACCGTCAACTGCCTGGCGTGTCACCAGGTCAAGGAGGGCACCGTGCTCGGCGCAGTGCGGCTCACGCTGTCACTGGAAGGCATGTATGCCGACCTGCAACACACCATGTACAAAGGGCTTGGCGTACAGCTTGTGCTGTTCCTGTTGGCCGCGGCAGGCCTGTTGTGGATATTGAGCCAGGTGGTCACCCGTCGCATCGGCACCTTGTGCCATGAGCTGGACGATATTCGCGCCAATGCCGACCTGCGCAAGCGCGTGCGGGTGGGCACCCGGGATGAGATCGGCCTGGTCGGCGAGGCCATCAACCAGTTACTGGAGCGCTTCCAGCAGAGCCTGGGCGAGGTGTTCGGGCAGGTCTACCGCCTCACCGATGCCTCCGGCAACCTGCGCGCCGTGGCCGGCAAAACCGCCGACGCCATGGCCCGCCAGGAAGATGGCGCCGCGCGCATCCAGACCTCGCTGTCCGATATGCAACACGGCGTGCAGAGCATCGAGCAGCAGTCCAGCCAGACCGCCGAAGCCTGCCACCACGCCAGTCAGGCCGCCGAAAGCGGCGTGGCCGGCTCCCGCCAGGTCATTGAAGCCATACGCTCCTTGAACCGGGAGATCCTCTCCGCCGCCGATGTCATCCGCAAACTGGACGTGCGCAGCCAGGCGGTGGGCAGCATACTCAGCGTGATCAAGGGCATCGCCGAGCAGACCAACCTGCTGGCCCTCAACGCCGCCATCGAAGCCGCCCGAGCCGGCGAGTCGGGCCGTGGCTTTGCCGTGGTGGCCGACGAAGTGCGCGCCCTGGCCACCAAGACCCACGACTCCGCCCGGGAGATCGAATCCATGATCGCCGATCTGCAGGGCGAAGCCCGCCAGGCGGTCGACCAGATGCGCCGGGCAGGCGAAACCGCCGAAATCGGCGTCAGCCAAGTGGAAACCACCGTCGATGCCCTGCAGGGCATTGCCGCGCAAGTACTGCAGCTCACCAGCATGAGCGACGAAATCAAACGCACCGCCGAAGGGCAGAACGCCAGCTCCACCCGCATTTACACCTACCTCCATCAATTCCGCCACATCGCCGACGAAAGCCGGCGCGATGCCGCCCAAACAGCCGATATCAGCAGCGAACTGGAGCACCTGGCGGTGCAGCTGAGAGGGTTGGTGGAGCGGTTTAGGGTGGAATGAACACACTGAGCAAGGGCTCTGGCGCCCAGTGCCTCATTGGCGTCCACCAGCACGTGACGAAATGCTTGGCGGTTTGATCGATCAGGTGTTTATAGCTCTCCAGTTGACATATTTCGCGTGCGCCACCAGCTTCCCTGTGTGGGCGTACGCCGCGTGGCGCAGAGCATGCCCTGCAATGCAGAACATCTGAGCAAACTTCGCGACGATGGGGTGGCATAGATCAAGATGACCGAATGAGCATTCATTTCGGTAGATTTGCATTGAAATATCGATGTGCTATTCGCAATCGATAAGGGTAGGGATGTGATCTGGGGGCACGGCAGATATCAGTTATCCGTCAGCGCCAGCCTTCGCAACTGCCTAGCATGCATAGATGCGATAAAGCCAATTTCCGGTTTCTGAAGGTAAGGGTTAGCAATGGCCAAGCTCCTTGTGCTACAACAAGTGGTATTGTGCACGTCAATCCTAAAGCCGGTCGCTGTATCAAGACGAAACCGCAGTCGCCGCAACCCCTGGATAAATCATTGAAAAAGCCTCAGTGATAATATTAGTGCAGTGTTATGGCTTGTAATATCCGCTGCGCTATTCGGTTATTATAGTCAACTATAACATATGAAAATGTAACGAAAATCGCATTATTAAATTGGCTGTAGGTGCGTATATTTTAATTATAGCGGAGATTATTTTAAATTAAGATAGGTTGTATTTATGGGTATTTCATAGGGGGCTGCGTGCTTGACGTGTGCGGTTGAGTCTTGCTGGTTGCCATTATGCATATAGCTGGGGAGCGATTTTGTTATTGGAGGGCGCAGTTAAATATATGATTAATATCAATGAGATAGCACCTTGGTCGGCAATATTTCCGCCAGTCATCTGCTGAGTATTCGCCCAAGAGCAGTAAAGTAGGCGTGCCATTTTTTATACGATATGATGTAATGTCTGCTTTTGTGGTCTCGGGGTGAGTATGGTTAAGCAAGGGGTAATTGGATGGAAGGTAACTTCACTGAACGCAAATATTGCAAGCGTTAGGTATCGTTGCGCCCTGCCATTGCTGCTGCTTAACTCTGCAGGTTTTAATTGTCGAGTTTTTGAGGCGCCTGCTGAAAAAGATTTAAATGATCTTTCGGCGCTAGTATTTGTAAAAAGCTTTAGCTGTAGTGATTATTTGCTGGCTTTGGATTCAGTGCAGCGGGGAATTCCTATTGTTCTTGATTTGTGCGACAACATATTTGTTGAAGAATATGATTATGGTCGCTCTTCGCAGGTTTTCATTGCGATGTCTTATTTGGCATCCGCGATTGTCGTGACAACCGATGCTCTAGCAGATGTTGTCAGAAAAGTGGTCGGAAAAGATGTTTTTATCTATGTGATTCCGGATGGAATTGAGAATGAAGAAAAGGTTGACGCGTGCATAGAGTTGATGCGGTTGGCGTCTGGTGCTGAGAAAAATGTCAACAGTAAGTTCGCGCTTTATGCCAAACGCCTAAGGCGTTTACTTGAGGTTTATCAAGGTGTTGGTGCCACTGGAATAGTCAGGTTATTGGGGGGGCATGCAAAAAAATACGTATCAGAGCTGTTTGATTATTTAGATGTTTTTTTTGTTCGCGCTTTAGAGAAAATTAATTCGTATGGGTATCGTCGGAAAATTGAATCTTATGGTGGGGCTAAAAGAAGAATCCTTTGGTTTGGCAATCATGGCGCAAAGTATTCAAGTTTTGGAATGCTGGAATTGTTGCGTATAAGGGCCGATATTGAAGCTATTGCGAAAGAATTTGATGTCGAGCTGGTTGTGGTCAGTAACGACTATAGAAAGTACAGTAAAAAAATACGTAAATTCAAGGCAAAAACGCGATATGTAGAATGGTCTAGTGAAAATTTATCAAAAGAATTTTCTCGTGCCGATGTGGTTGTTATACCTAGCAGTAATGATGAGTTTAGTGTCTGTAAATCTGCAAATAGAACCGTTTCTTCGCTAATGAACGGGGTTCCCGTTGTTGCGAGTTCAACCCCTGCTCTTGAAGCGCTTTCTGATTGTATCGTGCTGGACGATTTTGTTGGTGGTTTGCGTCTTTATTTAAGTGATGAAAAATCGGTCAGGTTGTCCCTGGATAAGGCTAAAAAAAGAATCAATGAACTCTATGGGGATAATTATATTTTGCATTCATGGTCTAAGGTCATCGATGAGTTGTGTCATGAGATAAGGCACCCTGCTGGAGGGGCTCAGATTGTGCTTTTGATGCAGCTTGTTCAGGATCTGGATTTGGTATTGCCTGTTCTGGAAAAACTTATTTCTTATAATGTGCAAGTTGCTGTGTGTTGTAGTGCTGGATTGCTCCAACGTGCACCTCGGGTGCGAAAAGCATTAGATAAAGCAAAAGTTTCCATATGGGTTTTGCCAGAGCATCTTACGGGTTTTGATAGCATTCGCTTTGCGAATGAAAATCGCGTACTTATGACCGCGTCGGAAACAAATTTGGGGCCACACAGGCTTGCTAGGTACCTTACCGAAGCAGCGGTTAAAGCTGGAATTTATACAGCGACAATGCAGCATGGCTTTGAGAATGTCGGCCTTACGTATAGCGACAGTATTCACAGTATCAAGCGTGTAAACTTTTCTTCTGATGTCATTTATACGTGGGGAGGGCAGAGTACTTTACATGAGCGAATCCCGGCTTCAACAAAATCTAAATGCTTGGCGCTAGGGTGTCCTAAGCCTGAGCGATGTGACCCGGCGGATTTGTCGTCATTGGTTCCTCCGGGGAGAGTTGTGATCGGCATTTTTGAAAATCTTCACTGGCATCGCTATTCAGATAAATATCGCCGTGAGTTTGTGGCGGACTTGCTCGCCTTGGTGGCCGCGTATCCTGAGGTTGTATTCTTGCTCAAGCCTCATAGTGCAGGGATGTGGTTGACTTCAGTCTATTCAGGGGGCGGGCTGGAATTTGGTAATTTGGTTGTAGTTGATCCTTCATCTGTAGCATGGCGTGAATTTTCGACATCTTCTTTGATGGAGAATATGGCAGCGGTGATCACCACGCCGTCCACGATTGCTGTTGACGCTGCTCGGATGGGCTTACCAGTTGCGGTAGTTGATGGGGGGCTTGGCTTGAAGAATTATGCGCCGCTGACTCGGCTGGTTGTGGCGCCCGATTGGGTGGGGTTTGTCAAGGCGGTTTTGGCTAGCGGGGACCTAGATAGACTTCGTTCAGCGTCGGCTGCCTTTGTTGAGCGAAACATAATAGAGGGTGATGCTGCGGAGGCTATAGCAAAGAATTTGCTGGAACTAGCGCAGTTAAAAAGTGAGTCGCTTATTTTTGCGGAAAGTTAGCAGTTATTAAACAGTGCCGGTGTTTTTAAAATGGGCTAGGTGAATTTAAAGCATCTTGTACATGATATGAGATATCAGGCCTACATATAAAAAGGCCAGCCGAAAGATTGATGACTATAGATTCAAGCAATTTTTATATTTTATATGCATATAGGTAAGTTGATTTCGTGCTTTTCAGGCGTCAATGGCTTTATTTGGAGGGGTCTAGCTAATTTCTTTTGGGGGAGGCTTTAAATTTGAACGGTGGTGGCCTGGATAATGGTTTTATGAGGCTCTTGCATGAATAGATGTTCTTGGTTATCGGCTATTGTGCGGCGCATAAAGCCGAGTCGCAACGTTAAGGTCATTGGTAGCTCGAAAGCCCCGTTAAGGCTTCTTGTTGTTGCAAACGCGATGATTCCGACAGTCCAGTTAAGCTTGATTTCCCCGCTGCGAAATATGGTGGCCAGTGGGAGAGTTCAGATTGCGGTTGTTACTGATCAAGATATGTTTCGGCTCTCAGCAAGCGTGTTCTCTCGGGATGCCAAGGGCTGGCTGAGAAAGATGTTTGCAAAGATTAATCCGACCCATCTAATTTTTTGCCGGTATAGCGGTGATTATGCCGAATATATTATGGGGTTAGCATCGGAGTATGGTGTGCCATCGATATATTGTATCGATGATGATCTTCTGAGTGTTCCACGAGAGCTTGGGAGGGCAAAATATGAGTATCACAATGACCCAGCGCGCATTTCTGCGGTGCGATATTTGTTGACGGCAGTGGATGTAGTGTATTGCTCAAATGAGCGGCTTAAGGCTCGTCTTGAGCTATCTGTGCCGGATGGCAGATATCTGTCGGGGAAAATATTTTGTGCGGGTGAGGTTGTTTTTCCTGCAGAGCGTCGTGCTTGTGGTGTTATTGGCTATATGGGCTTTGATCATGCACATGATTTTGAAGTGGTGTTGCCTGCTTTGGTTTCTGTCATGAGGAGCTATCCGAATATCCGATTTGAGCTATTTGGGAAAATACCGAAGCCAGCAATATTGGATGAGTTTTCTGATCGGGTGCAGGTGCTGCCTCCGGTGGCGGAATATGATGCATTTTTGCAAGCGCTTGCAGAAAGGCGGTGGGATATTGGGATATGCCCATTGGCTGAAACTGAGTTTAATAGGGTGAAAAATATCAATAAATGGATAGAGTATACCGCTGTTGGCACTGCGGTAGTGGCGTCTCGTGGTATGATATACGACGAGTGTTGTGCTGATGGGTGTGGATTACTTGCTTTAAGCGGTGAATGGGAGCAAGCCCTGCTAGAGCTAATAAATGGAGATGATCTGAGGTATGAAATGGTCTCGCATGCGCAGCGGCGTTTGCAAGAAGAATATACCCAGGATGGTTTGGTAAAACAACTATTCGACGTCTTTAGCGAAGCGGAAAGAAACCATAGGTTGAAACTGAAACCGGTTGCAAAAGGGAGATCGTCTCTGTGATTGGCGTATTGAAAAAAGGGTTGTCAAAGCTCCGTTCTGTTGCTGGCGTGGATGATATGCCTTCGTCCAGGCGTGCGAGCGTCGTGCCGTTCTCTGGGTTTGATTCAAATCGAGTGGATTCAGGGGGGGTAGAGCGCTTGTCTGATGCTGATCTCCAGCGTCTTAATGAGATGTTACCGTGGAGTTGCTTCACCGTTGATCGCCAGGGAAGGCGTTTTGGCAATGTGGCATGGAAAGGGAAGCGCGACACTCCGCAGGTTATTCCCGATCCTCGCATTGTTAGCATGGCAGATGCTTTCGACTTGCGCGCGGCCTCAGTACTCGAGGTGGGGTGTTTTGAAGGTATCCATACGATAGCGCTTTGTCAGCGGGCAGCAAAGGTTTTTGCCATAGACTCAAGAGTTGAAAACGTCGTAAAGACTGTGGTGCGAGCAAATTTGTTTGGGTACTCTCCCGTGGTTAGCGTGTGTAACCTCGAGAGTCGCGAGGATGCTTCGACATTGCCGCGCGTGGACTATGTCCATCATGTGGGAGTTTTGTACCATTTGAAGGATCCGGTTTCTCACTTGCTCCATTTTACTGACGCTATCGTCGGGAGTGGGCTGTTGCTAGATACTCATTATGCATTGCCAGAAATGCTAGATGGGGCTTATACGATAAATGGGAAGGAATACCGATACTATAACTATAAAGAAAAAGGGAGAAATGAAGTTTTTTCCGGTATGTACGATTTTGCGAAATGGTTATTGCTGGATGATATTATTTCGCTGCTCGTCGACGCGGGGTTTAGCGAAATTCGAATTGTTAAAAATTCAGTGCAGCGAAATGGGCCTCGTGTAACGCTGTTTGCCGCACGTCCTAATGTTATGCGCGGAGGCCATGGCGAGTGACGTTTGCTGAGTTTGTTACATTTCACGTGTCTTTGGCGCAGGGAGAAGGCGTACACCCAAATAAGACCTTGGCACATTTGGAGTACATATCGAATATCGATATGATGCTTGAATCGGCCAAGATACATCACCCCGATATGACCGCGGCAATTCTCACTAATGAAACCACCAGTTTGGAGGGCGTTTCCGTTCCTTTTTTTCGATTCAATAGTGAGGTAAAAGCTGCTTCATTGATGCTGGATCGGACAAAAGCTCAGATGGGGTATATCGAGGCTTCCAGTTTTATAGCCCCAATCATAATACTGGATTCAGATATTTTGGTGAATGCCAAGCTTGATGCTGTTCTCGAAAAGGACTTTGACGTGGCGCTCACGTGGCGGGACAATGATGAAATGCCGCTTAATGGCGGCTTCATGATCCTCAATAATCGCAGACCCGAGTTGTCGAAGCAGTTTTTCAGGCAGTTTGCTGAATTGTATATTGAGCGATATTCAGGGCAGGCGGACTGGTATGGTGACCAGCTTGCTTTGCGCGATATTATTGGCTTAACGCCAGCAGAAATGTCCGCTCGGGAAATTGTTAACGTTGGAGGGTGCCGTATTTTGTTGTTGCCTTGCGAGGTATACAATTTTTCACCTGAAAATAAGTATCAAGCAATATCTGCAGGATTGGCGGGGAAAGTAATTGTCCATTTTAAAGGAAAGCGGAAAAGATTGATGCCGCTGTTCTTTCAGGCTCGCGTAAAGCCGGGTGCAATGCATGCTCTATGGGCAAGGCTGAAACTTGCCGTTTTGGCATGTAGAGAGAAACGCTCTGAATATTTGCAGCGGAGGAGGTGCTGATGCAATCAGTTGTTTCGGCGGCCAGAGAAAGTATTTCGCTCTCGTGGCGGCTTTTTTCTCATACAATTGGTGCCAAATATAGGCAATCATTTCTCGGATATTTTTGGATGGTGTTCCCGGCGATCCTTATCACCGGGGGCGTTTCTCTAGCCGGCCGCTCGGGCATTATTAGTCATGGTGAAATTTCTTTGCCTTACCCGTTATTTGTTTTTTTAGGCACTTTGCTGTGGCAAGTTTTTGCGGAAGCTTTGGATGTGCCACACCAGGCATTTGAGAGCGCCCGCTCGTTTTTGACCCGAGTTAATTTTTCCCGCGTTGCGATTGTGTTGGCCCAGTCATATGAGTCGCTGACTAATATGCTCGTGAGGTATGTTTTGGCTCTTGCGCTGGTCGCCTTCTATGTTGGGGTAGATGTGCCTGGCAGTGCGCTAATGTTTTTATGCTTTCTTGGCACAGTGATTTTGGGTGTTGGTTTTGGTGTTTTTATTGCCCCGTTCACCATTTTGTTCTCGGATATTCATAATGCGGTGAAGCTTTTTATTAGCTATGGGTTGTTTTTGACCCCGGCGCTGTATGTGCCGAGCCGGGAGGGCTTGTTTGCCGAAATTGTTAGACTGAATCCGGTGTCGCCGTTAATGGCTACTCTGAGGGATGCCGCTGCAGGGAGCCCGTTGACCGAGCTTACTGGGTTTTTATCTACATTGGCCGTTGCAATAATCCTGGTGACCTTAGGCTTTACGATGATTCGGGTTGCAGCCCCTATCCTCATTGAGCGCATGCTGCTTGGGGGGCGGTGATGGGTAGTGCTTCTGATGTTTGTGTTTCGGTCAGCGGTGTTTCCAAAAAGTTTTCTCGCTCGCTAAAGCATTCATTTATTTATGGTGCACAGGATTTGTGTCGTGCCATCACCGGGCGTAAGGACGACCCTACGCTGCGTCAAAAGGAGTTCTGGGCTGTACAAGATGTCTCGTTTGAGCTCAAACGAGGTGAGTGCCTAGGTATTGTAGGGCTCAATGGCAGTGGAAAGACCACGCTGATGCGCATGATTGCAGGCATCTTGAATCCTTCTGTCGGTAGAATTGATGTCGCAGGTAGGATCGCGCCTATGCTAGCGCTAGGTGCTGGCTTTAAACCGGTGCTGTCTGGTCGAGAGAATGTTTTTCTTAACCTGTCAATTTTAGGCGTGCCTTACAAGGATATCCAAGCAAGATTTGATTCCATTGTTGATTTTGCCGAGCTTTGGGACGCTATAGATGCACCCTTGGGAACATATAGTTCTGGCATGCTTTCGCGTCTTGGGTTTGCCTGTGCGGTGCACACTGATCCGCAGATTTTGGTCGTGGATGAAGTTTTGTCGGTGGGGGATACTCAGTTTCGGGTGAAGTGTCGAAATCGCATAAATGAGCTTCGGAAGTCGGGGACATCAATGTTGTTGGTCTCCCATAGCTCAATTTTGATCGAGACACTTTCCGATCAGTGTCTCTACCTTAAGCATGGACGTATTGCGGCGCTAGGAAGTCCTGGTGCTGTCCTGCGCGAATATGACGAAGATATGCATGCTGGAATTCAAGATGGCAATGCACAGATAAGTCAAAAACTTGTGGATGGAGCGCAGCAAGCGGGATCTGATCCTGTGGTGATTACGAACCTGAAATTTTCTACTCCTGGCACGGCAGATTTCGGAGGGTGGTTGACCGGGCGGCCAGGAGAGATGGTGCTTTCATTTTCGTGCCCACACGCATGCGATCAAATCAGCATTAACGTCATGCTATTCGATTTGGAAGCGCAGTCGCCAGAACCCGTATTGTTCCTGGTTTCGAGCAGTGATCAAGGCTGGATGAGGCTCAATGAAGGCGAGCTAGATGTCCGCTTGGTATTACCTGCCGTAGGATTGAAAGCTGGTGTATATCGGGTAAAGATCAGCATATCCCAAGGTGCTGTACATGATATTTTGGCGGTCGTTGACCAGTACCGATTAGTGGTGCGGGATAGCGGTCGAGCGAAGAATTGTGCCTACTATCAGCCCCGTGATTGGTTCGTTACAGGCGGTGAGATCATCGAAAAAGTTCAAGCGGATGATCTTTGTATAGAGGATGTGGAGACGTTTTAAACGTCGACATTTCATGGTGAATAATTTCAAGTGAGTGCTGTAGAGCATATGGCTAAACCAGGTTTCAATTGCGGTGACCAAGCTTTGCCCCCATGGTGGGAGCGAGCGGAGCTGTGCGCTAACTACCTAGGTCGCGTATCAAGGTTGTTAGGGCGCCCCGTTGATGTTGCCGATATTGGTTGCGGTGATCAAAAGTTAAAAATTGCACTGAGTCGTCTAGGGGTAATGGGAAAGTATCGGGGCTACGATTTACTTCCTCAATCCGATGACGTAACCCGATTCGATGTTCGTGAAGACGAATTGCCCTCGGGTGGTGACGCTATCGTTATGCTTGGTGTGTTGGAATATATCGACAATATTGATGATGTATTGTCGCGTGCTGCCCAAAGCGCTCCTTATTTGCTGATTAGCCACGTGGTTAAGAATGGTGGACATTACAGCGAAGAGCAGCTGAAGGCTCTGGGGTGGGTCACTCATCTGAGTGAATTTGAACTGGGTGGAAAGCTTGGGTTATACGGTTTTTCTTTCCAGGAATACAAGCTTATAGACGAGAACAAGACGCTGGTTGTGCTCTGTAAGTCTGAAAGGTTTAACCCAGCTGCAAGCTTGGCCAGTACAGAGGTAGAAATATGAGCCCAATGGTATTTGAAGCTTTTTCAAAAATTTTGAGTGCAAGAATGCGCTCGGGCTCCGGGCTTTCCGTTTTGGAGGTAGGTGCTGGCTCAGTACCATTGCTTTCAGCACCTGCGCTAGACGGTTACCGTAAAGTTGCTTTGAATTTGCGTTTCGACAAAATATCAGACGCGTTGCGTGAAACGGAGATGGTGGTTGGAAATTGCAATTCGTTACAGTTTGAAGATGAAAGTTTCGACTGTGTACTGAGCTGTTCAATGCTTGAGCACGACAAATATTTTTGGCGCTCTTGTGCTGAAATTCGTCGCGTATTGAAGCCTGGGGGATACTTTGTAGCTGGCGTGCCAATCTACATGACCCTACCCATCGATAAGCTGCATACAACCCTTACCTATGCTCGCCATGGGATGGCATATAACGCTGATTTTTATCGGTTCAGTGAGCAAGCTGTCCGTGAGGTTTTTTTTGAGGAATATGCGGAGGTCACTGATGAAGTGATTGTTCGTCGCTTTCCAAATCCATACCTTGTCGCTGCTGCTCGTAAGTGAATGTTATGCAGTATCTCGTTCGTGCGATGCCGAGTCATCTTGCAGTCTTAACGCCATACCAAATACCGGACTCTCTTAAAAAGCAAAAGGTGGTAAACCTCGGCGATGGTTTCATCTTGCGCGCCATTGAACGGTTGTTGGGCAGGTTTGATGAATCGCTTACGTATTCTCCGCGAGTGGAGCTTAGTGAGGCGGCGATAGCCGCGATTTCGGCTGCCCCCGGAGTGATTTTAGCGGGTGCAAATCAGCTAAATGATCGGTATACCGTTTGGCCTGGATTGACCGCAGATTTTATTCGGGATCGACGGTTGCGGTTGTTTCCGTTTGCCATAGGGGTGCATGGCGAGCCAGGTAAAACTGATTGTTTGTCTAGTGAAACCAAAGATGTTCTCCGTGCAATGCATGAGAATATTGAATATTCGTCATGGCGTTGCCCTCGGACTATAGCGTTTTTATCACGCGAAATGCCTGAGTTATCTGGGCAGCTGCTTATGACGGGGTGCCCAGTAGCATATGATCAACCCTTATTGGAAGGCGTTCCATTCTCTTCGGCTACCCGGCGGGTCGCGGTCACTGTCACAGAGCGCGGTGATTTTTGGGAGAGGGAAACTGCCGTGATTGATTTTGTGGCAAGGGAGTTTCCTAGGGCAGAACGTTTTCTTGTGCTGCACCAAAATTACTCACCGCCCAAACCCCATGAGCGATTTTTTCAGCAGGTTCTGCCACATCCTTGGCCTATGGCTAATCAATATCAGCGTTTGAGGCATTATGCTGTTCGGCGAGGATATCGGATCCTGTGCCCGCATAATGCTGATGAGTGTAGCGAGTTATATCGCAGTGTTGATTTGCATGTTGGTAGCCGCCTTCATGCCCACTTGCTGAGTTTGAGCCTTGCTATTCGAAGTGTCCTCGTGCCAGTGGATGGGCGTTCGGTCGGCATGTCTGAGTTTCTTGGTTTTCCTCTTTGCGAGCCAGCAGATTTGCAGCGGGGTTTGGCCACGGATTTTGAATCTGTTAGAGCTAAGGCCATTGAGGCCTATTCTGTAATGATGCGATTTGTTCAGAGTTTGCCGCAGTGAAAAGGGCTCTTCCTTGCCATTAATGTTGGCTTAGTTTGGTAATTGCCCAATAAGGAAAGGGGTTCTCTTGGCGACCATGTTTTTGCTTTAACTAGCCAATTAAAGAGAATGCTAACTTTGTTTATGTTGTCGTGAATGTGGCATTCGGCTTGGAAAGGTTTTCATTTTAGATAAGCTGATGCTGTGCTCGAAGTCTGCCTTGATTTCATGAATTGTATTCGTGCTGGTGAGACTTACTCTTGGGAGAATGCCAGTATTTTGCCTTTTGAGGTGTTTATCCATGAAGCGTATTGGTTTATCTCAAGGCTACTCAGCCAGGCCAAGCCAAGTGACCCTGCTTTAACGGTTGCTGTGAGTGGTAGGCATCTGTGTGCCTGATAAGGTGCGTGCTTGCTTCTGCTTCGGTAATATGGCGGGTGTGAGTGAGGTGGATGGTTTTAAAATCGCTAGTTTGATACGGGTGACGCTTTTTTTGGGGGTGAACGATGAATCTTCATGATGCTGAGCAGCAGCGCATGCAAGGGCCTGTGCGTGTGTTTGTTGCAACCATGGAAGAGCAAATGCTTGCGGTAAAGGTGCTGGAGTACTCCATCGCTAAGCATAGTAAATTGCCCGTTGAAATTATTCCAATGCACGCTGCAGGAATAGAAGTACCTCGTCCTCGTGAGCAGAAAAATTGGCCGCGCACCCCATTTTCTTTCCAGCGCTTCATAATCCCCGAACTATGCGCTCATCAGGGGCGAGCTATTTATCTCGACTCAGATATGCAGGTTTTTTCTGATATTAGTGAGCTTTGGCAAACAGATTTTGCCGGTGATGATTTGCTTTCAGCCAATCACCCGACCGAAGGCGGGCGCAAGCCTCAATACAGCGTTATGCTTCTCAACTGTGAGGGGTTGAAGTGGGACATAAGAGACATCATCCAGAAACTTGATAGTGAAACGCTTAGTTATGAACAATTGATGTATGAGATGGTTGTAGCACCGCGCAAGCGTGCTGGTATTTCAGCCGATTGGAATTCGCTAGAAGCCTATGTGCCGGGGCGTACAAAGTTGCTGCACTATACTGACATGGATACCCAGCCTTGGATCTATGCTCGGCATCCATTTGGTTATCTTTGGGTGCGCGACTTATTTGAAGCAATTGATAACGGGTTTATCTCGTCAGAAATGGTATTTGACCATATTCGCAAAGGCTGGCTCAGGCCTTCACTTGGTTATCAGCTAGAGCATCGTTTAGAGGACGCTTTGCTTCTTTCTGCCAAAGCTCGGGAAATGGATGAAGGGTACGTTCCACCCTACCGTAGCATCCATAAGCACAGTGGAACTCCATGGGTGTCGAGAGCAGGGAGAATGAAGGCAAAGTTCTCCCATCGGTACTATGGGTCATCCCTTGCTGTTATCGTTCGTCGCATTCGGGGGCTCATGTGGCGGCCATAAAGACGTGTGAAGGCGTCAAGGTTGATATTCTACTGTCTGTCTATAATGGGGCCTCATTTCTAGAGCCCCAGATTAATTCCATCCTGTCTCAGACAGTGACATCTTGGCGCCTGATTGTTCGCGATGATGGATCGTCAGATTGTTCGGTTGCCTTAATTCAGCGTTATGTTGAAAAATTTCCTGACAAAATTTTTTTTCTGCAGGATGAGGAGCGTCTTGGGGCGCTGAAATCTTTTTCGAAGCTAGCCTGCATCTCATCTGCCCCTTATGTGGCTTTTTGCGATCAAGATGATGTATGGGATGCAAGAAAGCTTGAAGTGCAGTTGCAGGGAATGTATGCCCTGGAGCAATCTCGCGGGGTTCACATGCCGCTTCTGGTTTATTCCGATTTGCGGGTGGTTGGAAACCAGTTGCAACCAATAGCTGATTCAATGTGGCGGTATCAGCGTTTGGATGCAACACGAGTTTCCCTGTGTAACCTGCTGATTCAAAATACGGTGACAGGGTGTACACTGCTGGCAAATAGAGAGTTGGTCCAGGTGGCTACGCCCATTCCTTCTGAAGCTGTCATGCATGATTATTGGTTCGCTTTAGTCGCTGCGCTACAGGATGGGTTAAAGCCCGTTCCAGAACAGTTGGTGTTTTATCGTCAGCATGGGTCTAACACTATTGGTGTGAGAGAGTATGGTGTAGCCGCTTTCCTTGGGCGAGCTAAAGAAATTCAGCGCCCATTTGATCTTTCTCCACATATAGCGCAGGCTCGCGCGCTTTATGCTAATTGTTCTTCACTTATGAGTGGAGGGCAGCGCATGCTGGTACAGGACTTTATCAAACTGGGTTCGTCTGGATTGATGCGGCGCTGCTATTTACTTCTTCGCCATGGTTTCTGGATGTCAGGGTGGCTTAGAAATCTCAAGTTAATGCTTTGGGCTTGACGATGCTCCGCGTGCTGGCATTAAGTCGTTATGGTCGCTTGGGGGCCAGCAGTCGACTTCGTTTATATCAATATGCTCCATATCTGCAACGAAGCAATATCGAGGTGGTGTTTTCCCCGCTGCTTCGTGATGAATATTTGGTTCGCCTTTATGCGGGAAAAAAAGCTGCATGGGAGCAAATTTTCATCGATTACATGAAGCGTTTTCATGCGCTACTTGATAGTCGCGCATATGACGTGCTCTGGATTGAGAAGGAGCTTTTCCCCGACCTGCCAAGCTGGTTCGAGCTGTTTTTGAAAGTATGTGGCGTGCCTTTTGTAGTCGATTATGATGACGCAATTTTCCACAGTTACGACTTGAGTCATAGCGGTCTTAGGCGGCTTATGCCGCGAAAAATTGATAAGGTCATGAGCTATGCCTCTCTCGTTGTGTGTGGCAACAACTACCTGGCTGCGCGGGCGCAACGAGCGGGTGCGCGGCGAGTAGATATTTTGCCGACGGTGATTGATCTTAATCGCTACTCGGTCAGGGTAAAGTCGCCTCAAACCCAACTGGTTATCGGGTGGATGGGATCGCCCTCAACGGTTAAATACCTTGAAATTATTCAGCCTGCAATTAGAGCATGCGCTGAGCTTTTTCCCATCAAACTGGTTGTCGTAGGAGCGCAATTCTGCGATGGGATCGTGCCTACGGAATGCCATGAGTGGAGTGAAGCGACAGAGGTGTCTGAGATTCAGCAGTTTGATATAGGTGTGATGCCATTACTAGATTCGCCCTGGGAACAAGGCAAATGTGGATACAAGCTTATTCAGTATATGGCTTGTGGTGTGCCTGTGATTGCCTCGCCTGTTGGTGTGAATGCTACTTTGGTGTGTGATGGTGATAATGGTTATCTTGCAGAGTCTGTTGATGAGTGGTTGCTTGCCCTAAGAAAGCTTTGTGCTGACTCTCTCATTCGCCAGGCAATGGGGCAGCGCGGTCGGGAATTGGTAGAGCATGAATATTGCCTGCAAGTTGCAGCCCCTCGCCTTATCAATATGTTGAACGACGTTTTTGCGGGGCCTAATCATTAATGTGTGGGATTACCGGCTTCTGGAATCCAATAGGAGGGCGCGATGCAGAATCGATAGCAGAGCGCATGGCCTTTGCTATTCGCTCCCGAGGCCCTGACGATGCAGGTGTCTGGCATGAGAGAAATCATGGCGTGGTGCTTGCTCATCGCCGCCTCTCAATTTTAGATTTGTCTCCAGCAGGCCATCAGCCCATGGAGTCGGCATCTGGGCGCTATGTTATCGTTTTTAACGGTGAAATCTATAATCATCTTACCCTTCGAAAGGAGCTTGGCCCTCATGCGTGGTGCGGCCATTCAGATACAGAGACTCTGCTGTTTGCGATTGAGCGGTGGGGAGTAGCTGATGCGCTAAAGCGGGTCGTTGGAATGTTTGCCTTTGCTTTGTGGGATAGGCACAAGCTTAGTCTGACGCTTGCCCGTGACAGGATGGGTGAAAAGCCGCTCTACTACGGTGTGCAGAACGGTGTTCTGCTGTTTGGCTCTGAGTTAAAGTCTCTCCGAGCACACCCCGCCTTCGTTGGGGACATCGATCGTGACGTGTTATCACTGTATTTCCGCTACAACTATATCCCTGCGCCTTTCTCCATTTATCAGGGTATTCGCAAGCTTGAGCCGGGCTGCCTACTAACCCTCCAATCACCAACCGATGAATTGATACCGGTGCCGTACTGGTCGCTAAGGCATGTGGCGGAGTCAGGCCAAATTGCGTTGTTTTCGGGCTCTGAAACCGAGGCGGTGGATGAAGTAGAACGTTTGCTGCGCCAGTCGATTCGTGATCAGATGCTTGCGGATGTTCCTCTTGGCGCGCTTTTGTCGGGTGGCATCGATTCCTCTGCTGTAGTAGCGCTCATGCAATTGGAGGCACCTAAGCCAGTCAAAACGTTCACCATCGGCTTTGATGAAAAGGGTTACGACGAGGCAGTCCATGCGCGTGAGGTTGCCAAGCATTTAGGGACGGATCACACAGAAATGCGCGTGTCCGCAGGGCAGGCTTTAGATGTGATCCCCCAATTGGCATCCATTTACGATGAGCCTTTTTCTGACTCATCTCAGATTCCTACCTGGCTGGTATCGAAGTTGGCTCGCCAACATGTGACCGTGTGCTTGTCGGGTGATGGGGGGGATGAGGTATTTGGTGGTTACAACCGCTATTTTATTGGTGCGAGGTTGTGGCAGCGCCTTGCCTCAATTCCTTTAAGGTTGCGCCGTGTAGTTGCTAATGCACTCCTTAGTGTTCCACCTGCTCAGTGGAATGCAGTTTTGGGGGCGTTGACCACAGTCTTACCCTCACGCCTTCGGTTCGGTAATCCCGGCGATAAACTACATAAATTGGCCGGCGTTTTGGGTGCGACTGGGCAAGAGGATTTTTATCTTGGGCTGGTTTCTCATTGTCGAGAGCCTACCTCTTTGGTACGGGGGGGGAAGGAGCCGCTTACCCTGGTAACCGATCTGGCTCGCTGGCCAGCCCTTGTTGATTTCCCATCGCGTATGATGGTCGTGGATGCGTTGAGTTATTTGCCGGACGACATTTTGTGCAAAGTCGATAGGGCGGCGATGAGCGTTGGGTTGGAAACACGTCTGCCCTATCTTGACCATCGTATGATGGATTTTGCTTGGCAGCTGCCGCTTGGAATGAAATTGCAGGGCGGGCAGGGTAAGTACGTTTTGCGGCAGTTGCTATACCGCCATGTCCCTAAGTCCCTGATGGACAGGCCGAAAATGGGATTTGGTGTCCCATTGGACAGTTGGCTTAGAGGCCCGTTACGGGATTGGGCCGAGTCACTTCTGGATGAGGGGGGAATCCAGCGAGCGGGCTTGCTGAATCCGCAGCCAGTGCGTCGCATGTGGCGGGAACATTTGTCGGGGCAGCGGAATTGGCAGTACCAATTGTGGGATGTTTTGATGCTGCAGTCCTGGCTTGAGTCGATTGAGTCGTAAATCCGAGTGTCTTGGCTCTTTTGGATGCCGAGTATGTTGGTTCGCTAGACTACTCTTCCTTAGCTCCAATGGTCGTATCCGAAAATCGCTATGAAGCAATTACTTCGTAGAGGCTATCAGCGTTATTTTCTGATCCGCCAGGGGGCGCTGGGGCCTCTCTTACAGATGAAATTCAATAGCGTCACAAGGGGTGAAGCCTGACTGCACCACATATGCATGCATCATCCCTGAGGTGTTGGTCGGCTGGCCACATTGGTGACTTGCTTTGCGGGGCTGTGTCTTGTTGCGTCGCAAGCTGCGTTATCGGTGCCTAGGCGTCAGCGTCTAAGCCTGTCCACTTTTCCGTTCGAACTCTGGCGCTTTATCAGCAATATCGGGTCTACATGGAGGCGTTGCACACGATTCGCGCGTCCAGGCTGAGGCATGAACAGCACCGGCGGGAGAGCGGGCTAAGCTGGGTCACTTGCCTTCCTTGCGCGTCTCCTGCTTTTTCGACGCATACCTCAATGCCTTAAAACTTGCCTGTCGTGTTCTGTCCATTTCAAAGCTCATTGGCGGGGTAAATTTTACCTGCTCATGGCGGTTCAATCAGGGACTCCCTAGTGTTCTACTTCCCCCTTATTTGCCTGCCGACCGATAGTAGCTTGTTGTAAGCGCTGTTGCTGGCATATGAAAGTATGGTGGCTATTCATAATCTTTAAAATGGTTCATCTAGCGTTGTTCCGATGGCGGGCGGGTTATTGGTTAATTTGTTGGGGCATGACGAGAGTTGCAAAGACGAGGGACAAGTATGAAGCGACCATTGCTGTTGTTCGTGGTCACTGAGGATTGGTATTTCGTATCTCATCGACTATGTTTGGCTCGTGCGGCCGTAGCCGTCGGCTATGACGTGGCGGTCGCGACCCGGGTGCAAAAGCATGGTGAAGTGATTGAGCAAGCTGGAATCAAGCTTATCCCTATTCGTATGAACCGCAGTAGCCGGAATCCTTTTGCGGAGTTGTTGGCGACGCTGGAGCTGGTCAGAATATATCTGCGATTGCGGCCTTCTATCGTCCATCATGTAGCGATAAAGCCGGTCCTTTATGGTTCAGTTGCGGCATGGTGCGCAGGCGTTCCAGGTGTGGTGAACGCTATTGCGGGCCTTGGCTACCTGTTTGTGTCTGGCTCGCGCAAGACAGCACTTTTGCGCGGCGTCGTGAAATATGCCTTCCGCTTGCTGTTCTCCAGGCCGAATACCCGTGTGATTGTTCAAAATCCCGATGATTTCGATGCCATGCGAGAGTCCCTGGCGATGCCGCCGGAAAGGCTGTGTTTGATACGGGGCTCTGGGGTCGATCTCGATGCGTTTCCGGCGCGCCCACCGATGCAGGGGCGCCCCCTTGTGATTTTGCCCGCCCGCATGCTGTGGGATAAGGGCGTGGGGGAGTTTGTTGAGGCGGCTCGCTTGCTGCAGCAGCAAGGCGTTGAAGCGCGTTTCAGGCTGGTGGGAGATGCTGATGATGCCAATCCCGCTGCCATTTCCCGGCAACAACTTCAGGCCTGGGTGGACGAGGGGGTGGTGGAGTGGTCAGGCTGGTGTGATGACATGTCCTCCGTCATGGCTGAGAGCCGTATTGTCTGCCTTCCATCGTATCGCGAGGGGCTGCCGAAGGCTCTGTTGGAGGCAGCGGCTTCATCTCGCGCCATTGTGGCCACGGATGTGCCAGGTTGTCGTGAAATTGTTGTGCCAGGTGTCAATGGTTTGCTGGTTGAGGCTAGAAGTGCAGAAGCATTGGTGCCTGCTTTGCGCCAGCTGATTGAAGACCCGTTAGTCTGTGAGAAGATGGGGCGCGCCGGGCGAACCATGGTGGAGGGTGAGTTTTCCATGGGGGCGGTTGCTGAAAAAACGCTGTCACTTTACAAGAGTCTGCCTGGCGTCGCGCTCACGAGGGATATGCAGTGACAGATCAGACACTGGATAGTTTGCCGCGCATACTGGTCACGGGGGCAACAGGCTTTGTTGGGCGAGCGTTGTGTGAGGAACTGCTCGCTTCCGGGTACCGGGTGACGGCGGCGGTGAGGCGTAAGGGGCTGAGCCCTTTGCCGATGTCACCCCTTTTGACAGTGATCGAGGTGGGGGAGATCGGCTCAAAGACGAACTGGACCAACGCCTTGCAAAACATTGATGTGGTCATTCACCTCGCCGCTCGCGTGCACATGATGGCGGATAAGGCAGGGGGGGGCGATGAGCCATATCTCGAAACCAACGCCTTGGGAACGGAGCGGCTTGCGCTGGCGGCTGCCGAGCAGGGCGTCAAACGCATGATTTTCGTCAGCTCCATCAAGGTGAATGGCGAAGCTACGACAGAGGCTCCGTTTTCATCATTGAGCGTGCCCAGCCCCCAGGATGCTTATGGCCGTTCAAAATGGGAAGCAGAGCAGCGTTTGAAGGCTGTCGCGGCGAATTCGGCGATGGAATTCGTTATCATTCGCCCGCCGTTGGTATATGGGGGCGGTGTAAAAGCAAATTTTGCTTCGCTGGTGCGCTGGGTTGATCGGTGTATCCCGTTGCCGTTGGCGTGTATTCATAACAAACGCAGCCTCGTGGCATTAGCCAATCTGGTTGATTTGATCTGCGTTTGCATCGCGCATCCTGCTGCGGCCAATCAGACCTTTCTCGTGTCGGATGGGGAAGATCTTTCCACTGCTCAGCTGCTGCGTCGCGTGGCCAAGGTGCTGGGGCGGCCTTCAATGTCGTTCCCCGTGCCTGAGTTTCTGCTGTCATTGGGGGCCCGGCTGCTGGGGCGATCAGACATGTTCCAGCGCCTGTCGGGCTCGTTGCAAATAGACATGGATGAAACTCAGCGAGTACTGGGTTGGCACCCTCCCTGTACCGTGGACGAGGGGTTGTGTGAGGTCGTGAGGGCGTACCGACGCGCCAAGTGATGTTTGACTGGGCAAACGTTCGAATCCTGATCGTTAGTTATTTAGAGTTAGGGGCTTAATTTGAAGCGACTGTTTGATCTCGTGTTGGCTGTACTTGTTCTGTTGCCCCTGTTGCCGCTGCTGTTACTTATCGCGGTGTGGGTTCGCTTGGACTCGCCTGGCCCTGCCTTGTACTGGTCGGATCGGGTTGGGCGCAATAACAAGATTTTCAGCATGCCGAAATTCCGCTCGATGTACATTGATACACCGGCAGTAGCTACGCATCTGCTGCAGAACCCTGAGCAGATGATTACCTCTGCGGGGCGCTTTTTGCGCAGGACCAGTTTGGATGAACTGCCTCAGCTGTGGTGTATTTTGCGAGGTGAAATGAGCTTTGTAGGGCCGCGGCCAGCCCTGTACAATCAGGCCGATCTGATAGAGCTGAGAACTTCTTGTAACGTACATTTGCTTGCCCCGGGTCTAACGGGCTGGGCGCAGATCAATGGGCGTGACGAACTTCCAATCCCGCGTAAAGTCGAGCTGGATCGCGAGTATTTGCAGCGGCGCTCCATGTGCTTTGATTTCAAGATTATTGCGCTGACATTTATGCGTGTTTGGCGCAGTGAGGGGGTTTCGCATTAGTGCTGGAGGCGCTGTCGCAGCCCGTGCAATCTCCTAAAAGTCTATGATGGCTAGGTGAAAGCGGTTGCGCTAGCGTGCAATGGAGGCGGTGCCTGCCGGGGCAGGGAGCAACGCCTAGGGCTAAAAATGATTTTTAGCCGCAAATGATCATCGTGCTCACCGCTGCGCGTTCACGTTTCGGGGGTCTTAGGCGTCCGGTATCCTTGGTGGGCTGCTGTGATCATGTTTTCAACTATGCCAGCAAGGTTGCCGTGACTTAGCGGGGCTTCCCTAGTGAGTCTTCTTGCCGTGACGTCTCACCGTGGGTAGAAATAGGGATGGGAGAAGAGTTTATGTTGCTGAGGTTGTCGCGTTGGTTACTGGCGCTTCCGCGTGAGAGAAAGCGCCTGCTGATGGTGCTGGCAGACTCGCTGCTGTTGCCATTTGCCTTTTGGTGCGCCGTGGCACTCCGTTTTGGGACCCTCACGCCCCAGGTTGGGCATTTCTGGTGGCTCTTCGTTCTTATTCCTATATTGTCCGTGCCGGCCTTTGTTCGTTTGGGCTTGTACCGAGCCGTTGTGCGCTACCTGGAAGAAAAAGTGGTGCTCACCATTGTGCAGGGCGTGGCGATTTCGTCCGTTTTACTTTTTACCGTGATTGGTGTGACGCGAGTAGAGGGGGTGCCACGCACCTCTGTAGTTATCTACTGTGGTTTAGCCGTGCTGTACCTGATGGCAAGCAGGTTTTCGGCGCGGGGTGTTGTGCGCTCTCTTGATCACGTCTCAGGTAAGCCGCGCAGGCGGGTGGCGATCTATGGCGCGGGAGAAACCGGGCGAGCGCTGGCGGTGTTTTTGCGCAACAGTCCAGACTTCATGCCCATGGCGTTTTTTGATGACAGTGCCCAGGCTAGACGGCAGGATGTGGCTGGTTTGAGGGTCTATAACCCTGAGCGCATGGCGTCTGTACTGGCTGATCTGAACATCAGTGAGGTGCTGCTGGCGATGCCGCGCATGACCCAGCGCCGGCGATCGGAGATTGTTGCAGAGATTAACCGACTTGGTGTGGAGATCAAGACAGTTCCCTGCCTGAATGATCTGGTAAGTGGCCGTTTGGCAGTGTCCCAGATTCGCGAAATTCGTATCGAAGACATCCTGGGGCGTGACTGCGTTGAGCCTGTGCCTGAGCTGATGGCCCGCGGTATCAAGGGCAAAGTGGTTTTGGTGACGGGAGCTGGAGGCTCAATTGGCAGTGAGCTGGCGAGGCAGATCCTGTTGTCTGGCCCTGCCAAGCTGCTGTTATTGGATGCCTCTGAGTTTTCCCTTTATTCCATCCACCAGGAGCTTGAAGCTGTGTGTCTCCGACGTGGTTTGGAGATTGAACTGGTTCCGCTGTTGGGCAATGTGGGTGACAGGGCTCGCATGGACGATATTGTGCGTTCCAATCGCGTCCAAACACTCTTTCATGCGGCGGCCTATAAGCACGTTCCGCTTGTTGAGGCTAACCCCATAGAAGGCATCAGAACCAACGTGTTTGGTACCTGGGTGTGTGCTGATGTGGCAATGGCGAATGGCGTGGAGCGCTTTGTTTTGGTCTCCACAGACAAGGCTGTTCGCCCAACCAATGTAATGGGGGCTTCGAAGCGCTGTGCAGAGCTGGTTCTGCAGGCCTATGCCGAACGCTCTGCGTCTACCTGTTTTGCAATGGTTCGTTTCGGCAATGTATTGGGTTCCTCCGGTTCTGTGGTGCCGTTATTTCGCCGGCAAATTGCTGAGGGCGGGCCGCTCACCGTGACGCATACCGAAATGACGCGCTATTTCATGACGATCCCTGAGGCGGCGCAGTTGGTTATTCAGGCTGGGGCCATGGCATCGGGTGGCGAGGTGTTCGTCCTGGATATGGGGGAGCCGGTAAAGATCATGGATCTTGCCAGGGGCATGATCCGGCTTGCCGGACTCACGGTTAAAGATGATGCTCACCCAACGGGCGATATTGAAATTCGTGTGACAGGCTTGCGCCCTGGTGAAAAGCTCTATGAAGAATTGCTGATAGGGGAGAACAGCGAGGGGACTCACCACCCGCTGATCTGTTTGGCAAGGGAGCCGTTCTTCTCCTGGCCTGAGTTGAGCGAACAGCTGAAAAGTATGCAGCTTGCATGTGATAGTGGAGATGTGGCTTCGGTCAGGCGAGTCCTTGCGGGCTTAGTCGTTGGCTTCTCCCAGTCAACTGTTGTTGGGGACAAGGGGCGCTGGGATTCCGCCACTGGAACCGCGTTCGGCATACATTAGTGGTCGATCTCGGGCGGGCTCTACTTACCGCTTGAATGGAGCGGTTGCCCGTCTTGGTGGGGGCGCCAGCCATAAAAAAACCGCCCGAAGGCGGTTTTTTTATGGCTGGCCAGATATCAAGCAGCGAGGGCTTTGATCTGGGCGCTCAGGCGGCTCTTGTGACGAGCGGCCTTGTTCTTGTGGATGATGCCTTTGTCGGCCATGCGGTCGATCACGGGCACTGCAGCGGCGTAAGCGGCTTGAGCTTGCTCTTTGTTACCGGTCGCGATGGCGGCAACAATGCGCTTGATGTAGGTACGCGTCATGGAACGCTGGCTGGCGTTGTGAGCGCGATGCTTTTCAGCTTGGCGAGCGCGCTTCTTGGCTTGAGCTGAATTCGCCACTGGGTGACTCCTCAGGAAACTGGTCAAAAGATTAAGGCGCGGGATTATCGGTTGAATTGAGGTGAGGTGTCAATACTCCATGTGCAAAGCACGATCACTCCAAGGTGATTGGGGTGTTTATGGTGCCACAAAAAAAGTGGCGAAATCCTCCGGTGCAGGGGCGAGCTTCTTGGTGCTGTAGTCAAATAGCAACATGCCGGTCTTGGCGACTGCAATCAGGCGGCCATCGCTCATGGCGCTGACTCTATAGAAGAAATCGCAGCCGTATTTGTTGAAGTCGCCTGTCCCCACTTCAACCTTCAGGGTTTCCGGGTAACCCGCCTCAGATTTGTATTCCACCGCCAGGTCGGCGTTGATGAGACCGTGCCCCGCGATGTTCATGGTGTCCAGCCCCAGGCTGTCCAGATAGCGGTTGCGCGCTTCGTTCAGCACCTCAATCAGGTTGTGATTACCGAGGTGATTGCCCCGATTGATCATGTTCACGTAAACCTGGATCTCCGTTTGGAAGGGCAGTTCAGCAGGCGGATTGATCGTGATACGGGGCATTTTTATGCTCCTAAATTGTTGTTCTTAATCATTGGGTTGCGAGTCTTTTGTGCGATTTTACATGATGGGCGCTAAAAATGTGCCGAAATGACTGGCGCGACCAAAAATGCCTGCTAGTCTCTCAAGAGGCCCATGTTAGATGCCGGAATGGCGCAGCGGGGCTCCAACTGGGGAACATGAGGATTACAACGTGAAAAGCCTGCGACACATCGCATGTGGTGCTGCCTTGGCAGTGACTGCTATGCCGGCCACCGCCGCCACCGTAGACGAGCTGATGGTTGAGATTCAGAAAATGAATCAGCGCCATGAGCAGGAGCTCAAGCAGCTGAAGTCCCAGATCAATCAGCTCAAGCGCGCTCAAACCAAGGCCGCCCCGGTTGCCGAGGCCGAAGAAGCGCCAGCCCCCACCGTTAGCAAGCGCCTGGACGAGCTGGAGAAGAAGGTCGCTGACGTCGACAAGAAGTCCAAGAAGCGCGACGATATGGTCAAGCGCACCGTTGAAGAGCAGAAAGAGAAGCTCCAGGTACACGGCTTCATGTCGGCTTATGCCGTCAATTCAGATAAAAACGTCGACTTCTCCAACACTGGTGTCGAAGACAACGAGCAGTTCCGCTCCGATACCATGGCCGGTGTGCAGTTCGACTACAAGGTCAACGACACCGTGGACGCGGTGCTGCAGCTGACCTCCAACGGCTACGAAAACTACGATATCGACGCCGAGTGGGCCTTCCTGCGCTTCAAGCTGCAGGACAACTGGATGGTGCGCACTGGCCGCCTGCGCTCGCCCACCTATATGTACTCCGAGTCCATGGACGTAGGTTACACCTACCCCTGGGTGCGCCCGCCGATGGAGACCTATGTGGTCGGTCTGGGCAACTATGACGGCGTGGACACTATCTATTCCTTCAACACGGGTGATTGGCGCCACGACGTACAGTTCTATGTTGGCACCATGGATGAAGACGCTCAGGGCATTACTGTGAAGGTGCGTGATCGTTGGGGTATGTCGATGACCTCTAGTGTCGGCCCCTGGACGCTGCGTGGTTCCTACACCCTGCTGCCGTCTCTGGAGCTGAACGAATATGACCCGGTCTCCACCTACTACGCCTCTCTGGGTGGTCGCTATGACGACGGTCAGTGGCTGGCGATTGCCGAGGTGGTGGATTTTGGCGTGGACGATGCTAGCCCGATTTTGGGCAACACTAACGCGTACTTCACCTTGGGTTACCGCATAGGCAAATTTATGCCTTACGCCAGTTATGCCGTGACCATGACGGGTGAAGATGATGAAGACAAGGCGTTTGATTTCTACCAGGGCGCTACTCGTGCTGGTGTGATTGATGCTGCCCGCAATGATGCTGGTACCCTGGCCCTGGCGGATGCGCAATATGCCGCAAACATCGGTGGGGGAGTTGCGGCAGCGACCGCCGCTCGAAACGCCGTTTTGGATGCAGCTGGAAATTTGGCAGCGGCAGCAT
Source organism: uncultured Pseudomonadales bacterium (assembly GCA_964649985.1). Taxonomy (GTDB): domain Bacteria; phylum Pseudomonadota; class Gammaproteobacteria; order Pseudomonadales; family CAZYQX01; genus CAZYQX01. Next base: position 49,233 of record CAZYQX010000006.1, on the reverse strand, counting down.
ATGACGCATCTGCGGCGACGGCTACCAAGGCTGATTTCAACAATGGGTTGTATGTGGCTGGTTTAGGCCAGACTCTTCCAGGTCTTGAGATTATGCAAGAGCAAAAATCCATCACGCTGGGCATTCGCTACGATGTGTTGGAAAATGTGGCACTTAAGCTTGAATCCACCTATGCCTATGATTTCAATGGCACAAAGGGCGTCTTCAGCACGGGTGACTATGATCAAACGCGTGAGGAACTGGGCGACAGCAACCAGATCGTGTCTTTCGGCGTAGACTCGGTGTTCTAAGGAGAGATCAGCCATGATGAAGCGACGTATTGCTCTGGCGGCCGGTCTTCTGGCAGCAGGTATTGCAAATGCCGAGGTGGCGGTGATCGTCAATCCGGCCTCCGGGGCTTCGGCCCTGACTGCTCAGGAAGCGGCCAATATCTTCCTGGGCAAGTCTTCTTCCCTGTCTGACGGCTCCAAGGTGACCGTGATCGATCAGGAGGAAGGCTCCGAGGTGCGGGACGAGTTCTACACCAAGGTGGCACAGAAAAATGCCTCTCAGCTGAAGGCTTACTGGTCCCAGGTAATTTTCACCGGCAAGGGTAAGCCGCCCAAAGCGGTGGCGGATAGTGCTGAAGTGAAGGCCGCTGTGGCCTCCACGCCGGGCGCGATCGGCTATGTGGATGCCGGGTCGGTGGATGCTTCAGTTAAGGTGCTGTTGAAAGTACCTTAGTCGATAGTCCTTGCTTGAAAGGGTGGGTGGCCTCGCGGCCCCCACCCTTTTTTTGTTTCGGGTACGTTACCGGGCTGATCTCGACAAAAGATAATGTTGGTTCTAAATTGATTTGGCGCGCGGGCTGGCTATACTGAATTAAATGCCCGCCCGCTAGGTGCGCGGCTTCCATGCAGGGAAAAGGAATGAGCATGATCCGGCCAAAACAGATGGTGTTTGGGGTGGTGTTGGGGGCGGCGGCAATGCCGGCGGTGGCCTTAACTGTGGATGAGTTAATGGTCGAGATGCAAAAGATGGCGGCGCGCCATCAGCAGGAGGTGCGTGCGCTGCAGTCTGAACTCGATCTGCTGCAGACACAGAGCGCGCCTCACTCGTCTTCCACGGTGACGCAGCGAGTCGCGGCGCTGGAGACGGCGCTCACTGAGGTCGATAAGAAGTCCAAGAAGCGCGACGAGCTGGTCAGGCGCACGCTCGAAGAGCAGAAAGAAAAGCTTCAGGTGCATGGCTTCATGTCGGCCTATGTGGTGAATGCGGATAAAAATGTCGATTTCTCAGCCATCGGACTTGATGATGATGAGCAGTTCCGCTCCGATACCATGGCGGGTGTGCAGTTCGATTACAGGGTCAACGACAGTGTGGATGCGGTGTTACAGCTCACTGCCAACGGCTACGAAGACTACGCTATAGACGCCGAGTGGGCTTTTCTTCGTTTCAAGGTAGCTGATGGCTGGATGGTACGCGCAGGGCGTTTGCGTGCTCCCTTCTATATGTATTCGGAGTCCATGGATGTGGGGTACACCTATCCCTGGGTACGTCCTCCCATGGAGTCCTACCTGGTCGGTTTGAATAATTACAGCGGTGTCGACACCCTCTATGCCTTCACTTCGGGGGGGTGGCGCCACGAGGTTCAGTTTGGGGTCGGCACCATGGATGAAACCGTGCAAGGCTTGGGTATCCAGGTGCGAGATCTGTGGGCGATGGCGCTGACCTCGAGCGTGGGGGCGTGGACGCTGAGGGCGTCTTACAGTGGCGTGCCTGAGGTGGTGTTCGACATGCCGGGGCTGGGTGAGCAAGTGCCGGTAGGCTTTGGCTACGCTTCGTTGGGGATGCGCTATGACGATGGCCAGTGGTTGGCGCTGACCGAAGTGGTGGATGTGCAGGCTGATGACGATACTTTTTGGGTTGGTGGCACCAGTGCATATGCAACCCTGGGCTACCGCGTCGGGAAGTTCATGCCCTATGCCAGCTTTGCGGTGCTCACGTCAGGTGAGGATGACGAAGATCGGGCTTACGATTTTTATGATGGGCTGGCAGGCGGCATGCTCTCGCAGGCGGGTTTTTCCAAGCGCGATCTGATGAGTGGTATGGCGGGCGCTGGTATGGAGGTCATGCAGGAATCGAAGTCCATCACGCTGGGCATGCGCTACGAGCTTTTGGATAGTGTGGCCCTGAAGCTTGAATCCACCTATTACTACGACATGAATGGCACCCTGGGTGTGTTTGACGCCTACCCCGGGGTAACGGGGGTGGATCAAGCTCGCGCAGAGCTGGGTGATAGTAACCAAATCGTCTCCTTCGGTGTGGACTCTGTGTTCTAGCAGTGCGATTGTGTGCTTCAGCTGGGGTTCTCTACGCGGATAACGTGTTGCTTCTGCTTGGAAAGGGTGGGCTTGCTGTGCCGCCCTTTTTTTGTTTGTGAATACGGGGGGTAACGCTCTCCCCGGAGGGGTGTTACCCGGGCGTGGCCTGGCGTAACGGTTGTGCGTGCTGCCGGCTGCTAAAATCTAACTTGACAAACGCTAAGGTGCTGATCTTTCAGGGGGTGGGGTGTGTTGGCATGGGGCGTGCTTTGATTATTTCGCGCAAGCATAAAAATAACAGCGCATCAGCCCAATAAGAATAAAAATCGGGTTGACAGCAAAACAAGAAGAAGCGGTTCCTTGATAACCCGCCAAAAACGACAATAAAGAATAAAAACGACCTCAACAATAATAAGATTCTCCAGCACAAGAAGAACTCACAAGGCATGGATGGGGGCGGTCGCCCCCGGTCTTTCGACGCAGGCCTGGGCCTGCGCGGTAGGTGGTCTATGCGGTGTGGGGTGGCGTTGTGGTAGACTTGGGCGGATTTTAATCCGTCACCACTCTGATCCAGGGATGCCTCGTCGCGCCGCATGCTGAAATGGCTTAAAAATCTTAGCGAACGCCTGCCTTTCTCCGGTGGTCGCAGCGAACCGTTGCCCCAGCGCCGTGTGCTGTCGCGCGACGAGCACCCCATCTCCCGCAAGCACATCAGCCGGGGCGCACTGGATGTGCTCTACGGCCTGCAGAAAGGCGGTTTCGAGGCCTATCTGGTGGGCGGTGGCGTGCGTGACCTCCTGTTGGGCAAACACCCCAAGGATTTCGACGTGGCCACCAACGCCACCCCGGAAGAGGTGCGTGGGTTGTTCCGCCGCTCGCGCATCATCGGCCGGCGCTTTCGCATCGTGCATGTGATGTGTGGGGCTGAGACCATCGAGGTGACCACCTTTCGCGGCAATCACGGCCCGGCGGAAGAGATTGAGGAGTTCGAGGACCGCAAGAGCGGCCAGTCCGCCGCCGCTTCCGAGAGCGGTATGCTGCTGCGCGACAACGTTTATGGCACGGTGGAGGAAGACGCCATCCGGCGCGATTTCACCGTCAACGCGCTGTACTACACGGTGAAGGACTTCACCGTGCACGATTTCGCCAACGGCATGGACGATCTGCGCAATCGCGTGTTGCGCATCATCGGTGACCCCGAGCGGCGCTACCGTGAAGACCCGGTGCGGATGCTGCGGGCGGTGCGCTTTGCCGCCAAGCTGGATTTTGCCCTGGCACCCACCACCGCCGAGCCGATACCCCGTTTGGCTGAGTTGCTGCAAGATGTGGCCGCCGCACGCATGTTTGATGAGGTGATCAAACTGTTGATGTGCGGGCACGGGGTGGAAACCTTTGCGCTGATGCGCCAATACGGCCTGTTTGAGCCGTTGTTCCCGATGACCGAGGCGGCCATCCGCGAGGGCGACCCTTACGGACTGGGCATTATCCAGGCGGCCCTGCGCAACACGGATGAGCGCATCCACCAGGGCAAGTCGGTCACCCCGGCCTTCCTGTATGCCGCGCTGCTGTGGCCTGCCCAGCAACGCCTGTGCAAGCGCTTCGAGGCCGAGGGTGATGCACCCGCTGTGGCCTTCCAGCGTGCGGCCCACGAAGTGCTGCTGGATCAGGGCGACTTCGTTACCATTCCCAAGCGCTTCTCCATCCCGCTGCGGGAAATCTGGGAGCTGCAACCGCGCTTGCCGCGCCGCCAGGGCGCACGTGCGGAGGCTACGTTTGCCCACCCGCGCTTTCGTGCGGCCTATGATTTCCTGCTGCTGCGCGAAGCGGCCGGTGAGAATACCGGTGGCCTCGGCAAGTGGTGGACCGAGTACCAGCGCGGGGCGCCAGAAAATCGCGAGCAGCTGATGCATGCGGCGCGGGATGCCGAACGTGGTGAGGGCGCTGCTCGCAAGCGCCGGCCCCGGCGGCGCAACCGTCGCTATAGCAACGGGCCAGCCTAGTGGTTCCGGCCTATATCGGGCTGGGGGGCAATTTGGGGGAACCCGCCCAGCAGCTGCGCGCGGCGCTAGACGCTATGGCGGTGTTGCCTGAATGCCGGCTTGTAGCGGTGTCGTCCTTCTACCGCAGCCGCGCCATTGGGCCGGGTGATCAACCCGATTATCTGAATGCCGTGGCGCGCCTGGATACCTCCCTTGCACCTGAAGCTCTACTGGATGCTCTGCAAGGCATTGAGCATGGCCAGGGGCGTGAGCGCCTGGTGCGGTGGGGCGCGCGCACCCTCGATCTAGATGTGTTGTTGTATGGTGACCAGTGCATCAACAGCGCCAGGCTCACCGTGCCGCACCCTCAGATGCTGGTGCGCAACTTTGTGTTGCAGCCGCTGGTTGAGATCGCCCCCGCTATCTGCATGCCTGACGGGCGACCGCTGTCGCCCGTGGCGGAGAGCAGTGGTTGGGATGGGCTGGTGCGGCTGGCGGAGGGCGAGGCCGGGGGCGGTTGAGGCCTCCGTGCAGGCGTGTGAGCCTGTGCGGGGGGCCATGCTCTCCCAGGGTATGAAAAGCGGATAACCGCGCTGCGTATGGCTAGCCTGCAGCGATGTCGTAAGAAGGCGCAGGGGCTTGGGGCCCGGAGCCGCATGAACGAGAGCGAGATGATGGAGCCGAGCTGTATCCGTCCACGGTATATCGCCATCGAGGGGCCTATCGGGGTGGGCAAGACCACCCTGGCGCGGCGCCTGGCGGATAGCCTGCAGTTGCCTCTGTTGCGAGAGCGTGCTGAGGAAAACCCCTTCCTGGAGCGCTTTTACCGCCACAAGCCGCTGTTTGGCCTGCAGACACAGCTGTTTTTTCTGCTGCAGCGGGCGCGCCAGTTGAAAGCGCTGGCCGAGTCGGCGTCGGGGCCGGGCCTGGTCTCCGACTTCCTGCTGGAAAAGGACCGCCTGTTCGCCCAGGTACTGTTGCCGTCCGACGAGCTGGCGCTGTATGAAGAGATCTACGCTAAAATTGCCCCTGAGGCAGCGCGCCCTGATCTGGTGGTCTATTTGCAGGCGCCGGTGGATGTGTTGTTCGAGCGCATCCGAGAGCGCGGGTCTGAGGCTGAGCGCAGTATAGAGCGCGCTTACCTGGAGCAGCTGAACGATGCCTATGCACGTCTGTTTCACTACTATGAAGGCGCGCCATTGTTGATCGTGAATGCTGAGCGCATAGATTTTGCGCACTGCGATGATGATTATCGCCAGTTGCTCGATTATCTGCTGACCATCGAGCATGGCCGCCACTACTTCAACCCGGGACAATCACCGCGATGAAAACCGTCACGCTCAGTACACTCGGGCAAATGAAGGCCAATGGCGACAAATTCGCTGTGGTCACCGCCTATGACGCCTCGTTTGCGCGCCTGGCTTCCGATGCTGGGGTCGAGGTGATTCTGGTGGGGGATTCCCTGGGCAACGTGATCCAGGGGCACGACAGCACGGTGCCGGTGTCGGTGGAGGAAATGGCCTACCACACGGCGTGCGTCAAGCGCGGCGGGCCGCGCTCGCTGATCGTGGCCGATATGCCCTTCATGGCCTACCACACCCCCCAGCAGGCGCTGGAAAATGCGGCCCGGCTGATGCAGGCCGGGGCGCATATGGTGAAGCTCGAAGGCGGCAGCTGGCTGTGCGAAACCTACACCCGGCTGGCCCAGAACGGGGTGCCGGTGTGTGCCCACCTGGGCTTGACTCCGCAGTCGGTGAACAAATTGGGTGGTTTTAAGGTGCAGGGGCGCGGTTCCGATCAGGCCCAGGCCATTATCGAGGACGCCAAGGCACTGGAGGCCGCGGGGGCCGACATGCTGGTGCTGGAGTGTGTGCCCTCCAGCCTGGCGGCGGAAGTCACCCGCCAGTTGCGCATCCCGGTGGTGGGGATAGGCGCCGGCGCCGACACCGATGCCCAGGTGTTGGTGGTGTATGACCTGCTGGGGCTTTCGCCGCGCTCGCCGAAGTTCTCCAAGAACTATCTGGCCGAGACCGGGGAGATCAAGCTGGCCCTGGAGGCCTATGTAGCCGAGGTGAAGGCGGGTATTTTTCCGGGGCCGGAGCACTCGTTCAAGTAGGCCCACCGCAGGGATGGCCGTTTCGGCAATACCCTGAGGTGTAACAAATGCATGTTTTTCGTGCGCCAAAGCTTGATTGGCAGTGCCGGGTGTGGCGTGTAAACTCGCGCCAGCCAACGGGTGCTTTGTGGGGTTGAGGTCGATGCAGGTATTTCAGCGCTTTCTGGAGATTCGCGCCGCGCTCAATGCCGAGCGTCTGGCTGGCAAGCGCATTGGCTTTGTGCCCACCATGGGCAATCTGCACGACGGCCACCTGGAGCTGGTGACGCTGGCGCAGCAGAATTGCGATGTGGTGGTGGTGTCGATCTTCGTCAACCCGCTGCAATTTGCGCTTAACGAAGACTGGTCCCAGTATCCCCGCACCCTGGAAGAAGACATGGCGCGCCTGGTGGCCGCCGGGGTGGACTACCTGTTCTGCCCCGAGGAGCAGGAGATGTACCCCAACGGCATGAAGCACCAGACGGTGGTGGAAGTGCCGGTGATGACCGACGTGCTGTGCGGTGCCAGCCGCCCTGGTCACTTCCGGGGTGTGACCACGGTGGTGAGCAAGCTGTTCAACATCGTGCAGCCGGACGAGGCGGTGTTCGGCCTGAAAGACTACCAGCAGCTGGCGGTGATCCGCCGCATGGTGGAAGATCTGTGCATTCCCATCACCATCACGCCTGCGCCCATTGCGCGCGCGGCGGATGGCTTGGCGCTGAGTTCCCGCAATGGCTATCTGAGTGAAGCCGAGCGTGCGGTGGCGCCGCAGTTGTACCGCAGCCTGAACTGGGCGGTGGAGCAGTTGAAGGCTGGCCGCAGGGATTTCAAGGCCATCGAGGACGAAGCCCAGCAGCAGCTGGAGCAGGCAGGGTTCCGCCGGGATTACTTCAGTGTGCGCCAGGCCAAGACCTTGGACGAGGCGCGCCCGTATGATACTGATATGATTATTCTTGCTGCAGCATTTCTGGGTCGCGCGCGTCTGATCGACAACGTGCCCGTGGTGTTGAGCGAGTCCCACTGATTCTTGGCTGTCCCTGGAGGCTAGTACCATGCACAGCATCATGCTCAAAGCCAAACTCCATCGCGCTGTGGTAACCCATGCGGTGCTGGATTACGAAGGCTCCTGCGCCATCGACGGCCGCCTGCTGGATATGTCGGGCATCCAGGAGTACGAGCAGATCCAGATCTACAACGTGAGCAATGGCCAGCGCTTCACCACCTACGCGATTCGCGGTGAAGAGGGCTCGGGCATCATCTCCGTGAACGGTGCGGCGGCGCACAAAGCGGGTGAGGGCGATATCCTCATCATCTGCGCCTATGCCATGTACACGGCGGCTGAACTGATCAACTTCAAGCCTCGCCTGATCTACATGAACCCGGACAACACCGTGGATCACGCGGCCAACGCGATCCCGGTTCAGGTGGCCTGAGTCGCCTGATCGTCTGTTGCCCGCCTCCCTCCAGGGGGGCGGGTAAAGCTCCCTCTGATGCCATTCTCGCGCGCCAGGTGAAGGACGAATCACTTCACTGAAGGGACTTTTCATGCCTGTGCCACTGTCCTGCTGCAGGGTCGTGCAGTTGTCGCCCTAACACGCTATCCTTTGTGCCTGTTTTTGCCGAATAAGATTGCACAAGGATCGCCCATGGCCGACGCCAAGCTCTATCCCGTTCCCGAGCACGTCAAGCACGCCACTTACCTGACTGACGAACAGTACCACGCCATGTACCGGCGCTCCATTGAGGCGCCTGAGGCTTTCTGGGCGGAGCAGGCCAACAGCTTCCTCAGCTGGCGTAAACCCTTCGACAGCGTGTGCCAGTTCGATTTCAGCCAGGGCGAGGCGCGTTGGTTCGACGGCGGCCAGCTCAATATCACCGAAAACTGTATCGACCGCCATTTGCCGGCCCGCGCCCAGGATGTGGCCATCATCTGGGAGGGCGACGAACCCTCCCAGCAGGCCCACATCACCTATGGCCAGCTACACGAACAGGTGTGCCGATTGGCCAATGTGCTGAAGGCACGCGGTGTGAAGAGGGGCGATCGGGTGTGCATCTACATGCCGATGATCCCCGAGGCCGCGTACGCCATGCTGGCCTGCGCCCGCATCGGCGCCATTCACTCGGTGGTGTTTGGCGGCTTCTCGCCGGACGCATTGAAAGATCGCATTCTTGACTCTGACTGCCAGGTGGTGATCACCTCCGATGAGGGCGTGCGCGGTGGCCGCCAGGTGCCGCTCAAGGCCAATGCCGATATGGCCCTGGGCCAGTGCCCCAATGTGCACACCCTGCTGGTGGTGCGCCGCACCGGCCACCCGGTGGCCTGGGACCCCAAGCGCGATGTGTGGTATCACGAGGCGGTGGCGCATGTGGGCAGTGACTGCCCGGCCGAGCCCATGGACAGCGAAGACCCGCTGTTCATTCTCTACACCTCCGGCTCCACCGGCAAGCCCAAGGGGGTGCTGCACACCACGGCAGGCTACCTGCTGGGCGCGGCGATGACCCACCATTACGTGTTCGACTATCGCCCGGGCGAGATTTACTGGTGCACCGCCGATGTGGGCTGGATCACCGGCCACAGCTACATCCTGTACGGCCCCCTGGCCAATGGCGCCACCACGCTGATGTTCGAGGGTGTGCCCACCTATCCGGATGCGTCGCGCTTCTGGCAGGTGATCGACAAGCACCAGGTGAACATCTTCTACACCGCGCCCACCGCCATTCGCGCCCTGATGGCGCAGGGGGACGAGTTTGTCCGCAACACCTCCCGCAGCAGCTTGCGCCTGCTGGGTAGCGTGGGGGAGCCCATCAACCCCGAGGCCTGGGAGTGGTATCACAAGGTGGTGGGTGAGGAGCGCTGCCCGATTGTCGACACCTGGTGGCAGACCGAGACCGGCTCGGTATTGATCACCCCGCTGCCGGGCGCCACGGCGCTGAAGCCCGGCTCGGCCACACGCCCCTTCTTCGGCGTGCAGCCCGCCATCGTCGACAACGACGGCAAGCTGTTGGAGGGCGCCTGCGAAGGCAACCTGGTGATCACCAGCAGCTGGCCCAGCCAGATCCGCACCGTCTACGGCGATCACGCCCGCATGGTGCAGACTTACTTCAGCACCTACCCGGGCATGTATTTTACCGGCGATGGTGCCCGCCGCGATGAGGATGGCTACTACTGGATCACCGGCCGGGTGGATGACGTGCTCAACGTGTCGGGTCACCGCCTGGGCACGGCCGAAATCGAGTCGGCGCTGGTGCTGCACCCGGCGGTGGCCGAGGCCGGTGTGGTGGGCTATCCACACAACATCAAGGGCCAGGGCATCTACGTGTTCGTCACCCTGATGCATGGCGTGGAAGCCTCTTCCGCCCTGGCGGCGGAACTGCGCGAGTTCGTCTCCCAGGAGATCAGCCCGATCGCCAAGCCCGACCTGCTGCAGTTCGCGCCCGGCCTGCCGAAGACCCGTTCGGGCAAGATCATGCGCCGCATCCTGCGCAAGATCGCCTGCAACGAGCTGGATACGCTGGGTGATACCTCCACCCTGGCCGACCCCAGTGTAGTGGACAGCCTGATTGCACACCGCCTGAATACCTGAGCCGAGCTAACGCAAAACGGGCGCCGATGGCGCCCGTTTTTGTTTGTGCATCTGAGTCGCTCAGGCCTTGGCGGGGGGCGGTGGCAGCGGCCAGCCCCCCAACTCGCGCCAGCGGTTGACGATGCCGCAGAACAGCTCGGCGGTTTTCTGCGCGTCGTAGGCGGCACTGTGGGCCTGGCGCGCGTCGAACTCCATGCCGGCGGTCTTGCAGGCCTTGGCCAGCACCGTTTGGCCGTAGGCCAAGGCGGCCAGGCTGGCGGTGTCGAAGGCGCTGAAGGGGTGGAAGGGGTTGCGCTTGATGTTGGCGCGCTCCGCCGCCGCGTTCAGAAAGCCCAGGTCAAAGCTGGCATTGTGGCCCACCAGGATGGCCCGGGTGCAGCCGTGCTGGCGCACCGCGTGGCGCACCTCGCGGAACAGCTTGGTGAAGGCCTCGCTCTCGGCTTCGGCTTCCCGATCCGGGCTGTAGGGATCGATGCCGGTGAAATCGAGTGCCGCCTGTTCCACGTTGGCACCCGGGAAGGGGGCGATGTGGAACTCAAAGTGTTGATCTGGCACTAAGATGCCATCCTCGCCCATATTGAGGGTGGTGGCGGCCACTTCCAGGATGGCGTCGGTGCGTGCGTTGAATCCGCCGGTTTCCACATCCACCACCACCGGCAGAAAGCCACGGAAGCGCCGTGCCAGGGGGCTCTTCTGATCCGGGTCGAGATAGGCCTCGGCCTCGGCCATGGTCAGGGGTTCGCTCATCACACCACCTGCCACTGCAGGGTCTCACCGGCGCACAGGGGCACCAGCGGATGGTCGCCCAGGGTGAGCGTTTGCGGTACCTCCCAGGGGGCCTTGCGCAGGGTGATGCGGTCGGCGTTGCGCGGCAGGCCGTAGAAGTCGGGGCCGAAGTGGCTGGCGAAGCCTTCCAGCTTGTCCAGTGCGCCGGCACGCTCGAAGGCCTCGGCGTACAGCTCGATGGCGGCGTGGGCAGTGTAGCTGCCGGCGCAGCCGCAGGCGGCTTCCTTGGCGTGTTTGGCGTGGGGCGCGGAGTCGGTGCCCAGGAAAAACTTGGGATTGCCGCTGATGGCGGCCTGGATCAGCGCTTCCTGGTGGTCGCGGCGCTTGAGGATCGGCAGGCAGTAGTAGTGCGGGCGGATGCCGCCCACCAGCATGTGGTTGCGGTTGTAGAGCAGGTGGTGGGCGGTGATGGTGGCCCCCACGCCCTCGCGGGCACTGCGCACGAAATCTACGGCATCGCCGGTGGTGATGTGCTCCAGCACGATCTTCAGGGCCGGGAAGCGCTGCACCAGGTCGCTGAGGATGCGGTCGATGAAGCTCTTTTCGCGGTCGAAGATGTCGATGGCCGCGTCAGTCACCTCGCCATGCAGCAACAGTGGCATGCCGCAGGCCTGCATGGCCTCCAGTGCCGGGTAGATCTTGTCGATGGCGGTGACGCCGGCGGCCGAGTTGGTGGTGGCGCCGGCCGGGTAGAGCTTGGCGGCGTACACATGGCCAGTGGCGGCGGCGCGGCGGATTTCCTCCGGGCTGGTGAGGTCGGTCAGGTACAGCACCAGCAAGGGCTGAAAACCGTGGTGCGCCTCGGGCGCGCGCTTGAGGGCGGCCAGAATGCGCTCGCGATAGGCCAGCGCCTCGTCGGCGGTGGTCACCGGCGGTGTCAGGTTCGGCATGCAGATGGCGCGGCCGAAATAGCGCGAGATGTCGTTCACCGTGTCGAGCAGGGCCTCGCCATCGCGCAAGTGCACGTGCCAATCGTCGGGGCGAGTAATGGTGAGTTCGGTCATGTCGGGCCTGCGTGAGCTAACGGTCTGGGGGCAGCATCCTAGCCTAGATGGGGGCGCTGCTGCAGCAATTCTAGCGGGATATTTGCGCATTCGCAGGATGTGCGGGCAGTGTTGTTGGGCGGCGCTAGAATAAATGTGTTAGAAGCGCGTGTGGCTGAGCTGCAGCATCGGCATATGGTGCTCGGATGCATGCCTGGGGGGTGCTTTGAAGGGGTCTAGGTGGTACCTGTGGCCGTTGCTCTACATCATCTGTTACCCGTCATGGGCCGCGGAGGCGCTTGGGCGGGTTGAGGATGTGTTGTCATCCGCGTCGTACTATGAGGACTTAAAGGGGCTGAAGGTCGATGAGGTGGCTCGGCTTCAGGCCGAGGGTCACTTCAAGCCAACACCGGCGAGCTATCTGCAGCTGGGTTTCACCCGCGGCCCCGTCTGGTTGTATTTCCGCATTCCGCCTGCCGGCGCGTCTCAGACGCGATTGTTGGTGATCAACAATGCGCTGCTGGATCGCATTGAATTGTTTGTTGATCACGGGGGGCGCTTCGAACGACTGTGGCTGGTGGGGGATACCTTGCCTTACGCGCACCGCCCGATTCTTGCGCCCGGGTTTGTGTTGCCCATCATGGCGGGGCCAGATGCCTCGCATATGTATTTGAAGCTGTCAGGCGAATCCATGGTCAGGTTGGGTCTTCTGCTGGCGGATGAGCCCGGCTACCTGCAGCGTCTGCATTGGCAGGAGATTTTGCGCGGCGTCATGAGTGGCATCGTCTGGAGTGTGGCACTGTTGGCGCTGTTAGCGTGGGGGCTCGCACGGGATGCGTTGTATGGATGGTTTTTTGCCTACGCGGTTTCAATGCACCTCACCGGCTTGATTGGCTTTGGCCACGCCTATCGCTGGTGGCCTGATTCACCTGATTTTCAGCAGATGGCGATTTCTCTGGCGGTGGCGGCATCCGGAATTTCTTATCTGCGCTTTGCGCGGGTGGTACTCGGGCTCGCCGCGAGCGCTCCTCGGGTTGACCTGTTGGTGAAAGTGGAGAGTTGGTTACTGTTGTTGTTTTTGCTGTTGGTGCCGTTCATGTCATTGGCGCTGCAGACGTTTCTGGCGGTGGCGATCAATAGTATGGCCATCGCCATCACGCTGATGTGGGCCTGGTGGTGTGCTGCACAGCGTTCGGGCGAGAAGCACTGGTTGTTCGGCGCTTCAGTCCTGCTTATGTCAATCTTAAATTGGCTGCAGATGCCCGCTGGGGTGTATGCCCTGATTGGGCTTGAATTTACGTTGCTGCTGTTTCAATTGGCGCTTTCACTGAATATCGCGTTGTTTGCCATTACCTTGGCCTATCGCTTCATGGCCATGCGCGAGCAGGCTGTGGCGAGTGAGCGACAAGCCCTGCGGGCAGTACTGCAACACCAGATCAAAGGTGACTTCATGGCGCGGATGAGCCATGAAATTCGCACCCCTTTGAATGGTGTGATGGGTATGGCCCAATTGCTGTGGGACACGCCATTGAATGCGACGCAACGCAAATACTTGGAGATGATTAATAGTTCCGGTCAGATGCTGGCGGACGTGGTGAGCGATATCGCTGATTACACCAGTATAGAAAGTGGTCGTGTGCATCTGGTGCGCGAGTCATTTTCGGTGGATGCGCTGCTGGAGGATCTGAGACGGCTCTTCTTCAGCCAGAGCCAGGAAAAACCCGTGCGCTTGCTCATCGAGCGATCGACTGATGTGCCGCTGTGGCTCGAGGGCGATCTGAACCGGTTGCGACAAGTGCTGGTGAACTTGCTGAGCAACGCTTTCAAATACACCGAGCAAGGCCAGGTCACACTTGGGCTTTCAGTGGACAACGGGCGTTTGTGCTTTGCCGTTTCCGATACCGGGATGGGCATCAGCCCGGAGAACCAGCGCAAACTGTTTGAACATTTTGAGCAGTTAGATGCTTCGACGGCGCGTCGTTTCGGTGGCACAGGGCTGGGATTGGCGATCTGCAGGCAGCTGGTGGAGTTAATGGGGGGGCAGATCGGCGTAAGTAGCCAGCTAGGCGCGGGGAGTACGTTCAGTTTCTGGGTGCCTCTGGTGCTAGCGCAAGCGGCTGGGGGGCAAGCGGCGGAGGTGCTTGCCGCTGATCGCCAGGTCGTGGGTGGGCTGAGGGTGCTGGTGGCGGAGGATAACGATATCAATTGGCTGGTCACGCGTGGCTTGTTACAGAAGCTGGGGCATTCCGCCATACGTGCCTGTGATGGTGCAGAAGCCTTGCGCCTGTTGGAGGGGGATGCGCGGGTGGATCTGGTACTCATGGACTGCGAGATGCCGGTGATGGACGGTCTGGACGCCACGCGCAGAATACGCGCGGCAGAGTTGAGTGGTCACCTGCCTGTAATCGCGCTAACCGCACATGCAACGGAAGATTATCGGCTTCGCTGCCTGGCGGTGGGGATGGATGAATGCTTGGTTAAGCCCGTGACACTCGAGGTGCTCTGGGCGTGCTTGAATCGCTATGCGTGGTTGAACCATGTGGCGCGGGAACCGTAGATCTATAGGCCCGTGCGCCTAGGAATGTTCGGGCTATGCTTGGATGTTAGGGAACATCTGGCGCTGAGCCACAAGCGGCAATAGGTTATTGGACGTTTCCCGGTATGTGCATGGATCTGTGTATGCGCGGGGTGTCTGTCAGCACATTACTCTGTCAGCGGCGTTTCTGGCGTCTTGTGGTGTTTTCTGTGGGGGGGCCGCTTTTTAGCGGCGCCCAATAAATGCTGTTGTGAGTACCTGCTCTGCATCAGCGTGGCGGGTCGCGATGGGGGGACGGGTGATACAGGGATACGCTGTTGCCACATATGCCGAGCGAATGAGGCTTTCGGCGTGTTGAGCAGAGCTGGTTGGCTTTGTCTCTTGGCGCTCAGTGCCTTATTTGCTGGCGGCACACGTGCCGAGTTGCTGACGGTGGGCGCGGCGCAGAGCCTGCTGCCCGGCGCCGCTTACCTGGTCGATCGTGAGCAGCTGGATGTTCAGGGGGCCGCCTCCCGCTATGCCCAAGGTGCGTTTTCTCCAGCTGATCCAATTAATGTTTACCTTGGCTTCACGCGCGCCCCCGTGTGGCTGCATTTTCGGGTGGGTGCGTCGCCGGGCTCGGATCGCCATGCAGTTTTGATGATCAGCAATCCTCTGCTTGATCGCATTGAGCTTTTTGAGAAATCGGAGCGTGGCTACCTGCGGCTAGCCGAGGTGGGCGATACCTTGCCATACCACCGGCGCCCAATATTGGGGCCAAACTTTGCCATTCCCCTGCTGCTTGCTGAGGGTCGGGAGCGCGACTATCTGCTGCGCATTTCCGGCGGGGCGATAGTGCGTTTCAAAATGATGTTGTTTGGTGAGAACCACTTTGTCGATCAGGTTGCACGCCGTGATGGCCGGTTTGGTCTGCTCACCGGGGCACTGTTGTCCGTGGCGGTGGCAATTGCGTTGGTGTGGTTGGTGGTGCGGGAGAGCCTCTATGGCTGGTTTCTACTCTACGTGTTGGGCATCGGCCTTCTGATTTCGATTGGCTATGGTTACGGCTACCGCTGGTGGCCAGAGGCCACTGCCTTTCAACAGTATGTCATTGCCCTGGCGTCTGGCCTGACCAGCATGGCCTACGTGAAATTTGTTCTTCAAATGCTGAATGTCGGCACCAGAGTCCCCTGGCTTGAACGCGCTGCGAACGGGCAGGTGATGGCCATGGCGGTCTTTCTGTCGTTGCTGCCATTCATACCGTTAATGTGGCAGACCCTGGTGTTGATCGCACTAACCGGGGGGCTACTTCTGACCCCCGCCATTGGCCTGGTGATACTCTGGCGGCAGCTTGTCAGTATCGGGGGCATGCTTATTGCGGTATCCATCTTGTTTTCTTTGGCGGTGTTTGTATTGCAAGTGCTGCCCAGCGCCTTTTTCCGATCAGACTTGGATCATTTGATGGCGCTGTCCTTGATGCAGCAGGGCATCAATGTGGTGTTATTTACCGCGAGCGCCGGCTACCGCTTCGTGCTGCTTAGGCGGCAGGATCAGGAGAGCGAGCGCCAGGCCTTGCGGGCCGTGCTTAACAGCCAGTTCAAGAGCGATTTTTTGGCGCGCATGAGCCATGAAATTCGCACGCCGCTGAACGGGGTGCTGGGTATGGCTCAATTGCTGGATGACTCGCGCTTGAATGAAGACCAGCGCAAGTACTTGGGGATGATCAATACCTCGGGCCAAGCCTTGATGGGCGTGGTGAACGATATTCTCGATTATTCGCGCATTGAGGCGGGGCAATTACAGCTGGTGCGTGACTCCGTGAGCATCGAGCGATTGTTGAAAGATGTGCGAGATATCTTTTACACCAAGAGCCTTGAGCGCGATGTGCCGCTTGAGATGTCGGTGGCACCTGGCGTGCCTACGGTGGTGGAGGCTGATGCCTCGCGCTTGAGGCAGGTGCTGGTGAATCTTGTGAGCAATGCGTTCAAGTTTACCGAACGCGGACAGGTGCACCTCAGCGTGGCGGTTGAGAACGATCGGCTGATTTTTTCAGTGCGCGACTCCGGTATGGGGATTCGCCCGGATGACATGGCAAGATTATTCAGCCGTTTCGAACAGTTGGAATCAAGCGGCGCGAGGCGCCTAGGGGGATCGGGCTTGGGCCTCTCGATCTGCCGCCAATTGGTGACCTTGATGGGCGGGGAGATTGGTGTCAGCAGTGCCATGGCGCAGGGGAGTGACTTCCACTTCTGGATTCCTCTGCTGCCGGTGGTTGGCCCGAACGAGGTGCCCCAAGCAGCACCCCGGGACTCTGTGGTTGAGGCAAGATCCTTGCGCGTGTTGGTGGCAGAGGACAACGATGTCAACTGGTGTGTAACACGCGGCCTCTTGAAGCGCTTGGGGCACGAAGCTGAACGTGCCCTCAATGGTGCCGAGGCGTTGGCGAAACTGGAGCAGGACCCGTGCTTGGATCTGGTATTGATGGATTGTGAAATGCCGGTTATGGATGGCTTGGAAGCCACCCGGCGCATTCGGGCCCATGAATCGGGGCGACACCTGCCCGTGATCGCACTGACGGCGCATGCCACGGAGGACTATCGCGTGCGGTGCCTGGCCGTGGGCATGGACGCGTGCTTGGTCAAGCCGGTGACGCTGCACGCCCTGGGGGAATGTTTGGCGCACTTTGGCGGGGGGCGCGCATGAGCGGGCTCAGGTGCTTGCTGCTCTGTTTGCTGGTGGGGATCTTTAGCCCGGCGAGGGCTATGCTGGTGGCGGATGCTGCGCCGCAGGATGTGTTGGGGGAGGCGCAATCCATCAGGGAAACGCAGGGGCCACTGGCGGTTGACGAGGTGGCCAAGCGCTTCCAGGCGGGGGGCGGTGAGTCAGTAAGCCCTTTTTATTTTCATTTTGGCTTCCATGCCTGGCCGACGTGGATTCACTTTCGGCTGGGCGCCGAGGACAGCCGCTATCAACGCGTGATATTAAATCTAATCAACCCCCTGATTGATCGTGCTGAACTCTACGTGGCGACTGAGGGCGGCTTTCAAAAGCTCTATGAGCTAGGGGACACGCTCCCCTATGCGCAGCGTCCCATGGTCGGCACTAACTTTGCCATGCCGTTGACGCTGGAGCGCGGGCGTGAGCAGGATTTTTATTTGCGTCTCTCTGGGGAGTCGATTCTGCGGGGGGCGCTGGAAGTTGGCAGTTTTGAGGCCTATGCGGGGCAGGTGGCGTCGAGTCAATGGCACGCGGGCATGGTGTTTGGCATTGCGCTGGTGGTAATGCTGCTTTCGGGAGGGCTTTTCTTACAGACCCGGGAGGCGGTCTACGGCGTATTCCTGCTCTATCTGATCAGCACGGAGTTATTGCTGGCGGCGGGATTGGGCTACGGTTTTCAATACGTTTGGCCGCATTCCGTGTCGTTCCAGCAGTGGGTGACACCGATCTGCGCCAACCTCTCGGCGGCATGTTACGGCCTTTTTGTAAGGGTGTTGTTGGAGTGTCGGCGCCTAGCGCCGCGGCTTGATGTGGGCTTGCGCATCGTTTCCACCTTGCTGTTGCTGCTGATGCTGTTGGTGCCATTCTTGCCTTTGCACCTTGCCAATATTTGCCATGCCGCCATCTCAACCGGCTTGGTGATGCCGCTGGTATTGCTGGCTTGGTGGCGCCGCCGGGCGGCAGGCGATCTGTTCGGTTGGTTGAGTGGTGTGCCCATCCTGTTCAATATCATCGTTGCCGTGTTGGGCAACATGCCTGGTCTCAAAGAAGCGTTTCGCCTCGACCTGTTCTGGTTTTTTGTGCAGATGTCTTCAGCGGTGGGGGCGGCCCTGTTTTGTTGCTTGCTGGCCTACCGCTTGTTCATGCAGCGCCAGCAAGGCGAGCGGGCCGCCCGGTTGGCGATGGAAGAGAGTTTCAAAAGTCGCCTGAAAGGTGAGTTTCTGGCGCGCATGAGCCACGAGATCCGCACACCCATCAATGGTGTACTCGGCACCGCCGAGTTGCTCGCCTCCACGCCCCTGGATGCGCGCCAGAGGGGCTACTTGGGGTTGCTGCATCAGTCGGGGCAAAACCTGCTGGGCGTGATCAACAATATCTTGGATTACTCGAAGCTTGAAGCAGGCAAGATGGCCTTGGAATCGTTGCCGATTGCCTTGGGGGGGCTGGCTGAGGGCATGCGCGAGGCTGTTCAAGAGCGCTGCCGGGCCAGAGGGTTGCGCTTGGTGGTTGCGGTGGACCCAGCATTGCCCGAACTGGTACTGGGGGACCCTATCCGGTTGCGGCAGGTGTTGTTTAATTTGCTGGACAATGCCTGCAGGTTCACTCAGCGCGGGGAGGTTTCGCTCTCTATACAGGCCCAGGGCGAGGCGGTGCGTTTCTCCGTTCGCGATACTGGTCAGGGCATTGGGCAGGAGGATCTGGGGCGGCTGTTTGCCAGCTTTGAGCCCTTGGCCGTGGGCGGAGCGGGGCGTGGTAGTGGCACCGGGCTGGGGCTGGCGATCAGCAAGCGCCTGGTGGCCATGATGGGGGGGCGCATCGACGTCATCAGTACCGAGGGCAATGGCAGTGAATTCTGGTTCACGTTGGACCTTGCTCATCTACCGGCCGAGGCGAAGCCTGCGCCCTTGCGCGGCCGAGCGTTGGTCTACAGTACCAGCCAGACCGAGCGTTCAGCATTGCTGGCCTGGTGCCGTGCGCTCGGGCTGAGCGCCGTAGAAATGCCGTTGAATGATATGCCTGAGGGCGTGGCCAATGGGGCGTCTGAGCCCTTGTTTGAATTGTATGCGGTAAAGGATGTGGTGGAGCAAACCCAGTTGCGAGCGCGAGCGGGGCGTTGGCCGGGTAGCAAAGTCTACTGGTTGGTAGGGGATGCCGTGGCGCTGCGTGCTCTTCAGCTGCAGCTGGGGAGCGTGGTGGCGCAGTTGCCGGTGAGTCTGAAGGCTTTTCGTGCGTTATTGCTCCGCGAGGGGGGCGAGGCATCTCTGCCGGCCGATCGTTCGGTTCAGGCCGCTAAGGGGCTTGATATTCTGGTGGCGGAGGACAACGAAGTTAACTGGATGCTGGCAAGTGCCCTGCTGGTGCGGCTGGGGCATCGCCCGCAGCGCGCGGCCAACGGGATGGAGGCGCTGCGCATGTTGCAGGGTGCTGCCTTTGATCTGGTGCTGATGGATTGCGAGATGCCGGTGATGGATGGTTTTGAAGCCGCGCGCAGCTATCGCCGTGGCGAGACCCAGGGCCACCTCCCCATCATTGCCCTGACCGCCCACTCCCCCGATGAGGTGCGTGCCGAGTGCCTGGCGGCGGGCATGGATGATTGCCTGGCCAAACCCCTCAATCAGGCCAGATTGGCGGAGGTTTTGGCGCTTTGTGCGGCTCGAGGCCGCTACAACAGGTAAACAAATCACCAAGCGAGTGCCAGTAACGCACACAGGCGTTACAATGTGCGACTTTGCGCGCGATCAGCTTTTCCGGAGCGAAACAACTATGGCAGACATCAAAAAGGTCGTGCTGGCCTATTCCGGCGGCCTGGACACCTCCGTCATCCTCAAGTGGTTGCAAGACACCTATCAGTGTGAAGTGGTGACCTTCACCGCCGATATCGGCCAGGGCGAAGAGCTGGCGCCGGTGCGCGCCAAGGCCGAGCAGTGGGGCGTGAAGCAGATCTACATCGACGATCTGCGCGAGGAGTTCGTGCGCGACTTCGTGTTCCCGATGTTCCGCGCCAACACCATCTATGAAGGCGAGTACCTGCTGGGCACCTCCATCGCCCGCCCGCTGATCGCCAAGCGCCTGGTGGAAATCGCCAACGAAGTGGGCGCCGATGCCATCTCTCACGGCGCCACCGGCAAGGGCAACGACCAAGTGCGCTTCGAGTTGGGCGCCTACGCGCTGAAGCCGGGCATCCGCGTGATTGCCCCCTGGCGCGAGTGGGATCTGATGTCCCGCGAGAAGCTGCTCGACTACGCCGAGCAGCACGGCATTCCGGTGGACCGCTACGGCAAGAAATCGCCTTACTCCATGGATGCCAACCTGCTGCACATCAGCTACGAAGGCCAGATCCTGGAAGACCCCTGGCACGAGGCCGAGGAAGACATGTGGCGCTGGACTGTCTCCCCCGAGGCGGCGCCCGACCAGGCCACCTACATCGAGCTGACCTATCGCCACGGTGACGTGGTGGCCATCGATGGCGTGGAAATGAGCCCCGCCACCGTGCTGGAGCACCTGAACAAAGTGGGTGGCGCCAACGGCATCGGCCGTCTGGACCTGGTGGAAAACCGCTACGTGGGCATGAAGTCCCGCGGTTGCTACGAGACCCCCGGTGGCACCATCCTGCTCAAGGGCCACCGCGCCATCGAGAGCCTGTGCCTGGATCGCGAAGTGGCTCACCTGAAAGACGAGCTGATGCCGCGCTATGCCAGCCTGGTTTACAACGGCTATTGGTGGAGCCCCGAGCGCCAGATGCTGCAACAGGCCATCGACTACAGCCAGCAGAACGTCAACGGTGTGGTGCGTCTGAAGCTGTACAAGGGCAATGTGATCGTGGCCGGCCGTCAATCCGACGACTCGCTGTTCGACGTGAACATCGCCACCTTCGAAGACGACGGCGGCGCCTACAATCAGAAGGACGCCGAGGGCTTCATCAAGCTCAACGCCCTGCGCATGCGCATTGCTGCCGGCAAGGGCCGCAAGCTGCTCTGAGCAGTGGCTGAGTGAAGGAGGGCGGCATTGGCCGCCCTTTTTCGTATACCCCTGCATACCCTGGTATGCCGGGTGGATACGTTCTGTGCCTCCATCATACGGGCTGATTCTTTGCTCAGGAGCCCCATCCCGTGACAGCCTTTCTCAACCTCAGTTGGTATTTCCGCCAGCACTGGCGCGCCTATGGCATTGCCGTGGCCATGCTTAGCTGTGTGGCGGTGCTCAATCTGGTGCCCGCGGCGGTGGTGGGCTACGTGGTGGATGGCGTGGCTGCCCGCACGCTGGATGGGCGTGAACTGGCCTTGGCCAGCGGCGGTATTGCCGCCACCGCCGTGCTGGTCTATGTGTTGCGCTACGGTTGGCGCAGCGTGCTCTATGGCACGTCTTACCGGCTGGCGGTAGTGCTGCGGGAGCGCATCTATCAGCAACTGCTGCGCCAGTCCCCGGCGTTCTATCAACGCTGGAGCACCGGCGATCTGATGGCCAGGGCCACTAATGACGTCACCGCTGTGGAATTATTGGCCGGGGAGGGGGTGCTTACCTTGTTTGACGGTGTGCTCACCGGCGCCCTGGTGCTAGGCGTGATGAGCCTGGTGTTCAGCTGGAAACTGACGCTGTTGGCTTTGCTGCCCTGGCCGGTGATGGCCTGGTATATGTACCAGTTTGGCGAGCAGTTGCACGTGGCCTTCGATGGCGCTCAGGCGCAGTTCAGTCGGCTTAATGACTGTGTGCAGGAACACGTGGGTGGTATTCGGGCGGTGAAGTCCTTCGGCCAGGAGGCGCTGGCGGCCGAGCGCTTTGCCGCTATTGCGGCGGACACTTCGCGCGCCAACCTGGCGGTGGCGCGGGTGGATGCCCGTTATGACCCGGTGATCTCGCTCACCGTGGGAGCCTCTTTTGGCCTCAGCGTGGCCGGGGGTGCCTGGCTGATCCATAGCGGCGAACTCAGCATCGGCCAGCTCACCAGCTTCACCATGTATCTGACCCAACTGATCTGGCCCATGTTCGCCTACGGCTGGCTGATGAGCCTGGTGGAGCGCGGCAGCGCCGCTTACAACCGCATAAATGAGTTGTTGGACACGCCGCCTGCCATGCAGGACGATGGGCAGCGGGAGACGCTGGCCGAAGCCAGCCTGCGGGTAGATATCAGTGATTTCCGCTACCGCGCTGAGCTGCCCCCGGCACTGGCGAACATCCACTTCCAGCTACCGGCAGGGGCTACCCTGGGTATCGTGGGGCCCACGGGGGCCGGCAAGACCACCCTGCTGAACCTGCTGCTGCGGCTCTACGAGGCACCCGGCGTTCAGATTCATCTGGGGGGTGAACAATTGCAGCACTACCGCCTGGATGCCCTGCGCCGGCTGATGGCGGTAGTCCCTCAGGACCCCTTCCTGTTTTCCACCAGCATTGCCGAGAATATCGCCCTGGGGTGCCCGGGCGCGTCGCCTAGCGAGGTGGAGCGCTGTGCCCAGCTGGCCTCCCTGGATGATGATATCCGGCGTTTCCCCGAGGGGTATCGGACCCGTGTAGGAGAGCGCGGCGTGACATTGTCGGGTGGGCAGAAGCAACGGGTCGGGATCGCACGGGCGTTGATGATGGGGGCGCCAGTGCTGTTGCTGGACGATGCCCTGTCTGCGGTGGATGCCGCCACTGAACGGCGCATTCTCGATCACTTGAACGAGGCCAGCCGGGGGCTGACCCGGGTCATCGTCAGTCACCGCTTATCGGCCGTGGAGGATGCGGATCTGATCCTGGTGCTGGAGCATGGCCAGCTGCTGGAGCGTGGTAGCCACGAGGCATTGCTGGCTGCCGGGGGGTGGTATGCGCACACTTGGCGCTACCAGCAAATGGAGGAGGTGGTGCGCGCCGGGCATTGAGGGCTTGTCGGCACAATGTATACAGTGTATACATGTGTATATGGTGTATACATCGAGGCCTGAGTATGGCTAATCTCCTGTTTCATGCCCGCCGGTGGCTGGCGTCCTGGGCCTTTGAAGCGGCTATGCGGCTGCTGGCTTGGTATATCGGTGTGCGCGGCCCGTCTCGCCTGTTGCTGTGGGTGGGGTTGGTCTGTGTGTTGGCGGGGGCTGCTTTCCTGCTGGCCCCGCAAGCGATGGCCGAGGTGTTTGATTTCCGCCAGTTGTCGGCGGTGGCGCTGGGCGACATCCGCGCTTACTACGGCAGTTTTCTGCTGGCTTTGGGCATGGTGCTGGTGGCCTTGGCCGGTCAGCCCGAGGGGCGCCGCGCCGGGCTGTGGGTGGTGATCGCCCTGGCCTGGGGCTCGGCGGCCGGTCGACTGCTGGGCTTTGCCCTGGGCGTGCCGCTGTGGTCGGTGCACGGCTTGTTAGCACCGATCGAGCTGCTGCTGGGATGGGCGACCTGGCGCGCGCTGCACGCGCCGCCGCGACCGCGCCGAGCAGCGCCCATTCCGCCTCTCGATCCTCAGCGGCCCGAGGACTTTCAGCCCCTCAGTAGGCATAACTTCACCGACCCTTACCCTTACTACCGCTTGTTGCGGGATCGTTTTCCTGTGTACCAGCTGCCAGGTACGGATTTCTTCAATATTTCCCGCTATGAGGATATCGTCGCCCTGGCCAGGGATACCGAGGGTTTCTCGTCGCATCTGACCGAAATTCTGGTTACTGGCCGCCCCCGCGATCCGGACCGTACTGGCCCCTCTTTGGCCGAGCGCCTGGGGCTTTGGGGCGTCCTGCCCGCAGATGTGTTGGCGCTGCAAGATCCTCCCATTCATGGTCAAGAGCGCAAAATTGCCCACACCGGCTTCAATGCCCATTTCGTTAAATCGCTGGAGCCAGAAGTGGTGGCGCTATGCGACGAGATGATGGACGAGTTCCTGGCCCGGGGCAGGGTGGAGTTCATTCAGGACTTCGCCTGGCGTTTGCCGATGCGCCTGATCATTCGCCTGCTTGGGCTGCCGGAGCAGGACTATCCCCAAATCAAACGCTGGTGTGAGATTGGCATTCGCCAGCTCAGCGGCGTGGTGCGGGGGCCGGAGTCGCTGCGCGCCGGCTGTGCCAGTGCCCAGTTCATGCGCTACCTGTGGCGGCACTACCAGATGGCCCAGCGAGCACCCGGCGACAACTTCACCGGCTTGTTGGTGCGCCAGGCCAAAGACCCGCAGAGTGTGATGACCGACGCCCGGGCCGTCTCCATCATGTTACAGCTGCTGATCGCTGGCTCCGACTCCTCGGCCAGCTCCATGGGCAATGCCATCCGCATGCTGGCATTGCACCCTGAGATCGAGCAGCGGCTGCGCCGGGAGCCCGAGCGCATCCCAGATTTCATCGAAGAGGTCTTCCGCACCGAGGCGGCGTTTCAAGGCCATTTTCGCCTCAGCACGCGAGATAGTGTACTGCACGGGGTGAAAATCCCCGCCAACAGCCGGGTATTCCTGATGTGGGCCTCGGGCAACCGCGACGAGCGTTTCTGGGAGCGGCCGGATGAGTTCGACATCGACCGGCCCAACCTAAAAAAACACCTCACCTTTGGCCACGGGGTGCATGCGTGTATTGGCCGGGAGCTGGCGCGGATGGAGATCCGCATCGTCATCACTAGGCTGCTGGCGCGTACCACCCGCTTTGCCATTCGGGGGGATACGCCCTTTGAAGCCAGCATGTTTGCCAGGACCCTGAAGGCGATGCCGCTAGCCTTCGAGTGTGCACCCTGCTGCGCTTACAATGGGCCATCACTCAATAGCGAGAAGGCAGCATCGTGTCCCGGCCAGTAAAGCGCGCCTTGTCCCTTGAGCTGTTGATCGAAACCGGTCTGCAACTGGCGCGGGAACACGGATTTGAGCAGCTCAGCATACGCCGTATTGCCTCAGCCCTGGGCGTGACGCCGATGGCCGTCTATCGGCACGTGAAGGATTGGGACACCCTGCAAGCCGCCATGTTGGATCGCTTTATTCAACAGGCGGATGTGTTGCCTGCTTCAGACATGCATTGGCAGGCGTGGATGCGCCATGTTGCACGCCACATGCACACGGCCCTGCAAGCCGAGCCTGGCTGGGTTGCCTTGTTTGGCCGTGTCAGGTTAGGCCCCCATGCACTGCAGGTATTGGAACAGGGCATCGTGGTGATGATGCGGGATGGCTTCAGCCCGTCTCTGGCGTTGCAGGCTCAATTGGCCATGGTGCAGTGTGTGATTGGCGCGGCCAGCCTGGAAGCTTCGTTCTCAAGGCACCTGGCCGGGCGTTTGCCTGCGTTTGAGGGCGGGGTCTGCTCAGCGTTTCCGCATGTTGCCACCCATTGGCCAGCGCTTGGGCAGGCCGCCTTGGGGGATCGCTTACAGGCGCCGCTGGAGTGGTTGCTGCAGGGCTTGTCCGACAAGGCGGGTGCCCCGGGTGCAGTGGCTAACTCGTCCGATGTCGACGCGCCCTGATCAGGGTGGGGCTGGGCCAAGCCGCGCGCCAAACTCGGCGGCCACCGTGATCTGAGCGCTAGCGCAACGCCGGCGAGCAACGCTGCGCTAGGCCTGTGCTCGCCAGCTGCTTAGCAGACCTCGCTGGGCTGATGAGTACTCTCAGCGTCGGCGGTGGATTTCACCGTGCACGCTAAGGCACGGCCTATGCTCGTCAGGAAAGCCGTGACCTGCAGGGGTTTGGTCATGTATTCGGCGAAACCGGCTTCCAGCCCCATAGCGATGTCCTTGGGCATGGCATTAGCGCTGAGCGCAATGGCGGGGGTATGTTGTGTGGCGGGGCGTTGCCGCAGTTGGTGCAGCAGCTGGTAGCCGTTCATGTCGGGTAGCTGGATGTCGAGTAACAGCAGATCTGGCGGGGTGGCCTCTGCCAACGCCAGCCCTTCGGCGGCCGTGCTGGCACATAGCAATGTTACGCCGGGTAGCCGGCGCAGCAGCTTCTCTACCAGAAACAGGTTGGTGGCGTTATCTTCCACGTAGAGAACGGTGCGGGCGGTTACAGCTGTGGTCTCAAAAAAGCTGTCTATTGGCGCCGCTAAAGGCTCTATGTTCATGGCCGGTTCGGCAGACGGCAGTGTGAACCAGAAACGACTGCCCTGTCCCAACTTACTTTCGACCTGTAGATCAGAATGCATCAGCTGGAGAAGTCGCTGGGTGATCGCAAGGCCAATACCTGTGCCTTCGATGCCGAGCTTTTCTGCGCCCAGTCGGTTGAAGGGCTCAAACAACTGGCTCAACTGCTCCGCATTCATGCCCATGCCGGAGTCGCGGATTTCGATTTGCCAGCCAGGTCCCGCGGCAAGGGGGCTTTCGTCAACCTTCAGGTCTACCCAGCCACCGCGCCGGTTGTACTTGATGGCGTTGGAAAGCAGGTTGATCAGTATTTGCCGAATCCGGGTGCGGTCGCCGGCCAAGTAGCCTCCGGCGGGGGGCGACACATAGCGCAAATCCACGCCGTGTTGTTCTGCCAACGGTTTCACCAGGGTGGTGCACTCGCGCAGAAGCTCGTCCAGCGCTATGGCGTCCTGCTGTAATTGAAGGCGACCGGATTCGATACGTGCCAAGTCGAGCACATCGTTGATGAGCTCAAGCAAATGCCAGCCAGCTTGTTCGATCTGCTGAACATAAGTGCGCTGCTCGCTGGCGAGTTGCTCTGGATCCATGAGCTGGGCAAAGCCCAGGATGGCATTCAGCGGCGTGCGGAGCTCGTGACTCATGCTGGAGAGAAAATTCGATTTTGCCCGGTTGGCGCTTTCCGCATCCTCTTTGGCCTGACGCAAGGCCAGCTGCTGGGCTTGGCGACTGTGTTCCATCTGGCTGGCATGAATCAGTACGCCACAGGTGGAACAGAAGGGAGCGAGGAAATCCACCAGCGCTTCGCTAAAGCCCCCGTCCCGATTGGCAATGGCGAGCATGCCCACCAAGGCTGATTCCCTAAAAATGGGAATGCCCATGAACTGTTTGAAAGCCGGCAGCGCTTTGCCGATTTCCTGGACACATTCGGCCTCCGCAGAGGCTAGTAGTGCCGGGCTTTGCACCATGATTTGTTGGACAAAGGCATCGTGAGACGCAAGGCGTTTACCAATCAGTTTTTCACAGTGAACATTTTCTTCTGGGTCGAGTGCGCCAGCGGCCACGATGCGCAGTGCGGGTGCCTCATGCTCATTGGGCAGTACTTCAGCGATGAAGCCAAAGCTGCTGCCGGTGAGCTTGAGCAAGGCACTGATTAAAAATGAGGAGGTTTCTTCGGCTTGCAGTGATTCGACATAGCGGGATGCCGCCGTGTGAAGCACCGCCAGCAGCTGGCTTTGGCGTTCCGCTTCTGCCTCGGCCAGCTTGCGGCGGGTGATGTCCTGACAGATGCCCATCAGACGCAATGGCCGGCCATCATTGTCGCGCAACAGATTCCCGCGTTGTTGAACCCAACGCAGGCTGCCATCCGGCATTATCAGACGGTGATCGGCCTCGAAACGCGGCTGCTGCTCGCCGCTGTTTTGGTGGCCAAGAAAGGTTTGAATCATGACCTGGTGGTCTTCTGGCGGCATGCGCTCCACCAAGGCACTTTTGTGTATGGTCTTGGTGCCAGGGGGCAAACCACACACCGAGGCATACTCCTCCGAGATGTGTACTTCCTGGGTCTGCAGATCCCAGTCCCAGGTACCTACTTGCGCATAAGACTGGCTTCGATGTAGCCGTTCGGCGCTTTCCGCCAGCGCCGCCAGTGTGCGCTGCTGTTCGGTAACATCAAACACGCAGGATACGATGCTGCTAACTTCCCCGTCGGGGCCGAGCAGTGGGGTCTTGTCGGTGCGCATCCACACCGTGCGACCATCGGGGTGTATGTGCTGATCGATAATGTTGTTAACCGGCGTGCGATGCTCGAGGATGATGTTGTCGCTGAGTCGATGATTGTCCGGGCGGGTGAACACGTCGTCGACCGCACGCCCTTCCATCTGTTCCCGTTGACTTGCCATCACCTGGGCGGCGGTCTGGTTGACCCGGATGATTTTGCCCTGCCGGTCCTTTTGCAACACCATGGCCGGAATTGCATCCAGAATGGACTGTAACTCGTTGTTTTGCTGCAATGCTTGTTGTTGCAAGCGGTGGGACTCGGTGACGTCCGTCAGCAGGCCGAGGTATTGATGGACTTCTCCCAGTTCATTCAGCAGTGGGATTACGTGGGTCTCGAACAGGATTTGTTCGCCATTGGCAGCCACGGTTTCCAGCATGCCATTCCAGCTGTGTTGGTGGCTAAGGGTGCTGCGAATGCTCGGTATATCGGCCATGTGGGTAATGACCTCGACCGACTGACCCAGTAGTTCTGCAGCACTATAACCCGTGCGTTCGCACAGCTTTTCACTGACGTAGATGCGTTTGCCGTTGATGTCGGTGAGCGTGACCAGCAAGTGCTCCCTGGCCATCAGCCATTGATTGCCACAGCGCTCCAATTGTTGGTCATGGCGTCGGAATGCACTTTCCCTCACGCCTCGCCATGCTCTGCGGGCAAGTAATGCGGCCATCTCGGCGTTGCTATGTTCACTTTGCCTCAGCAGCAGGTCACTTGCCTCGAGCAGATCCTCGCCGGGAGCCGTGTCATCAGTCCAGATGATCGCGCTGAGGTTGAGGCGTCGCCGATGCTGTTGGCGTGCGGCGTACATGATGTGCGACAAGGCTTGCGTGTTGGAATTTCCGACGACGATCATCAGCGCCGGGGCTGTTTCACGCACTAGGCCTAGCCAGTCGCTCAGTGAGCATCTGTTTTGGCATTGCAGACCTTGTTGCTCCAGAGCGGCTTCAAGCCCCGGAATTTGCTCGCCTCCCAGCAGCGCCACCAGCGGCGGCTGATCGCCGAGAAGTTGCAGAGCCTTGGTGCTGCCAATCTGACGCAGAAGTGCATCCGCAAGGGCCGGGCAGTGGTGCTGGCTCATGCCCGCCAGCACCAGCGCTGTGAGTGCCTCGGTATCGACCGGGTCGCAGAGTGCAATCCAGGGGTGTTTGGTCTTGGGGGCCTGTTGCTGGAGGCAAAGTGCGCGGGCCTGTTCGGCATTTGCCAGCTCGTATATCACGACGCATGCCCGATCAGCCTCACACTGGGGTGGTAGGTCATGAAAGCTGATTTCAAAACCCCATGCACGCAGCATATCCCACAGGCCGGAGGGGGTGCATGCAGTGGCGCGAACCACCCACAGATGGGCGCGTTGTTGGGGGGCCTCAGCGACAGGCATGAGAGAACGGGCTCGATGTTAGTTTATGGTTGTTAGTGCTTGCTTACTCTACCTTAGGCGGGCGCGCATGACTAGCATCCTTTGCATTAGCTAGGCCTTTGCTTCGACCAACAGCCGGTTATTGTCTATAACTAATGAAGTTAGCCTTGATCTGTTGAAACCCGGATGCCGGGCAAAGGGAGTGCTGGATGAGCGATGATTTTCTGTTTGCGGGCGATGGTTCCCAGCAGGAAACCGCTTCGGTATTGGCTGAATCGGGCCAGGCCGGTCATAGGTGGAAGATTCTGGTGGCTGATGATGAACCTGAGGTTCATCAAGTCACACAGATGGTGCTGCGTGACTTCAGATTTGACGGGCAGGCGCTGCAGATATTTTCGGCCTACTCAGGTGCAGAGGCGAGGGAGATTTTGCTGGCGCATCCGGATATCGCCCTGGCACTGCTGGATGTGGTAATGGAAGAGGACCACGCCGGGCTGAACTTGGTGCGCTTTATCAGGGAGGAATTACAGAATTTCTCCGTGCGCATAGTGCTGCGCACCGGCCAGCCGGGGCAGGCTCCAGAAGAGTCGGTGATTCGCGATTACGATATCAACGATTACAAGAACAAGACCGAACTCACCTCGATCAAACTCAAGACACTGCTCTATGCAGCGCTGCGTGCTTACCGAGACATCATTGCGATCGAGCGCAATCGTGCAGGGCTTGAGCGGGCGATTGAAGCCATTGGTCATGTGTTTGAAAGCAACAATCTGGTTGAGCTCGCCTCTGCCGTGCTCACCCAGATCACAGGGCTGCTGGGGTTGGAAGGTGATGCCGTTTATTGCAACGTGCTATCGGCGGTTGCCTCAAAAGAAACCCCGGGGAAACTAGAGGTTCTGGCGGCCACGCCAAATTATTTTCAAGAAACGGACGGGGAGGTCGAGGCCGTCATTCCGCGTGAGGTACAGACCAAGATTCGCCTGGCGCTGGGGGAGCACCATTCGCTGAATCTGGGTGATCAGTTCGTCGGTTATTACACGACCCGGCGCGGGAGTGAAAACGTGCTGTATGTGAAGTTGTCTCAGCCGCTTTCGCCCATGGATTACCAGTTATTGGATGTGTTCTCGCACAATGTAGCGGTGGCCTACGAAAGCATCATCCTGCGCGAGCGGGTACGCGATACCCAGAGTGAGTTGTCTTATATCCTGGGTGAGTCCATGGAGCTGCGCTCCCAAGAGACGGGCGGGCATGTCAAACGCATGGCGCACATGGCGTATATTTTGGCCCAGGCGCTTGGCTACAGCGATGATGAATGCCAGATGATCAAATTGGCGGCGCCGCTGCACGATATAGGCAAAGTGGCGATCCCCGATGCCGTATTACACAAACCCGGCAAGTTTGAGCCAGATGAGTGGGAGGTCATGAAATCCCATGCCATGATTGGCCACAACATGCTCAAAAATGCAAAGAGTGAAGTGCTTCGGATGGGAGCGGTAATCGCCGCACAACATCATGAGCATTGGGATGGAAGCGGCTATCCACAAGGGTTGGCTGGGGACGAAATTGACCTGATGTGCCGCATTGTAACGGTGGCCGATGTATTTGATTCGCTGGGCAGCAAGCGCTGCTATAAGGAGGCCTGGCCGCTGGAGAAAGTGATGGAGTATATGCGCGGCCAGGAAGGCAAGCAGTTTGATCCTGAGGTTATCATGGTGCTTGAACAGCAGCTTGATCAGATCGTGAAACTGCGCGCGGAATTTCCTGACCCATTTTGAGCGCGGCCATTCAGTCAGCCGCTACACCGCTCGGCCATGCGAATAGCCTATCCCGACAGCCTCGCGCCTGGTTTGCAGGCGCCGAATGCCAATGCGGCTGAGCTAAGCACCTGCGATGGCCAGGGAGCCTCTGAAAACGTCGATCCAGCCGATGAGGGCTAGGCGAGCCGAAGGCCACGCCCACAGGGCGCTGAGCGCAGTGGAGGCATAAAACATGCGAGCCGAAGCGCAGCGGAGACCCTGCCCGAAGGGGCGCGGCGCATAGCGTCAGTTTAAAACGTCTTCCCCGTCTTGAGCGGGCCGGCTGGATGAAGCGAGTTGCCAGGGCCGACAGGACTGCCCGGCACCTCGCCGTTTGCGCGCTGCCGCAGCGTTTGGTGTGACTGTTCCATAGACCGCCCAGATGATCGCCAAGGCGCAGACCTGGTGCCTGAGAGCAGGCGCTTTGATCAGTGGTGTCCGCAGCGCGGGTCCGCTTGTGGCAAAATACTCGGCTGTCTAGCCGTGCTTTTGCTGAATTAGCCTCACTGAGCGGCCTGAGGGCCTAACGCCGTGCTTTTTTCTCCTGTCTCCCGCCGCTTGTTCCGAGAGGCCGCTGCTGATCGTTCTTTGTTTCGGCAAGCGATGGTGCTGGTGCTGTTGGCAACCGCTGCCGATGTCACGGCGCCTCTATTGATCAAGCATTTCATTGACAATCATGTGACTGCGGGTAATTGGGCTATCGGCCCCCTGATGATGTTGGCCGGTGCTTATGTGTTGCTTTATCTGGTGGCGGCGGCGGCGGGTTATGCGCAAGCGCTCAGCTTTCACCGCATAGCGCTGGGAGCCATCGAGCGCGTGCGAAATGCCGCCTTCGAGGCTTTGCTGCGCCATCCGATGAGCTACTTCGACCATCACCCTTCGGGTCAGCTGACGTCCCGTCTGACGAATGATACCGAGGCCATCAAAGAACTCTATGTCAATGCGTTGGGTACCTTTGTCGGCAATGGTGTGCGGGTGTTGGGAATTCTTGTGGCGATGTCCCTATTGGACTGGCGCCTGATGTTGCCCTGCGCTGTCTTTGTGCCCGCTGTGGTGGGGGTGATGCTGGCGTATCAGCGCCTGAGTGCGCCAAGAATGCAGGCGGTGCGCAGCTGGCTGGGGGAGATCAATGCGCGTTTGTCGGAGTCGATTCAAGGCATGCGTCTGGTGCAACTATTTGCCCAGACGCAACGGTTCGCGTCTGATTTCGAGCAAGTCTCCTCATCACACTATCGGGCGCGGGTGCAAAATCTCAAGCTGGATGCGGCATTGTTGCGCCCATTGATCGATCTGCTACAGCTGGCGACCTTGGCGGCGTTGCTATTCTACTTCGGCGCCCGTTCGCTGGAGACGGGGGCCAGTATCGGCTTGATCTATGTGTTCATCAACTATCTGGGACGCTTTGCCGAACCCGTGATTGAAATGACCCAGCGCTTGAATCTGGTACAACAGGCGATTGTGGCAGGGGGGCGGGTATTTGAACTGCAGGATTTGCCTGAATCCCCGCGAGGACATCTGCCGCTTCCGCCGGGTGGGCTTGACTTGCGGGTGAGGGACGTGTCGTTCAGTTACGACGGCCAGGTTCAGGTGCTGAAAAACATTGATCTCTTCCTGCCTGCTGGCCGCTTTATGGCGCTCGTAGGCCACACCGGAAGTGGCAAGAGCACCTTGGCCAGTCTGCTGATGAGGTTGTATACCCCGTCTGCGGGGGGCATTGCGCTGGGAGGTCTGCCGCTGGAGCAGATAGCCGCCGTGGACTTCCATCGACGGGTGGTGTTTGTTCAGCAGGATCCGTTCATTTTTGCCGCCAGTATCGGTGACAATATTGCCTTTGGTGCGCGGCTGTCTGCGGATGAGATTGAGGCCGCTGCGCGTGCTGCAGGGTTGCACGATTTCGTTGCCCGCTTGCCGGAAGGCTACGACACGCCGCTGGGTGAGCGGGGAGTCAATTTATCCACTGGCCAGCGCCAGTTGCTGGCCATGGCGAGAGCGCTGGCGCGCCATCCAGATGTGCTGATCCTGGACGAAGCAACCGCCAGCATCGACTCGCCGTCGGAAGCCATCATTCAGCGCTCGCTGCTGGCGTTGCGTGGTCGTCTTTCCGTGGTGGTGATTGCTCATCGGCTCTCGACGGTGGTGGAGGCCGATGAAATCATTGTGTTGCATCAGGGGCGTATTGCACAGCGCGGCCGGCATGCAGAGCTGGTGGCGCAGAACGGGCTCTACCAGCACATGTATCAATTGCAAAGCATGGGCAGGGGCATCGCGCTGCTCGATGAGCCATTGAGCAAGCTGCAGCCGCCATCATCGCTTTGATGGACTTATTCAGAGTTGCCTTAGCCGGCTTTGAGCCTATTTCAACCGCTGGCTAGGGTGTGGCAGGGGAGGGTTTGCCAAACAGGTAGCCTTGGGCGATGCTGCAGCCATGCTGCTTCAACCAATCTGCCTGGGCGCGCGTCTCCACCCCCTCGGCGATCACGCTCAGGCCTAAATTGCGGCCCAGCTGCAGGATCGTGTCGATAATCGCTTGGTCGCGTTTGGCGTGGTGACAGTGCACGACGAAGCTGCGGTCGATCTTCAGCACATCTATTGGGAATTGCTTCAAGTACGCGAGTGACGAATAGCCTGTTCCGAAGTCATCGATGGCTAGTTTAAGCCCCAGGTTTTTCAGTCCCCAGAGCTGTTTCTTGGTGTTGCTTACGTCCTTCATCAGGGTGCCTTCAGTCAGCTCAAGTTCGATCAACTCGGGGTTCAGCTCGGTTTCCTGCAGAATTATCCGAATGTCTTCTACCAGATCGCGCTGAGTGAACTGGTGGGCAGAGATGTTGATGGCGATTATTTTTTTATCGATGGCGGCGTTTTGCATGGCGAGGTTTTGCTTGCATGCTTCGCGGATGATCCAGGGGCCGAGCTGATGAATCAGGCCCGTTTCTTCAAGCAGGGGGATGAATGTGCTCGGCATGATAGTGCCAGCGGCCTCATGCTCCCACCGCACCAGCGCTTCATGACCACGCAGGCTGCCGTCGGCTAGGTTGATCTGAGGTTGATAGTGTAATTTGAAACGGTGTGAAGCGATGGAATTGCGCAGGCTTTCCTCCAGTAGGCGGCGAGCCCTTGCCTGGAAATTCATTTCTTGGGTAAAGAAACGGTAGGTATTGCGCTCTGTGCGCTTGGCCTGATACATCGCCATGTCGGCCGCTTGCAGCAGCGCTTCGGGTGATTTGCCAACCTCGTGGTATTCGGCGATGCCGATGCTGGCACCGACGTTGACCTGATGGCCGAATACCTCGATGGGATGCTGTAGCGTGCGAAGAATTTTCTGGGCGATGCGCTCGCTGTCGACGTTGCTCTCGATGCTATCGACCAGCACGGCGAATTCGTCGCCACCCAGTCGGGCAATGAGGTCGTAGGGGCGAAGGCATTTTCGTAGCCGCTGGGCGAAGACTTCCAGTAGTTGGTCGCCGGCTTCGTGCCCCAGGCTGTCGTTGACGACTTTGAAGCCGTCCAGATCCAGATAGAGTAGGGCGAGTGATTTCTCCCGCCTTCTTTCGTGTCTGGCGATGGTATTGGCCAGTGCTTGCATGAAGCCGTGCCGGTTGAGCAATCCGGTGAGTGAGTCGGTGACGGCCTGCTGCTCCAAGCGCAGTTGAAGCTCTTTGGCGAGGGAGATGTCTTGGAACACGATCACCATACCCGTGAGTGGAATGGGTAGGGGCGAGCAGGAAAGGCTGACCGGAATTGAGCGGTGGTCCAGCGTGTAGAGGGTGGTGTCCATCTGCCGGTAAGTCAGGCCTTGGTGCCACTTGGCATAGTAGGCAGAGGCATTCCAAGGCACCAGGTTTTCCCCCGGGGGAGTAAGGAGCTGGGGGAGTGGTGTGCCGACTAGCTCCGCCGCCTCACTCAGCATCATGCTGGCGGCGGGGTTGGCGTAGTCAATCACGCCTTCGGGGTTGACCACCAGGATGCCCTCGGCGGCCGTTGACAGAATGGTGGAGTAGTAACTGCGAGAAGCGGTCAGCTCTTGGTTGGCGCGAACCAGTGCCTTGCGCGAGGCTTCAAGCTCAAGCACTACACGCACTTTGCTACGCAGGATGTTCCCGCTCACGGGCTTGTAGATGTAGTCCATCGCGCCGACTTCATAGCCGAGCATGGCAGAGCGCTCGTCGAGGGCGTTGGCGGTGATGAAGATTACCGGGATCTTGCGTGTGCGGGGGTTGGAGCGCATCAGGCGTGCTACTTCATAGCCGTCCATGTCGGGCATTTGCACGTCCAGTAGCACAAGGGCGATGTCGTGCAGCAACAATGTGGTCAATGCCTCTTCACCGGAGTTGGCTGTGAGCAAGGGCGTGCCCAACTCATCTAGCACTGCCTGCAAACTCAGTAGGTTGCTGGGTTTGTCGTCCACCAGTAGCACTGCAGGCAGCGAGATCTGGGAGGATTTTAGTTGCTGCATGGCGGCCTCTCGCGTTGGTTTATTTGACCCATTTTTCAAGAATTTCCCTGGTTGCTGCGCGGGACACGGGTTTGGCCAGGTAATCGTCGGCACCGAGCGCCAGATACTGCTCGCGGTCACCCTTCATGGCGTGGGCTGTCACCACCACGATCGGTGCGGTGAAGCCTTGTGCGCGAAGGGCTTTGATCGTGGTCGGTCCATCCATCATCGGCATGGCGATATCCATGAAGACCAGGCTGAAGGATGCCTGGTTGACCAAGGCGAGCGCTTCTTCGCCGTGGCGGGCGGGAATGCTGTCGAAGCCGAGCTCGTCCAAGAGCGCTGACATGGCGTAGATGTTGCGGATGTCATCATCCACGATCAACACAGGGTTGGTATGGCGCTCCGCATGGGCCACGCGCTCATCTACAGCTTGATCGCGATAGTCGCTGTGTGGGGCGGAGGGCTGTGCTTCATCTGGGCTGGGCAGGAGGGTATTGCTGGAGTCGCGGCCGCATGGGATACACAATGTGAAGATGCTGCCTTTTCCCTCTTGGCTGTTTACTTCGATATAGCCGCCGAGAAGATGAGCCAGCTCTTTGGAGATGGTGAGGCCTAGTCCGGATCCGCCAAAACGCCGACTCGTCGAGCCATCGGCTTGGCGAAAGGCATCAAAAATTATGTCAAGTTTGTCCGCTGGGAGACCGATGCCGGTGTCTTTTACGGAGAAGGTAATAAAGCCTTCTTCTCTCCTGGTGGGCTCCGTGGGCCGAGAAATCTGCACCTGCACGCCCCCTTTGTGAGTGAACTTGATTGCGTTTTGAATGAGGTTGCGCAGAATCTGGGACAGCCGCTGCAGATCGGTAAACAACATGCCTGGGCAATCGGCGGCAATTTCCACGGAGAATTCCAGGCCCTTCTGATCGGCAAGGGGACCAAGGCCCTCCAGCAACCGCTCCGACAAGCTACTGATGGCAAAGTGATCCTTCAACAGCTCCATGCGGCCAGCTTCGATACGGGAGAGATCCAAAATGTCGTTGATCAGAGCCAGTAGTTCTGTGCCAGATTGGCGTATAACCCGCGCGTGTAACACCTCCCGCTCTGACAGCCGGCCACCCTTGTTCTGGTGAAGTTGTTCGCTGAGGATCAGTATGCTGTTGAGCGGAGTTCTTAGTTCGTGTGAAACGTTGGCCAGGAACTCCGATTTGTAGTGGTTGGATCGGGCGAGGGCTTCTGCTTGCTGTTTGAGTTGTTCCTCTGCGGTGCGTCGGGGGGTGATGTCGACCACCACCGCGAGGATGCTGAGGTGGCCGTTGTCGCGCACAGGGGAAAGACTGATTTCCACCGGGATCATGGCGCCATTCGCGGCTAGGCCGAACAGCTCGCGGCCTTGGCCCATCAGGCGGTCACCCGGGTTGAGTAGGTACTGGGCAAAGTGCTGTTGGTGCTGCGTGCGCAGCTCTTCTGGCAACAGCACCGATAGGTGCCTGCCGATGAGAGAGCCGGCAGGGTGGCCGAAGGTCCTGTGCAGGCTTTGATTGGCATGCTCGATGACGCCCTGGTGATCGACCACAAACACGCCATGAGGCATGGTGTCGATCATTCTGCGGAAGCGGGTTTCCCGCTGGATGAGCTCCCGTGCTCGCACTCTTTCGGCCAGTGCTGCATTTTCGCGTTGGTAGAGATAGGTGGTGAGCACCATGGCGATCAGGGCACTTAGCGCGAGCCCAACAGCCTGTGTTGTGACGGCATTGTGACGGGACTGGCGGGCCATGTAAGTGGGCGTGGCATAGATCTCCATCCGCCAAATGCGGCCACTCACGCTAAGCTCCTCTGTCCGTTTGAGCGGGCCGGTGGGGGATGTGCTCTGGTATGCCACTGCGTCGGACGGCGATGCGTCTACATCTACGATTCGCAGGCCAAAATGGGGGCGATCCTTGTCCAGAATGGCATTCATCAGGTCCGCTGTGCGAAATGCCGCATAGGCAAAGCCGATGAAGCGAGGGGGCTGACCCTCGCTGCTCTGCTGCATGGCGGGCCAGTACATCAGCAAGCCGATCTGTGGGGTGTCGTCGGTCTCTTGAATCAGGCGCACTGGTGCGCTCAGTGCCGGCATGTTGGTGTTGCGCGCCAGATCCATGGCGGCCCTTCGCGCGGGCTCTGAATACATGTCGTAACCGATGGCGCGTTTGTTGCGCCAGTCCATAGGCTCCAGATAGGTGACTGGGGCGTAGGCCTTGCGGTCCCCCGGCGGGAAGACTTTGTAATGTGCCAGCCCTTCTGCGCGTATGCGAGCTTCCTGCGGCATGACGTGGCCTGGCGTAAGCCATTCGGCAAAGCCCAGCCCCTGTAGGCCCGGGTAATAGAGGGCAGGCTGCAGCAGTTGGTGGTAAGCATGCCATTCGTCACGCGATACCTCGCGCGAGGCGATGAACAGCCCTGCGGCGCTGCGCAGCAGCATCTCGTAGTCTTTCATGCGCTTGGCGATACGATCACACAGTTCGGCCGCCTGCAGGTTGAAGTGTGCTTCCTCTGCGGCGCGATCCAGCTTGGCGGTAGCTGCACTGGTCAACAGGGTGAGCGTGCCAAGCAGCAGGAAAAGTCCACCGCCAATCCACAAAGAGCGACGCGTTGTGTACGGCAGTCGGTCATCCATGGTGTCTGTCCTAAGAGAGTCAGGCCTTTCCCAAGGGGATATTGTTCATTGCTAGATCCGCTAGCGAATGAGCATCAGCCACTTGCTTATGAAGCAATGCTCAACCTAACTAATAGTGGCTTGCATATTCATTGCCCGCCAGCGTTACCTTAGTTCTATTTTGTTTTAATCCTTTGAATCCATATATCTAGATTCTCTTCCAGGACTTGGCTGGTAGACTGCGTGATCAGGCAAACAAAAAGTGATCATTTCGGGAGTTGGGCCGTTTCTGGCGGCCAATATTGTTGATTTTTGTCACTAATTTGCTCCTGCAGTAGACACATTTGCCTTCAATTGTCCTAAACTACGCACCGTGGTTCGCGGCGCCAGGGAGTAATGGACCTTGGCGTGGAACGGATCCGAATCTCTAGAGTGAGGAAAACATCATGCTGCGCAAAGTTGCATTCGCTGTACTGACCACCGCTCTGGTAGCGGGCTGTGCTTCCAAGGGCGACCTGGAAGAAGTTAAAGCTACCGCTGACGCCGCCCTGGCCAAAGCTACCTCCGCTGAAGCGACCGCTAACGCCGCTTCTGCCAAGGCTGACGAAGCTGCTAAAGCAGCTGCAGAAGCCAACGAGCGTGCAGAGCGCATGCTGCAGAAAGCTACCCGCAAGTAATTGTGGGTGGGTTCGTCCGGCTACGGCCGGGCGGACCCCGCTTTTTCGCACACCGCAGTACCCCCTCTCGCCAGTCCTTGGCAAGCGTGAATACCCTGTAAATCGAATCTTGGCTTGTTGCTGGATTGCCGCTGTAAGCGCTGCATGATCCTGCGCACCCTCCATCATCCCTGCGCACGCTGACGCCATGCTCATTCCTGTCGCCCCTCGCTCGCGGCTACGATGCCGACGTGCTGATGTGACCCGTGCCGCAGAAACGCACGCGCGCCAAGCGCGGCGTGATGCCTCGGTGTGCTTGGTGCCGGGTGGGAGCGGGGTTGGTTTGGGGGCGGTGCCTGCGTTGGCGATCTGCTTCGCCCCTCGCGGTGGTGAGGGGCGTCGTGCAAGCTGTCTTAGAACAGGTGGGGCTCAGCCTCAGTGGCAGCCACAGTGCCTACCACTTCGGGCACGCCGGTGGCGCGTTCCAGCGCGGCGGTCAGGGCGGATTCGTTCAGTGTGATGGCTGAGGCTCCGTGCTGTTCGGCCAGTTTCTGGAACTGCAGCTGGAACAGCTGGCGCAAGTGGCCGGTAGGATCCAGCAGGTCGCCTTCCTCTTCGGGGTGGACTTCCACCAGCAGCCGGTCGCCCTGCACGCCGACTTTGACCGGCGCCTGAATGAAGCGCACTGGCGTGCCCGGGCTTACGCGCTGGAACAAGTCGGCGATATCCCAGTTCTGCATGCGGATGCAGCCGTGGCTCACGGGTTGGCCAATGCCAAAGGTGCGGTTGGTGCCATGGATCAGGTAGCCCTGAATGCCCAAACGGATGGCGAACGGGCCGAGCGGGTTGTTGGGGCCTGGGGGAACAACCTTGGGCAGTACACCTTTCCCGTCGCGCACGTGTTCCTGGCGAATGGATTCGGGGGGCGTCCAGGAGGGTTTTTCAACCTTGGAGGCGACGCGTGTTTCCAGCAGGGGCGAGGCCCAGTCTTCGCGGCCGGCGCCAATCGGGTAGACGTGCACCACCTTGCCACCCGGTGGGTAGTAGTACAGGCGATATTCGGTGATGTTGAGCACGATGCCCTGGCGCGGGCCAGGCGGCAGAATGAACTGCGATGGCAGCACGATCTCGGTGCCGGCTTTGGGTAGCCAGGGGTCCACCTTGGGGTTGGCCCAGACCAGTTCGTTGTAGCCCATGTTGAAGCGGTCGGCGATGTCGGCGAAGGTGTCTTCGTACTTGGCCTGGTAGATATCAAGCTCGCCGATCACATCGCTGTTGGGCTGCATGCTGTACGGCGCCGCCTTGGCGGTGGCGGCGGGTGTGGCCAGCAGGCTGAGGCAGAGGCTGGTGCCCAGGCCAATGGCCCGGCTGAAATGAGAAATTCGCTTCATGAGGTGAACAGAGTCTGCATATGGTTCTTGATACAAGATAACAGTGTATCGCGCTTGCGTCCGCGATATGCGGAAACTGCACATTGTGGATGTGCTTTGGCGAGCTGCCAAGGGAACCTCTGAATAAGTCCATCAAGGCGATGATGGCTAGGCAAAATCATGCGAAAAAGCGGAGTTTACTGGTCGTAAATGAGCATTTTGAGCATGATTTTAACGACGCCAGCGCGTCTTCAGGGACTTATTCAGAGGTTCCCAAGCCGGGCGGCCAAGGAAATGGGCTTGGCTCGGCGGCGTTTAACGGCGTGCGGGCCGCTTTTGCAGCTTGCGCTGTAGCGTGCGGCGGTGCATGCCCAGGGCGCGTGCAGTAGAAGAAATGTTGCCCTCGTTTTCCTGCAACACGCGCTGAATGTGCTCCCACTCCAGGCGGTCCACGCTCAGGGGCTGCTCTTCGATTTCTGCTGCTGGATTGCCGTCAACGGCCGCCAGTGCCTGCAGGATCTCGTCGGTGCTGGCAGGTTTGCACAGGTAATTGATGGCGCCCAGCTTGATGGCTTCAACGGCGGTGTTGACGCTGGCGTAGCCTGTCAGCACCAGGATGTCAGCGTCCGGGGCCATGGCCTTCAGGTGGGGAAGCAGCTGCAGCCCTGAAGCCTGTTCCAGTTTGAGATCCAGCAGGATGTACTCCGGCTGGCAGTGCTCCAGCTGTTGCTGGGCTTCCTCGCCGGTTTGTACCTGGCGGCAGTTGAAGCCGCGTCGCTGCAGGCTGCGCGCCAGAATGTGGGCGAACTGGGCGTCGTCGTCGATGATCAGAAAGTCACAGCGATCGCTCATGCGCAGGCCTCAGGCAAGATGACGCGTGTAATGGTGCCGCCACCGGGCCGGGGCTGCTGCAGCACGCGCCCGCCCAGTCGCTCCACGCTGGCATTGGCCAGAAACAGGCCCAGGCCGCGCCCCTCGCCCTTAGTGGATAAAAATGGGGTGCCAAGTTGCTCGGCGATGTGGGGGGAAATGCCCGGGCCGCGATCCAGTATGCTGATGTCCACTTCGCCTTGTTGTTGTGACAGGCTCAGCTCAATGCCGCCTGGGCTGGCCTCGTGGGCGTTGTTGAGCAGGTTGATCAAGGCCTGTTCGAGGGTGGCGTCGACCTCGATCAAGCCGCTGTTCTGTACGCTCAGGGTCGCGAGCCCATCCGGGCGCAGCAGGCGCCAGTGATCGAGTACGGTCTCCAGATAATCGGCTGCTTGCAGGCGCTGGCGCTCGCCTCGGCGCAGCGGCTCGGCTGCCCGGGCCAGGTTTTGCAGGATGCGTCGGCAGCTGTCGGTCTGCTGCACCAGCAGCTGGGCATCCTCGGCCAGGGTGGGGTGGTCGGCCAGCGCGTGTTGCAGGTCTTCTGCCAGCACGCAGACCCCCGCCAGGGGGGTGCCCAGTTCATGGGCGGTGCCTGCCGCCAGTGCGCCGAGCCCCAGCAGCTGCTCTTCCTGCAGGCGCATCTCCCGCTCGCGCGCCAGCAAGGCATCCCGGCTGCGCAGCGCCTCGGCCATGCGAGTCACGAAGTAAGTGATCAGCAGCGCGCTCACACTGAAACTGGCCCACATGCCGACGATGTGCGGGCTCAGCAGCGGGCCGCCGTGATGATGGTGGCCGGGGGCCAGCCAGGGCAGGGGCTGATAATAGAACAGCATCAGACTGTAGGCGCCTATGCAGAGCCCGGTCAGGCACCAGGTGTGTGCTCTGGGTAGCACGGCGGCCGAGATGCTCAGGGGCACCAGATAGTAAGACACGAAGGGGTTGGTGCTGCCGCCACTCCAGTACAGCAGGAGTGACAGTAGCAGCACGTCGGCAAGCAGCTGCCCCAGGAGTTCTGCATCGGTTACCGGCCATGGGCGGCGCAGGCGCCAGGCGGTGGCCAAGGCGAGTGCGGTGTTGATCGCCAGTAGCGCAACCAGTGGCCCCAGCGATAATTCCATATTGCCCTGGTGCTGAGCCCAGGCCAAGGCCAGCGCCTGCAATGTAAGCACGATGCCGCGAATACTCAGCAGTCGATGAAGATTCTGTCGGCCGGCGGCGGATGGTTGTGCGTGCATGCGTAGTGGGCTGGTCAAAATGGACATTCTATTCCATTGATAAAGTGGATTGTTGTTCCAGTTCATGCTGCGTAGGATGTGCAAAACACTTCATGCGTGAGTGCTATGGCTGGCCAGCGATCCCTTCCCCCGACTCCCCCCTCTGATTCGCCGGAGCCGCCGCAGCGTCCGCTCGGGTTGGAGGCTAGCTGGCTGTTGTGGTCGGCATTGCTGTTTGGCCTCTATTACCTGATGACGGTGAGTACGGTACAGGAGCCCAACCTGCTGAGCTATTCTGAGTTCCGCAGCCAGGTGGTCCAGGGCAAGGTGGTGTCGGTCAGCTTCAAGGGGCAGGAGCTGCGAGGGCGCTACCGCGATCTGGATGCGCAGTCCAGCAAGGGGCAGTTCCGCACCTTTGTGCCGGCGGTGGAAGACAGCCGCCTGCTGGATTTCCTGTCCCAGCACGAGGTAGCGGTGGAGGCGGTGCCCGATACCCAGCCGGTCTGGCTGCAACTGCTGGTGGGCTTCCTGCCCTGGTTGTTCATCATCGCCCTGATGGTCTACAGCACCCGCGCCCTGCGCGACCGCATGGGGGCGGGCGGCGGTGGCGGAGGTGGCCTGTTCAGTTTTACCCGCTCCCGGGCCCGGCGCTTCGACGTGAGCACGGGGGGGCCAACCTATGCCGACGTGGCCGGCTGTGAGAGTGCCAAGCAGGATTTGCAGGAGATCATCGATTACCTCACCGATCCCGAGCGCTTTCGCCTACTGGGGGCCAAGATGCCCAAGGGGGTCTTGATGATGGGGCCGCCGGGCACCGGCAAGACGCTGCTGGCCAAGGCCACTGCCGCTGAGGCCAAGGTGCCGTTTTTTTCGGTGAGTGGTTCCGAGTTCATCGAGATGTATGTGGGCGTGGGGGCGGCCCGGGTGCGCGACATGTT
The DNA here is from genome assembly GCA_964649985.1 of uncultured Pseudomonadales bacterium. Taxonomy (GTDB): domain Bacteria; phylum Pseudomonadota; class Gammaproteobacteria; order Pseudomonadales; family CAZYQX01; genus CAZYQX01. The sequence continues at coordinate 6,237 of CAZYQX010000006.1, read as the reverse complement.
CGAGCAGGCCCGCAAGGATGCGCCCTCGCTGATCTTCATCGACGAGATCGACTCGGTGGGCCGGGTGCGTGGTACCGGTCTGGGCGGCGGTAATGACGAGCGCGAGCAGACCCTGAACCAGATCTTGGCGGAGATGGACGGCTTCTCCCCCGGCGAGGCGGTGGTGGTCATGGCCGCGACCAACCGGCCCGATGTGCTGGACCCGGCCCTGCTGCGCCCCGGTCGCTTCGATCGCAAGGTGGTGCTGGAGCTGCCCAGCAAGCCCGCCCGGGAGGCCATCCTGCGGGTGCACGTGCGCGAGAAGCCGCTGGCGGCGGATGTGAAGCTGGACGAGGTGGCGGCCGGCACGGTGGGCTTCTCCGGGGCCGATCTGGAAAACCTGGTGAATGAAGCGGCGCTAGGGGCGGCTCGGGCCAACAAGCGGGCGCTGGAGATGGCGGATTTCATCGAGGCCCGGGAAAAAGTGGTGTTGGGCGCCGCGCGGGAAAACCTGTTGAACCCGGAGGAGCGCCGGCGGGTGGCGGTGCACGAGTCCGGCCACGCCATCACGGCCTGGTTCTGCGCCGGGGCAGATCCGGTGAAAAAAGTCAGCATCGTGCCCCATGGCCAGGCCCTGGGTATCACCGAACAGTTGCCGCAGGAAGATCGCTACAACGTGGATGAGCGCTACCTCTATGGCCGCCTGGCCATTTTGTTGGGCGGGCGGGCGGCAGAGCAGCTGGTATACGGCGCGGTGTCCAGCGGCGCCCAGGACGACTTGAAGCAAGCCACCCGGCTGGCCCGCAAGATGGTGGCGCAGTGGGGCATGAGCCCGCTGCTCGGCCCGGTGAGCCTGCGGGTGGGGGAGGATCACCCCTTCCTCGGCCGCGAGATGGCCGAGCCCCGCGATTTCTCCGAGGCCACTGCCGAGCGGGTGGACCTGGAAGTGGCGCGGCTGCTGCGGGAGGCCGAGCAACAGGCCCTGGAGCAGCTGCAATACCACCGCAGCCAACTGGAGGGGATGGTGGAGCAGCTGTTGCTGCACGAAGAGCTGGAGGGTGGCGCGCTGGCGGCATTGCTGCAGGGATAGCCCTGGGTGGGCTATTGAGGGCCATGAGTGAGTGATGTAATGTTGCTGCAATTATAAAAAAGGTGTCCCACGCTGGGCGCCATTGAACCAAGGATGATCTCTCATGCGCAGATATCTCTTCGCTCGCGGTGCCCTGTTGGCGGTGTCTCTGCTGGCCTTTCCGCTGACTTCACAGGCCTACAGCAAGCTGGTGGTGTTGGGTGCCAGCACCTCCGACACAGGTATGGACGACCCCGACTCGTTTTATAGCCTGCTGGCCACCGAGGGCTACGACCTGCCAGGCGCACCCTATTACCGGGGGCGGTTCTCCAACGGGCCGGTCGCGGTGGAGTATGCGGCCCAGACCTTGGGCATTGCCCTGGAGAACTACAGTGTTGCCTCGGCCACCTCGGGTTACAAAAACCTGTTTGCCGACGACCCCGCCGTGGGGAATACCGGCGGGTTGTCCCAGCTTGCCCAGTTCACGGCCAGCCTGAACGGCGGTGCCGCGGATGGGGATGCCCTCTATGTGTATTGGCTGGGGGGTAACGACTTGGTGGGCGCCACCCCCGATGACCTGCAATCCCGCATCAACAGCGCCATGCTCAACATGGGGCAGAGCCTGCAGCAGCTCGATGCCCTGGGGGCGAGACATATCCTGGTGGCCAATCGGGTGGCCAGGCCCGATCTCAACAGTGCGGACAACCTCAATGCGGTGGTGCTGAACGGCGCCATGGCCGCCGAGGTGGCCCGGTTGGATCTGGCATTGGGGGCGAATGTGCATCTGTTCGATGCCTACGGCCTGGTCGCGCAGATGATGGCGCATCCAGCGCTCTACAGCATCCTTGAGCCCACCGCGCTGTGCACCTGGTCGGAGACCTGCAGTCACGACCTCAGCGTGGCCGAGGGCTACATTCACTGGGATGGCGGCCACGTGACCACCCGGGTGCACCGCGCGCTGGGGGCGGGGCTGGTGAGTGCCGCGTCGGAAGTACCCCTGGGGCCTGCCGGGGTGTATTTCGCGGCGGGTTTGCTGGCCTTGTCCGCGGCAGGGCGTCGCCAGCGCTGAACTGCCAAATTTCCGGGGAACGGGCGGCGGTATAAGCGTTATAATCGCCCTTTTGCCCGAGCCCCGACGCCATGTTCAACCCCAAGCAGTTGCAGGAAGAGATCGACAAGCGTCGCACCTTCGCGATCATCTCCCACCCTGACGCCGGTAAGACCACCATCACGGAAAAGTTGCTGCTGTTCGGCAACCTGATCCAGGTGGCGGGCACCGTCAAGGGCAAGAAGTCTGACCGCCACGTGACCTCCGATTGGATGACCATGGAGCAGGAGCGGGGCATCTCGGTGACCTCCTCGGTGATGCAGTTCCCCTACAAGGGGCGCGTGGTCAACCTGCTGGACACCCCCGGCCACGAAGACTTCTCAGAGGATACCTATCGGGTACTCACCGCGGTGGATTCCTGCCTGATGATCATCGACGGCGCCAAGGGCGTGGAGGAGCGCACCATCAAGTTGATGGACGTGTGCCGCCTGCGCGACACGCCGATCCTGGCCTTCATCAACAAGATGGACCGCGACATCCGCGAGCCCATCGAGCTGCTGGACGAGATCGAGACGGTGCTGAACATCAAGGCCGCGCCGATCAACTACCCGATCGGCATGGGCAAGGAGTTCAAGGGCGTCTACAACCTCTACACCGACACCATCCATCTGTACCAGCAGGGCATGGGCCACACCATCCAGGAGGACGTGCAGGTCAAGGGTCTGCACAGCCCCGAGGCGGACAAGGTGTTGGGCCACTACGCCGAGGAGATCCGCGACGCGGTGGAACTGGTGCGGGGCGCCAGCCATGAATTCAACCTGCAGGAATACCTGGACGGCAAGCTGACGCCGGTGTTCTTCGGCACCGCCATGGGCAACTTCGGCGTGCGCGAGATGCTGGACGGCTTCGTCGAGTGGGCGCCGAGCCCCATGGCGCGCAAGGCCGAGACCCGCACGGTGGAGTCCACCGAGGCCAAATTCAGTGGCTTCGTGTTCAAGATTCAGGCGAACATGGACCCCAAGCACCGCGACCGCATCGCCTTCATGCGCGTCTGCTCCGGCCAGTACGAACAGGGCATGCGCATGAAGCACGTGCGCATCGGCAAGGAAGTGAAAATCGCCGACGCGGTGACCTTCAAGGCCGGCGAGCGCTCCCAGGTGGAGATTGCGGTGGCGGGCGACATCATCGGCCTGCACAACCACGGCACCATCCAGATCGGCGATACCTTCACTGAAGGCGAAGAGCTGAAGTTCACCGGCATCCCGCACTTCGCGCCGGAGCTGTTCCGCCGTATCCGCCTGAAGGACCCGCTGAAGACCAAGCAGCTGCAGAAGGGCCTGCAGCAGCTGTCCGAAGAGGGCTCCACCCAGGTGTTCATGCCGATCGAGAACAACGACCTGATCGTGGGCGCGGTGGGCCAGTTGCAGTTCGAGGTGGTGGCCTACCGCCTGAAGGACGAGTACGGCGTCGAGGCGGTGTACGAGTCCATCAGCGTCAACACCGCCCGCTGGGTGGAGTGCGACGACCCGAAAAAGTTCGAGGAGTTCAAGCGCAAGTGCGCCGACAACCTCGCCCTGGACGGCGGTGGCCACCTCACTTATCTGGCCCCTACCCGGGTCAACCTGAGCCTGGCCCAGGAGCGCTACCCGGACGTGCGCTTCCGCGCCACCCGGGAGCACTGAGTCGTGCCGGGGCCTTGCCTGCACGCCACCCCGCCGTGCGGGAGGGCGCGGCACCTGGCACATCCCGGTGTCTGAGCCCCTGCTGTATGCCGGTTGCCCCTCCTGGGGCGACCGCGCCTGGCTGGGCAGCTTGTTTCCGGAATCCGCCCGGCCGGAAGACTTTCTCGCCCTCTATGCCAGTGTGTTCAACGCGGTGGAGGGCAACACCACCTTCTACGCCGCGCCTACGCCGGCGACCGTGGCCCGCTGGCGGGAGCAGGTCTCGCCGTCGTTCCGCTTCTGTTTCAAGCTGCCCCGCGAGATTACGCACGCGCTGCGCCTGCGCGGGGCGGGCGAGGCCCTGAGCGCATTTCTGCGCCTGATGGCACCGCTGGGCGAGCATCTCGGCCCCACCATGATCCAGTTGCCGGCCGAATTCGGCCCGGCGGATCTGCCGCTGCTGGACAGTTTTCTAGCCACCCTGCCGGCCGACTACCGCTTCGCGGTGGAGATCCGCCACCCGGACTTCTTCGATAAGGCCGACAGCGAGCGGGCGCTGATGCACTGCCTGCGCCAGCATCGGGTGGAGCGGGTGTGCTTCGACAGTCGCGCCCTGTTCAGTGCCGCCCCGGTAGGCGCGGCCGTGATCGAGGCCCAGCAGCGCAAGCCGCGCCTGCCGGTGCACCCCTTGGCGGTCACGGAGCAGCCCGTGGTGAGATTTATTGGCCACCCCGAATTGCTGCGAAATGCCGACTTCCTCGCCCCTTGGTGGGGAAAACTGCAGCAATGGCGAGAAGAGGGCAAACGCCCCTACTTTTTTTGTCATATGGCAGACAATCGCGATGCGCCATTTCTGACTAAGCTGTTCTATGAGGAACAGCAAAAGCGCAGCGTCGACTTGCCGCCGCTGCCGGCGTTCCCAGGCGATGTTCAACTGGATTTGTGGGGGCCGTGACGTGAGCCGCGAACTCAGTGTTACCTTGGAAGAAGTGTTGCGTCAGGCCGCGCCGGTGCTGCCGCTGTTGCCGGTCAGCTCGGTGGCCTCGGCGCTGAGCGCCGCCGAGCGGCTGTTCGAGCAGGGGGTGAGCGTGGTGGAGGTGCCGCTGCGCTCGGTGGAGGCGCTGCTGGCGATCGAGAAGATCCGCCAGCGCTTGCCGGATCTGGTGGTGGGGGCGGGCACCGTGCTGCTGCCGGCGCAGATGAAATCCTCCCTGGCGGTGGGGGCCAGCTTTATCGTCTCCCCGGGCTGGACCCCGGCCCTGCACGAGGCCGCCCAGCAGCACAAGGTGCCCCTGCTGGCCGGGGCGGCAACGCCGTCTGAAATCATCCGCCTGCAGGCGTTGGGCTATTCCTGCCTGAAGTTCTTCCCGGCCGAGGCCATGGGGGGCATGGCGGCCCTCACCCAGTACGCCGCGGTGTTCCCCTCCATGCGCTTCGTGCCTTCAGGGGGGCTCAACGCCAAGTTGGCGGATGCCTATCTGGCCATGCCCAACGTGCTGTGCGTGGCCGGCAGCTGGATCTGCAACCCCGACAAGTAGCCGCGTACACGCTGTGGTCGCGCCAGTGCAGATTCCCCTTGGCAGCCAGCCCAAAGCTGGTTACTATCGAAACGACTCAATGTTTTGGACATTCTCCAGCATGCCCGCCACCATCGCACATCCCCCCGCGATGACCTGCCCCCAAGGCGCGGGTGTGGCCCTGTTCGGCCTGCTGCTACTGCCCTGAGGGGCAGCTACCATTCTTTTCCTCAAAATTCGCGCACTTGTATCTCATTCGACGGCCTCGGTCGCGGTATACTTCTATTCATAGTGCCGCCTCCGGGCAGGCCGACCAGTTTTCGGAGCATTAGCATCATGGCCAAAGATCGTTTGATCATTTTTGATACCACCTTGCGCGACGGCGAGCAGAGCCCTGGCGCCTCGATGACCAAGGAAGAGAAGCTCCGCATCGCCAAGATGCTGGAGAAGATGAAGGTGGATGTGATCGAGGCCGGCTTCGCCATTGCCAGCCCGGGCGACTTCGAAGGCGTGAAGCTGGTCGCCGACAATATCAAGGACAGCACCATCTGCAGCCTGGCCCGTGCCGTGCAGGCGGATATCGACCGGGCCGGCGAGGCGCTGAAGAACGCCGCCAGCCCGCGCATCCACACCTTCATCGCCACCTCGCCGATCCACATGCAGTACAAGCTCAAGATGGAGCCTGATGCAGTGGTCGAGCGCGCGGTGATGGCGGTCAAGCACGCCATGAAGTACACCAGCAACGTCGAGTTCTCGCTGGAGGATGCCTCCCGCTCCGAGTTCGAGTTCATGTGTCGCATCATCGAGGCGGTGATCAACGCCGGTGCCACCACCATCAACATCCCGGATACCGTGGGCTACGGTGTGCCGGAGCAGTACGGTGCCACCATCGGCCGCCTGATCCAGACCATCCCCAACGCCGACAAGGCGGTGTTCTCGGTGCACTGCCACAACGACCTCGGC
>CAZYQX010000005.1:0-111952 GCA_964649985.1 uncultured Pseudomonadales bacterium | reverse complement strand
CCCCGGCACCGGCAAGACCACCACCGTGGTGCGCCTGCTGGCCCTGCTGCAAACCGCCGCCCGCGACGCCGGCAGCCCACTGCGCATCGCCCTCGCCGCCCCCACCGGCAAGGCCGCCGCCCGCCTCACCGAATCCATCGGCGGCGCCGTCGCCCGCCTGCCCGAGGCCATGCAGGCCGGCATCCCCACCGCCGTCAGCACCCTGCACCGCCTGCTCGGCAGCCGGCCCGACACCCGCCACTTCCGCCACGGCCCCGAGCACCCCCTGCCCCACGATCTGGTGGTGGTGGACGAAGCCTCCATGATCGACCTGGAGATGATGGCCAGCCTGCTCGCCGCCCTGCGCCCCGCCGCCCGCCTGATCCTGCTCGGCGACAAGGACCAGCTCGCCTCGGTGGAAGCCGGTGCCGTCCTCGGCGAACTCTGCCGCCACGCCGAACGCGGCGACTACAGCCCCGCCACGGTGGCCTGGCTCAAGGCCAACAGCGGCGACGACCTCAGCCAGTACCAAGGCCACGGCGCCCCCCTCGCCCAACAGACCGCCATGCTGCGCACCAGCCGCCGCTTCGGCGCCGACAGCGGCATCGGCCAACTGGCCGCCGCCGTCAACCAGGGCGACCAGGCCGCCGTCAATCAGTGCCTGGCCCAGGGCTACCCCGACATCCACCCCCTCAGGCTCAAAGGCCCGCAAGACCCCGCCCTGGAGCAACTCGCCCTGCACGGCCTGCCCGGCGGCCACCCCGAAGCCCGGGGCTACAGCCACTACCTCGGCGTGCTGCAAAGCACCCGCCCCACCGCCCCCGATGCCGACAACCAGCAGCAATGGGCCCTGGGCGTCTGCCAGGCCTTCGGCGCCTTCCAGCTCCTCTGCGCCCTGCGCAACGGCCCCTGGGGCGTCGCCGGCCTCAACCCGCGCATCGCCACCGCCCTGCACCAGGCCGAGCTCATCCCCGCCACTCAAGGCTGGTACGAAGGCCGCCCGGTGCTGGTCACCGCCAACGACTACAGCCTCGGCCTGATGAACGGCGACGTCGGCATCGCCCTCAACGTGGAGGAAACCGATGGCCGCCAGCGCCTGCGGGTCGCCTTCCCCCAACCCGGCGGCGGCCTGAAATGGGTGCTGCCCAGCCGCCTCAATGAAGTGGAAACCGTCTACGCCATGACGGTGCACAAATCCCAGGGCTCCGAATTCGGCCACGCCGCGCTGGTACTGCCCGACGGCATGAGCCCGGTACTGACGCGAGAGCTGGTGTATACCGGGATTACCCGGGCAAAGAGTGCGTTTACGCTGGTCGGGGTGAAGGACGGGGTGTTGCTGGAGGCAGTGGGGAGGAGGACATTGCGGGATGGGGGGTTGGGGGAGTTGCTAGGGTAGTCGCGAGAAGCCAATACCGGCTCGCCAGCTTATACACATACGTATACAATCAAAACAAGCAGTTCATGAACTATTACGCGAGAGCCATCATGGCAGACAGCAAGCAAAAAAGTAGCGACAACACGCGCTCCGACGCAGCGCTGCCGGAGTCCGCACACAGCTATGCCCGCAGCATCGCAAAAGATCACCAGAAAGCAGAGAGCTTCCTGAAACGTGCGGGTATCATCACCAAAGCTGGTGAGCTTGCCCCTGCGTACAGATGAGTCGCATTCGTCATACTCTTGGCCCCTTGATTGGCTACCACGGCTGTGATCGCAGCGTCGCAGAACGCGTCCTGTCAGGAGCAGAGCATCTTCAGCCCAGTGAAAATGACTATGATTGGCTGGGGCCAGGCATCTACTTCTGGGTAGACAGCTGGGAGCGCGGACTCGATTGGGCACGGGAGCTAAATGCACGCGACCCGGGGAGGATGCCAGACCCATACGTCGTCGGAGCCTTCATCCACCCCGGCCTCTGCCTTAACCTGACTGACTATTCGTTCCTTAAAGAGCTTGGGCTGCCATTATTGCCAATTGGAAAAGATTGAATTTTGTCAATACAAACATGGCGATGAATTATCTTGAGCAACAATAACGGCGCATAAATACTCTATGGATATTTTTATTGAGCAATTAACAGCCAAGGAATGGGAAGGATTCTGCGCAAGAATGTTGCGCCACCATTATGGCGCGAATAATTTCTGGGAAGTACCTGACGCCGATCAAGGTGACTTGGGGTTGGAGTTTTTTACTATCGATGGAACGATATTTCAGTGTTACTACCCAGAAAAAAATGCCGACATGGCGGCATACAAAACAAAAGTTCAGAAAAAGATTCGAGATGACCTCAAGAAGCTAAAAAAAAATGAAGTTGAAATAGCAAAAATTTTTGATGGCATTGTAGCCAAGGTAAATCGGTGGGTTTTACTTATCCCGGAAATGAAATCTAAGGAACTCATTAAATATTGTAATACCAAGAAAAAGGAGCTTATCAAGGATTCTCCGGCTTTTATCGACGTCGATAATTTTCAGGTCAAGATCGACACAGCTGACTGCTATCCTGATGGCGCATTATTTGCCAAACAGGTTCATGCGAAGACCGTAGATATCCCCCTGATTGAGGTTACGGATACTGAAAAAGCCATTTGGAAAGAAGGGAATACCCAGTTCTCAGCAAACATAGAACGCAAATCAAATGCGTTCATGGGCGAAAACGCAACACGGTTCAAAGACAACGTCGTTGAAAAATATATACAGATCGAAAAATTTCTGGACGATCTACGCGAGAATTATCCTGATCTGCACGAGCTGGTCGAAGACAGTGCACGGGCACAGCTGGAAAAAATGAAAAACAACTCCCTTTTTGAAGATGCTCTCGACAAGGAATTCGTCAGCAACGTGGTTAAGGGTAATGAACAGGCATTTTCAAAACATACCAAATACATGTCAGACAGAAACATGCAATCACTTTCATTCGGATATTTATCTAAATGGCTAGCAGAATGCTATATGGATTTTAGCGATGAATAAGAGCGCCAAGATCAAGACCATAGTAAGCGATAAATCATATCCTCTGCCTATAGAGATGCGGCCCCTGTGGCGAATCTGTCTGATTGTAATTTCATTGGCTGTCGTATCGGGTGAAAAGCGTTATCTGGATATAAAAAAAGTTAATATTTTGGTTTGGATGCTCATTCGGCGCTCACACTGGGATGAATATGAAGAATTTCTTAATGATCGATCAAGAGACATCCCCTTGGTATCGGTTGATACCGCAATGTATAAGGCCGTTGAGTTCGCTATGGCAAAAGGATTTGTAGGGCTGGAAGAAGGCCGTATTTGCATGACAGATAATGCTGATAATTTGTATTCCCTGCTTGTTGAGAACGGCATCATGGAGACCGAGATTAACTATCTGACAAGAAATGGAAAGAAACTTACAGATAGAAAAGTAAAGGAACTGACCGGAGGGTTGCTGTAGTGCTTGGACTAAAAATCGACAACCTGCGCATTTCGGTAAATACAAATGGAGGCCTGTTTGAGTGCTCAATCTCATTAAAAGATGGTCTGAACATTATTCGCGCTGATAACTCTTCCGGAAAATCTACATGCGTAAACGCTATAGCTTATGGCTTAGGACTGGAAGCCATACTCGGGCCGAGCCGAAAACATCCGTTTCCGAAATCCCTTTACGAGGAAATTTTCGATACAAGAGAGGATCAGAAGCCATTTTTCGTCAGCAGCTCAACCGTATGTCTGGGTATCCGTAATGGAAAAGGAACGGCAGCGCGGTTGACACGCGATATCGCAGGGAATGAAAAAAAGATCAGCGTCGAAATTGATGGAAAAATTATTGATTACTTCCTCGGGTCTTCCGGCCATGTCGGATCAGCCGTCAGCGAAAGAGGCTTTCATCATTGGCTTGCTGATTATATTGGGTGGAACCTTCCGAGTGTTGTGACGTTTGAAGGAACTGAATCAACGCTTTATCTTGAGTGTATATTCCCCTTGTTTTTTATCGAGCAGAAACGTGGATGGTCAGAGATACAGGCCAACATTCCGGCGCATTACGGCATTAAAAATGTAAAACGTGCTGCATCTGAATTCTGTCTTAATATCGACAGTTTCGAGTTTGAGAAAAAAGTTATTTCCCACAAGAACAATATCGATGCCGCAGAATCTGAATGGGATAAATTAGGCTCGGCAGCGCAGGTTGCAGCAGAGTTCAACGCAGTAGAGCTGTCTATCATACCTGAAATGGAAAAATTTCTTAGCGATAGCAGTATCTCATTCTTTTACCCTGAGGGTGACGCCAAGATTAGCGTTTCAGAAAAAGAGCGTTCGCTAAAAGCTCTTCTTGATCGACTTGAAAGAGGTGTGGCGTCTGCAAGACCGGACAATGACAAGCTTGAAGAGCAAAATGCGATCTTGCGAAAGATTCAGCGCGATTTTGAGGAGCTATCCAACTCCTCCGAACTCACTATGCTTTCCGTAAAAGAAACGGAAAGCAAACTCTCAACACTTAAAAGTGATCTTGATCAGTATCAGCAGCTCCGCAGATTGAAAGCCGTTGGCAGCAATATAGAAGCTGATCTGGAAACGAAAAAATGTCCCATTTGTGAGAGCGATCTCTACGACACGCTTGGCAGCCGGAATGTTAAACGACAGCCTATGACTCTTGAAGAAAATATAGATTTTCTAAAGAGCCAAATTGAGTTTTTCGCCACCGTCCGAAAAAGAGGGCTTGTGCAACTTGACAGGTATCGCGCTGAAGCAAAACTGCTCAAATCCAGATACGAAACGGAATGTGAGCGGCTGAAAGAAATCCGCGAAGACATTAATGATGTTAATGGTGCGACAAAAGCGCTGTTGCGTGAAAAAATCATGGCGGAGGCAACGCTGAAAGATGTCGAAAAGCTTAAAGTAATTCAGAATGACTTAAGAGCGAGAGCCTCCAAGGCGCACACACAGTGGACGATGAATACTGAAGGGTTAAGGCTGCTTCGAAAACAATCCAATATCGACAACAAAGGACTTGTAATCAATAAGCTCCAAGCGATCATTCGGGATAATCTATCTGCCTTCCAATTTAATCCATCTGCCATAACCTCAATTTCGATATCGCCTCAAACGCTAAGGCCGGAACAGGAGGGATATGACATCGTCGCGGAAACGTCTGCCAGCGATTACATCCGAATTATATGGGCCTATACGCTGGCCCTGATGGAACTGGCAGGTAAAGAAAGTGATGTTAAGCATGGTGGTTTTGTTGTCTTTGATGAACCCCGTCAACATGAAGCAAGCAAACTCAGTTTTGCCAATTTAATCAGCAAGGCTTCGGATTCGAAGAGCTATGGTGGGCAGGTTATCTTTGCTACCAGCCTTGACGAAAATGAGCTTTCAGCGGCATGCAAAGATAAAAACGTCAATTTGATTTGCTTTAATAATTACATCTTGTCCCATGTTAAGGAAATTGAGGGGCAGCCTCCTACAGATGAACAGGCTGAACAATCTCGCAATGAAGAGTAAGTTTGTGCTGAGACCCTAAAAGGGTAAAAACAAGAGGACACCCATAAAGCTCATTGACTAACCAGCCCTGACGCCAAAGCGCCAAAGCCCCCCCCCGCTGCTCACAACTTCAGCAACATGAATGCCCTATTACTTGGAACCCGCCTCACTCCAGCTCATGCAGAGCAATCGGCAACGGCACCACACGGCCGGCCGCCTGGCGCGCCAGGCGCTGACGGATGGATTGCAGCAAGTGCTGTTTGCCAGGCCGGTAGAACAGGTTGTAGCTCTCGAACGGGATCAACTGTCCCTCTGGGGTGGCAAAGTGAATGCAGGATTTTTTTAGTGCCCGCAAACAACAAAAGGACACCCACAAAGCTCATTGACTAACCAGACACCTCAATTCTAACCTTCCACCCACCACTAAAGGACACCCATGTTGTTCAAGCCGTTAACAACATGGGTGTCCTTTAGTTTTTCCGAGCAGGCAGCCCAGCAGCAAGCGGAACTGAGGGCCTTGCAACAGGCTACCAACGGCCGCCTGGCGCTTGCGCTGACGATAAACCGCAGCCCCTACCGCCAGCGCCAGCCATTCAAACAGGTAGTGCACCGCGTGGGCAGTTTCCGCGTTTTGAATCACGCGGCATCATCCTGATCCGGGCTCGCCCGCCACTGCCACAGCCCCCGCTTGAACAAGAGGTAGCCGCCCCAACCCACTAGCTCGCGTAGGTCGGGTCACGACCCGACATTAACTTTCAGATGGTGCGGTCACTTAAACACTGGACCAAGGCCCGACACAAATTTTCGGACGGCATGAACGCCTAAAAGTCGGGTCGCGACCCGACCTACGTCACAACACATGCAAATCGTGGGTGCAAGGATGCAACATGAAACAACAAACGCACGAACAAAAGAACACCCACAAAGCTCACTGACTAGCCAGTCACCTCAGCGCTAACCTCTACCCAAACGGCACCACCACCCGCTCAGGATGAGCCACTATGACCACAGCTTGCGCCCAACAGGTCGATCTCGCTGCCACGCCCTACCACCACTGCGTCAACCGCTATGTGCGCCGCGCCTTTCTCTGCGGCGAGGACAGCCATTCCGGCAAGAACTTCGATCACCACAAGCAGTGGCTGGTGGATCAGTTGGCGAAGCTGGCCTACATCTTTGCCGTGGATATCTGCGCCTATGCCGTGATGAGCAACCACGACCATGTGGTGCTGCGCATTAAAGACAGCAGCGCTCACCAGCACTACCGCACAATCAACAGAACCAATGAGATAGCTAAAAACTATTCGGCATATAAAAAATAAGAATTGTACTCAGTCTCTCGACCTCATTTACCTTCGAACATGCACGGGATGTTAGGAACATGGCGAAACAGACCTAGCGCTGCCGCCGTAGTTTTCTGATGCGTCCGAAAAACCTACAAGAAACGCGACTCAGAAGGTACCAGAACATGAGAAAATTAAACGTGCTTGCGAAGGCCATCGCCGCCGCAACATTGTGCGCGATGGGTTCAACCGCTGCGCTCGCCTCCACCGGCGCCGCCGTGCCCGACAACGACTACTGGTGGCCCAACCGACTGAGCCTGGAGCCGCTGCGTGACGCCAGCGCCTCCGCCGACCCGATGGGTCCGAATTTCAACTACGCCGAGGCAGTTAAGAAAATCGACCTCGCGGCACTCAAGAAAGATCTCTCCACGCTGATGAAAACGCCCCAGGATTGGTGGCCTGCGGACTACGGCCACTACGGCCCCTTCTTCATCCGCATGTCCTGGCACGCGGCCGGCACCTACCGCACCATCGACGGCCGCGGCGGGGCGGACGGCGGCATGCAGCGCTTTGCACCACTCAACGCATGGCCCGACAACGCCAGCCTGGACAAGGCGCGGCGCCTGCTGCTGCCGATCAAGCAAAAATACGGCAATGCCCTGTCCTGGGCTGATCTGATGGTGCTGGCAGGCACCGTGGCCATGGAGGACATGGGCTTCAAAATCGTCGGCTTCGCCTTCGGCCGCGCCGACGAGTGGCAGCCAGAAGAGGTCAACTGGGGCCCCGAGGGCGAGTGGCTGGCCGACCAGCGCCGCAACGCCAATGGCGAGCTGAAAGGTCCCTTTGGCGCCACCCAGATGGGCCTGATCTACGTGAACCCCGAAGGCCCGAACGGCAACCCAGACCCGATCGCGGCAGCCCGCGACATTCGCATGGCCTTCGGCCGCATGGGCATGAACGACGAGGAAACCGCCGCGCTGATCGCAGGCGGGCACACCTTCGGCAAGGCACACGGCGCCCACAAGCCCCAGGACTGCGTGGCCGCTGACCCGGAAGCCGCCCCGCTGGAAGCGCAAGGCCTGGGCTGGGCGAACAAATGCGGTACCGGCAAGGGCGCAGACACCGTCACCAGCGGGCTGGAAGGCGCTTGGACCATCAGCCCCGCCCAGTGGACGCACAACTTCCTGCAGAACCTGTACGGCTTCGAGTGGGAGCTGACCGCCAGCCCCGCCGGAGCCAAGCAATGGACACCGAAGGGCGGCAAAGGAGCAGGCATGGTGCCCGACGCCCACGACCCAAGCAAGCGCCACGCCCCGATGATGCTGACCACCGACCTCGCCCTCAAGGAGGACCCCGCCTACCGCAAGATCACCGAGCGCTGGCTGAAGGATCCACAAGAGTTCGAGACCGCCTACGCCCGCGCCTGGTTCAAGCTAACGCACCGCGACATGGGCCCGGTCTCCCGCTACGAGGGCAATTGGCTGCCCGGCGAAACCTACCTCTGGCAAGACCCGGTGCCGAAGGCCGACTACCCACAAATCAGCGATAGTGACGTGGCGGCCCTCAAAGCCAAAATCATGAAATCCGGCCTCAGCGTGCCCGCACTGGTGCGCATCGCCTGGGCCTCGGCCTCCACCTACCGCGACACCGACAAACGCGGCGGCGCCAACGGCGCGCGCATACGCCTGGAGCCCCAGAATGACTGGGCGGTCAACCAGCCCGAGGAGCTGGAGGACGTTTTGGAAGCGCTGGAGTCCATCCAGAAGGACTTCAACAAGAAGTCGCGCGGCAGCCGGGTGTCGCTGGCAGACCTGATCGTGCTGGGCGGCGCAGCAGCCATCGAGAAGGCCGCGGCAGATGCCGGCTACCAGGTACAGGTACCGTTCACACCCGGTCGCACCGACGCCACGCAAGAGATGACCGACGCAGCCTCCTTTGCGCTGCTCGAACCCAAGGCCGACGGCTTCAGGAACTACCTGCAGGCCGGCTACCCACGCCCACCCGCAGAGGCGCTGGTGGAGCGCGCCGCCCTGCTGGATCTGACGGTGCCCGAAATGACCGCACTGGTAGGTGGACTGCGCGTACTGGGCGCTAATGCCGACGGCAGCCGGCACGGGGTCTTCACCGAGCAGCCGGGCAAGCTCAGCAATGACTTCTTCGTCAACCTGGTGGATATGTCCACCGAGTGGAAGAAGTCGAAAACCGAGGGGCTCTACGAGGGCAATGATCGCACCACCAGCAAACTCAAGTGGACCGCAACCCCAGTCGACCTGGTGTTCGGCTCCAACTCCGAACTACGCGCAATTGCCGAGTTCTATGCCTCCGACGACGCCAAACAGAAGTTCGTAGACGACTTCGTCAAGGCCTGGAATAAAGTAATGATGGCCGACCGCTTCGACCTCAAGTAAGCCCCGCACTACCCTGCAGACCGGCCACCCCGGCCGGCCTGCAGCGCGCCCTCACAACACAACCACAAGCATCATTGTCACAGCATCACGGGACAGCCATAAATATTAAACGGCCGTCACCATAGACTTCCTTTTTGTGCCCACCCAGTCAATTCGCCGCGTTAGTGTTTATGAAATTCAACGCACACTAAATACCACTAAAGGACACCCTTGTTGTTAACGGCTTGAACAACATGGGTGTCCTTTAGTTTTTCCTAAAACATGAGTCCCCTTGTGCTCCATTGTTTCAGCTCGAACTGTTCTTTAATGCCATGGAACATTAGCCCGTGATCATGACAAAATCATTTTGTCCTATACGTGTTCGGGTTGGTATAGCATTCCGATCGATTTTACCACTCAAGGTGAAAGCCAAATCGTCATACCAAACAGGGTCCTCCAAATACCATGAATGCGAAACCATTCCATCGATAACCTTAAACGCCTCACGCTCCTCCTCTGGCACCGCTATATAGCGCGGACCGCAATCAACATCTATAGCTTTTTCATGGGCCGGTGTATCGATAGGCATACCAACGCGGCCGACACGCGAGCTTATGTCAATGTTCTTAACGTTCGATACCGCAAGAGCGACGTCATGCCCGCTAAAGTAATTTGTCAGCCTCCCACAATGACTGAATACGGGAAGCATATCTGTGTTATTAAGAGCAAAGCACTCCGTTGATATGTCGGCAGCAAACAAGACAACCTGCCCAATTCGCCAATCATTAGCCATTTTAGAATCCCGGCCTTTATCCACTGCACGGAAGGCTTCTCGGACAACAAAGCCGCCCATTGAATGCGCCATCAAGTGAATGTTAATAGGGCAGTTCCTCAACGTATAGTTAGCAAATGGAATAATCCCACCTTTCACTAGCAGGGCCGCAGCATTTTGAGCCTCGAAACGGTCGTACTCGTATAGCAGAGGATTGCCGGCAGTGGGCCAATCGAAACCTATTACCATGCAGGCGAAGCCACGAGCATTCAACTCCTGCTCAACCAGCCGCTGTCGAGCAAGCGACTCTTTTGGAGGAGTGTTATAGCCATGCACGAAGAACACAATATCGAGCTTACTACTAGAAATGGTGGTGTCAGGATTTGCATGCTCTACCACTTCGTCCAACCATTCCCTTACCCCACTCAATCTGTGTGAAGGTCTTGGTGTATCGCTGCTAGCCGGCACCTTTAAATATGTAGCGCCCCCACTTTTTTTTCCAAATGAATCTTCTTTAAAAATTCGATCACGCGTGCAGAGTATAAAACTATCCATTTAGCCTCTCCATACTTATTAATGTTAAATCATAAAAGAAACACATCACAACAGGCGGCAACAATTGACCACATCAATAAAACATTTTCATTATCCAAATGGGTAATACAACATTAAAATATATAGTTATTTTTAATAAACCATAAGCATAACCCACGACACTAATTCACCAATCATCTAGCTAAGCCCATGAGTACACCGCATACCCCCTAGCTTGATCGGAAATTATTTAATATACGTAATGGATATACTCATCCATTTCAATATAGAAATACCAATCTAATTACAAAGTAAAGCCTGCTGGCTAAAACCAATAAAGCACCCGAGCCGTAATAAAAATTACATTTCTAGCGACTTTATGACCATAGCCCAACTAAACTTTTACAGCCTTACTCACAATGTTTCATCCGCCATATAATACCCATCAAAAATTCTCTACCAGTATGATCATTCGATAACAACCGCCAGAACTCAGCTCTGCTTCTGAGAGTCACCCAGACGGACCCACTATTAAACCTTGCAGACAGGAATAACTCCCACTTTTAACATTTCATTACCCTAATGAGCAATGTGCGGCATATCGCCCTAGCTTAAAATAAAAATTTCAGGATTTACCGTCACCGCGCAACCCGACGTGTGGACATATTCCTCGTCAACAAAACAAACGCTTGCGACACGCGTATCTATATACTTCACAAATAAAAATGGATCCCGCCAATGGTACACGATGAGAAAAACACCCGGTATCAAAATCCAGAACTTACCAGCAAGGCAATAACAGATGAATTGGTAGACGACTTTTATCCGTGGTATGAAAAATCGACGCGAAGAAATGCTACAAGCTGGGGCTTGCTACAGTTCACCACACTTTTATGCGGTGTAGCATCCTCCATCCTATCAGCCATATCGAATAATGGAGCTTTCATAACCAATATAGGAATGAATGCAAACCATATTCATATTGCCGCAATTATAGTTCCAGCGATTGGGGCACTTTCATCTGGGATTCTTATACAATTCAGATGCTTTGAGCTATCTAAGCTGAGAGAGAAAGGCAGGGTCGAAATACAAGCACTCATACATGAAGCAAAGGGAATGATTTCATCCGCAAAGTCAGAAGATGATCACATCAGATTGCACAAAGAGATTAGAAACAGAATTCTACAAATAGAAAGACAGCAAAGTGATGGATTTTACGCAACTCTTGACAATATTAAATCAACCATTATAAGCCAAAAAACAAGCATAGAGGAAACTAAAACCGAGCAGCAAGATACACTTAAAATTTGATTATAGTATTTTTAAAAAAAGGATAATTTTCAATCACAAACCTTTAACATGATAAAAAGTAACCTTCATAAAACCAACCATATAGATCAATTTCTATTTGCACATCTGGTTGATAACCAGACATTTCTTCAAGAATAAATTATTTATTTATACATATGCTCAATGAGAAAAATCGTAGATTTCATAGCTAAATAAGACGAGCAAAACTGAAATAATGAATGAAGGTTTTATTGAGGTTTTTAAAATGAGAAACTTCAAAAATAGTGCGCATTCGGCTATCGAAAGTCGCACGACTGCAGACAGAAGAAAAAAGATAGCCACATACAAATATTGCCTTGACTTAGCGAGTTTATGAAGGCCATAAAAAAATCGCTGCGTTATGCCAGCCTCCACCTAAAGGCGGGACTCACCACAAAAGCCAACGAAATCACCTCTCGTTGCCATCCAGTTTACACTAAACAGATATTGTCGTTTGGTTAACAAGAAGGCCTAAGCAAAAAGGAACTGATATGCTTGATTTAAGAAACTATGAAGAAGGTCGCCTTCACTTAAAACTTCTGGATAGCCAAATAGAAGCAATTAAAGCCTCTTCATCCAGAAGTCGCTCTTCATGGATGTTCTCAATGCTTTGCTCTGCGATCGTAGCCGTAGTCATATTTAACACATCAAAAAGCAATAACATCGACTACACCAAAACAATTAAAAACGAGATGTCAGGAATATCTGATAAAAATCTAGTAGGCAAAATTTCCAAAAGATTTAATGATTCTATATTCGATATGATTATATGTGATTATGGCGGATATTTAGACCACCCAATCACCAAGACTGGCGCCATATTAAAAAAAATATCAAAAGCCATGGTAGAGCATCAACAGCGACCAGAAACAAAGATAATCCAAGGGAAAACAATTAAAATCAACCATTTAGAGATGCCGAAAGAAATGAAGTATGATGAGTGCTTGCTGGAAAATCAAAAAAACTATTCAGTTCTTATTAATTATATAAAATATGCTGAAAAATCAAAAAAAAATAATTACAACAATATCGACATGACTGTCGCAGCGGACATGGTTAAGCTAAAACTTGCACCTTACATTAATCGCGAAAAAGACCTATACACCGTCAACATACCAATAATTGGCTCTATTATTATCGCTACTGACATTGGTTACGTGGCAGGAGTTGGTCTTACCCTGGTTGGATTCTGGATGAGCATGTCTCTTCGAAGAGAAAGCCATTCATTTTTACCTTTTATACGGAAGGAAAGAGCAGGATTTATTCAAAATAGGTATATTTTATCTGATAAATACACTCTAGAAGAAAGCTGCTACGCATACTCATCAATATGCGATCATATGTTATTCAACACATCGACCGGCTCAATTTTACCCCAGACATTATTCTGCTTAAGCTTATTTATACCACCAGCAATTACGATATTAAACGTTATTGAAACATTCCCTTCTGAAGACATGTTTATTACACATAACTACTTTTATTTCATGTACACAGAAAGATTTTCACTCGAAGCACTATGTGCTTTATCGGTTATAGCGGCATGGACATACGCAATTATATTTGAGATAGAATGCGCAAAGTCCGTCAGAAATTGGAGATTATCTTTAGATTATTATGCTGAAAGGCATAAGGTCTATAATCAAGACATTTAATTTTATTAATTAACTGTACAGCACAGACTGCCATAAAAACCAAAGGACACCCACAAAGCTCATTGACTAACCAGTCATCTAAGCTCTAACCTCCAAAAAAACGGAACCACCACCCGCTCAGGATGAGCCGCCATGACCACTACTCGGGCTCAAGAAATTGACCTCACCGCCCTACTACCAGAACTCAGCCACTGTGTGCGCCTCGCTTTTCTCTGCAGCGTGGACGTGGCGAATGTGGCTTAGCGCTAATATGAGGGTCGATGCTTGCTGATTGCAGAAGCAAGCAAGGGCCTGCAGCATTCTGTAGCTGAGCTGGCCCTCGTCGATAATTGCATGGCCTAATGGCACCTACCCCAATGCTAGGCCTTTCACCAACACGAGCGAAGGTGATTCGTTTGGCATGAACTTCGGAATCAATCCATTTGACATCGCGTTCTTTCTGCTTGCACCGACAATTGCAACGGTCGCCACTCGCATTCAAAAACGGTCGCATGTGTTCATTGCTCTCGCGCTTGCATCTTTCTGCGGCTGGGGCCTTGCGTTTGGCGCATCGGCATGGATAGATGCGCAATGGACATCGCTGCTGGAACGCACACCAAATCCATCAGAGCAACTGATTCAGCAGTTCAATACTGACGGTGCCGACAAGGGGGCTCTACTTCTGTTCGGCCTGCCCATATCATTCGCTTACGCTTCCACTTGGTTTGGTGTGGTTCTAGGAGTCTGTCGCATATTCAGAAGGCGGTCTCATGCATAAGCCAAACATCGATGATCATCGGCTGTTCAGCTTGTTCTCATCTGCCGCAGCATCTATCCCCCGCCTAACTCGGCGTTCAACTGGACATCAACGTGCTGCGCACGTTGATGTCCAGTTAATTAGGGCGATATTGGCCCAGCCGTTCTTCACCTCCACATGCTCCTCCACGCGGGGAACCCTGCGCCAGATCAAGCATCAGGTGGGAAACCTCAGCTAAGCCACCACTCGCACAGGCCAATCCCTTAGTCTGCAGGCAAGGCATTCAAACAGCAGGCGGTGTTGATGCTGCAGGCCCGCAATTTCAGTAACGCCTCGGGCCTGCGCGCGTTTAATCCGCCTCAAATGACATTGGCGAAGGGAGGGAAACCAACATGGCCTACAAGGGCAACTAAAGGACACCCACAAAGCTCATTGACTAACCAGTCACCCCAGCTCTAACCTCTACCCAAACGGAACCACTACCCGCTCAGGATGAGCCGCCATGACCACCGCTCGCGCTCAACAAGTTGACCTCACCGCCACGCCTTACTAACACTGCATTAACCGCTTTGTGCGTCGCGCCTTTCTCTGCGGCGAGGACCGCCACTCCGGCCAGAACTTTGATCACCGCAAGCAGTAGGTAGTGGATCAGCTGGCGAAGCTGGGCTCGATCTTTTCCGTGGATATCTGCGCCTATGCCGTGATGAGCAACCATTACCATGTGGTGCTGCGCAGCGCGGTGGAGCGCGCGGAGGCATGGACCGATGCAGAGGTGGCCGAGCGGTGGTATCAGTTGTTCAAGGGCAGTCTGTTGGCGCATCGCTGACGCAAGGACGACGTTCAGTCCACTGCTGAGCTGGCCCTCGTCGATGAGTGACTGCCGTATGGTGCACGAGCCTGATGGATGTCAGCGGGTTCCGCTGCATTAACGATCATATCGCGTGGCTTGCGAACACAGCGTGTGGCTGCAAGAGTCCGTTCTGGGATGGACGCTTTGAAAGAACCAAAGTACAGCCACTTTGCAAACAACAGCAGCATCATGGGGAGGCACTTTTGTTCAGCCTTATTTGTCATTATAGCCACCCTCATTTCCTGTTATATCTATCTTTTACCAATAAAACTTGGGTATTATTGAAATGTTCTCAATATGGGACACTCGCAAAGGAATCACAAGGAACTAGTCGAAATGCGCAAAAAAGATTTTTCTTCAACCCTTCTGAAATCCCTATTACTTTCAGCTATTTCTTTCAGCACACAAGCAGCAACGGTAACAAACTCTAATTTCACTGAGATTGACAGCATCCTCTACAACCCTGGCATTGGGCTGAGTGATTTTCATCACGTCTCGCCTTTCCCCTATCCTGCCACAGCCCACCCAACCGGCAAAGTTGCTTACTACCGATTCACTTGGAGCGATCTAGAAAGCACACAAGGCGTGTACGACTTCTCAAAGATTGATAAAGCTCTCGCCATTGCCCAAAGTCGAGGCCAGTTACTCGGGCTACGCGTCATGAGCGCCACGAGAGATAATAATGCAGTTCAGATTCCGGCCTATCTCGCCGGAGCGTCGAACAGCAATGGCACATGGATAAATCGCGCCACCAGCCAAGTCAGCACATCCACGGATTCTAACGCGTATTTTTTCCCCAACTATAGCAACCCCAATATTATTGGGGCCGCAAATGACCTACTTGTAGCGCTTGGAAAAAAATACGCCAATGATCCACGACTCGGCTTCGTTGACGTAGGTATCGTAGGCGTTTGGGGAGAGTGGCATGACGGAGCGGGCGAGACCTTCATGCCTGATCTCGCCGTTAGAAAGCAGTATGTCGACATGCACGCTAATGCCTTTCCAAACAAACCGATTAGCATGTTAATCGGTTCAGGTCAGCAAACTGCAAATGATCTACTCAGTTACGCTGTGTCGAAAAAGCTGGGTTGGCGTGCTGACTGCTGGGGAGATTACACGTATTTTGACCCCCAATTCATCGGCTGGAAATCGAACTACCCTGATATCCTAAACAAGGTCAGCGGTATGTCCGATGCGTGGAAGACTAACCCAGTTTTGCTTGAGACATGCGGAACAATTCAGTCGCTCTATAACATGAGCTACTCGCTTCCCAACGGCACACCTGCTGTGAATGATACGCAAAAAATGCAGGCCATGATCCAATTCGCCATTGACCAGCACGCCTCTAGCATCAATTTTCATGCTGCGGATTCGAACATACCAACCAGCTGGCAACCCATGTTTCACGATATGCTAAAAAAGCTTGGCTACCGATTTGTTCTGCGACAAGTATCCCACCCAGATGTTGTTGATAACGGAGGCCAGATCAGCCTGAGTTCCACATGGGACAACGTGGGTAATGCGCCAGCCTATAATAACTTCCGCCTTTCATACCGCTTAAGGCGCGATGACGGCGCCATTGTATGGCAGAAGGATAGCGCCACGAATCTTAAGACTTGGCTACCAGGACTACCGCAAAAAGTTGACGCCACTACTACCGCGCTAGTGAATCACAACTGGGCGAAACTCAATACTCCAGCAGGCACCTACAAACTGGATGTTGCAATCCTCGGTGAGGAAGGGAACCATCCTGCCGTGGCATTAGCTATTGCCGGACAACGGAGCGATGGCTGGTATGAAGTCTCGAGCCTTAAATTACAGACCCAACAGGACATTGAGAGCGCCCAAGTGCCTTACAATGAGTCAAGCTCACAATACATCTATGACAATGATGTAAATACTGGCTGGCACAATGGAGGAGTTCTTGGCAATGGCACTATCCTGCTAAAACTAATAAAGAAAAGCACCATCAACGCCATTACCTACAAGGATGACTACTCTCGCAATCTCAAGCTTGAGGCAGGTCCAACGCCAGATAGCATGACCAGTGTCGGTAAGTGCACTGCCGGGGGCAGCGGAAGCACCTCTTCAATTTGTAAATTCAACAATCCTGTAGTTGGTGCTCAGTATATCCGCGTTTCACTCGACTACCCAACTCTCCCTCCAACCGCCCAAATATGGATGGTGCCTGAAGATATCAAGGTAATGGAGCTACCCTAAAATCAGGCGCCAGCTGATGAGAGGCTCAGTTCAATGAGATAAATTATGAGCCTCTATGTATGAAGCAATAGGACACCCACAAGGGCACTAGCCATTGTGGGTGTCCTTTTTTATTGGTCGCATTGCAAAGAACAAAATGACAAATATGGATGCCTCATAATTTGCATGCTGAGAGAGCAACGGACCGCGAGCTCCGTGGCACTCTCAAACCTTGGCAGACCTAAGGAGGCCTACCCCTTAGCGGGTACCCACCAAGCTTATTGACTTGCCAGTCAGCTCTTTTTTTCTAGCCCCGTAGAATCACCACCCGCTCAGGATGAGCCGCCATGACCACGGCTCGGGCTCAAGAAGTTCACCTCACCACCCCACTACCAGAGCTCACCCACTCTGTGCGCCTCACCTTTCTCTGCGACGCGGAAAGCCATTCCGGTAAAACTATGATCACCGCAAGAAGTGGGTAGTGGAGCAACTCGCCATAATTGCAGCGATCTTAGCCATCGATATCTGCTCCCATACCGTGATGAGTAACCATTTCCATGGGGTGCTGCGCATTACTTTGCAGCATGCAAAGGCGTAGACGGAGGCGGAAGGGCTGAGCGCTGATATCAGCAACTTCAAGGGCGCGATGCTTACTGATTGCTGAAGCAAGCCAGGGCCTGCAGCCGTCTGTAGCTGCGCTGGCCCTCGCCGAGAATTGCTTGGCCTCATTGCATCTACCAGAGTGATAATCTCCCAGCTGCGCTTCACTGGCATCACGGCCCCATGCGCGAGGAACCCTGCGCCAGATCAAGCATCAGGTGGGAAACCTCAGCTAAGCCACCACTCGCACAGGCCAATCCCTTAGTCTGCAGGCAAGGCATTCAAACAGCAGGCGGTGTTGATGCTGCAGGCCCGCAATTTCAGTAACGCCTCGGACCTGCGCGCGTTTAATCCGCCTCAAATGACATTGGTGAAGGGAGGGAAACCAACATGGCCTACAAAGAGTGGATCGCCCTGGAAGTGAAGGCCACCGATTACCCGCTGACGATTCAAGGCGCCAGCGTGTCCTGGGGCAAGTTCTACCAGTACCCGAACAAGGACGTCGAGTTGTCTGCGGCGCAGATCAACGGCCTCAGGGTCGAGCCAGGGAAATCCGTCATCATCGCCGCCTGTGGTCGCTCCTGCGCCGCCTCCGGCACGGAGGGCCGCCTGGAGGTACATCACGACGAGGCTGGCAAGCTCAGCGGCATCAGCTGGAATTGCCCCTGGAGCCTGGGGCGCACCTTGCTCTATGTCAGCAGCGGCTGCGTAGACATCAAGGGCGATCAGCTGGAATGGTGCACCGGGCATGTCGACGAAGGCGGTGTGTACTACACCAGCATTGGCAACGTGGGCGCCCTCGGCAACATCACGTTAACCTACTACAGCCCGCACTTGAACATACCCTTTGGCTGGCGCTAGTGATAGCGCTGCCCAAGCTTGCTCGCGGCGCGAGCACAGGCTCACGCCTGCGATGCGCCGGGCCATGCTGTTGGCACACGCCCTCGCTGCTGCCCAGCCCTAAGCTGGGGCCCATTCAGCAGCCCCCCCCAAAGCAGCAACGCTATCGCGCTCACGCATGCTTAACGAGGGCGGCCTTATGCGCCTTTGCTGCCGCCATCGTTATAGCGTCGCTCAGTTTTTTGCTGCACACGCCTCAATAGCACATATACGCAGTGCCGCAGTTGACTTGTTAGTTTGGGCTTACTAGCATTTAGCTAACGGATTATATTTGTTCGCCTGCGTACCTCCCTGCCAGCGGTTCGCGCCCTTCACATCGCGCGGACTTGAAACCGCAGGCCCCGATGTTGTGGCGTATTCGGCCGCACGTTATGACAATACACTGCACCACCCGCACTGATATTTTTAGAGAATTCCCTCATGAACATTAAACGCTTTTTTATTATGGTTTTTTCCACCCTTATTGCCTTAACAAGCCTATGCGCACACGCCTCACGGCAGGATCTTAAAGAAATCAGGTTGGTGTCTGATGCTTGGCACAACTTAACCAGGGAGGATGGAAGCGGTTTGTATTTTGATTTAATTCGCCAGGTGTATGAGCCTCTTGGCATAAAAGTTTCGATATCCATTGTGCCCTATGCACGGTCTGTTGAAATGGTTCGCCTGGGTGTTGCCGATGCTTGGGTTGGTTCATTTATCAATGAACAACCGTTCCCGATTTATCCTAAATGGCATTTCGACAGAAATAAGCAGATGGCCTTGTACGCAAAAAAATCAGATGTGACGTATAAAGATATTAACAGCCTGGAAAATAAACATGTGATATGGCTAAGAGGCTTCAACCTGGACAAATATATTCCCGTTAAGGTTGATTTTCACGAGATAAACGACATTTCACAATCATTCAAAATGATTGAGTACAACCGGGCTGACTTCTTTGTTGGAGCGGAATCAGATATCGCCGCGAAGATCCAAGAAGAGAAAATTGACATGTCAAAATTTAATCTTGGCTTTGTGATGTACCTCAATCTTTACCTGGCATTTCACAACGATGAGCGTGGCCAACACTTTTGCAATTTGTGGGATCAGCAAATGAAGAAAATGCATAACTCGCCTGAATTTCTGGCGATATATGCTCGTTATAATTACCCGGTTCCATATAGCGAATAATTCTTTGCCCTAAATACAACCGGCATCAACCATGCCTCAAGTTCAGTGTCGCACTCAGCTATTTTGCGCTAGCGTCCAACGCAACAGCCAATATCACGACCTTAGCCGCCCACGCCGCAGCCTCCCCCCGCCATCAGATGCGCTGAGGTCATTTTCTAAGTCATCTATCTGTGATACATATTGGCACCTGCATTCCCATGCACAGGGAAAGGTTATGGACAACCAACACAGCGGCCTGCAACAGCTTATTGGCAGCATCTACGAAGCGGCCATGAACCCGGCTGAATGGCGCGGTATTCTCGAGTGCATCCGGCAGCACGTGCGCGCCAAGCACGCCGTCATCAATTTTCATGATGCCTTGTGCCGCCACCGCAACCTTGTTATCACCGCAGGGGCAAAACCGGAGGAGGAGCAGTGTTATCTAGACGCCTTCATCGACCTCGATGTGCGCTGGTTCAGGCGGGCTTTTATGGGCCAGCCAGAAGGCGTGGCGGTTGCCTCACAAGACTTCGAGCAATTAACCGGCATTGACCGCTTTAATCTCTACGGCGAACACAATGAATTCTTCAAAGCGGTTGATTGCTACCACCAGGTATTTGCCCCGCTCATTCTCACCGCCACCACAACCTCGGCCTTGAGCGTACATCGCAGCGAACAAGAGCAACCCTTTTCCCGGGCAGAAGTTGATTTCATCAGCCTGCTGGCACCCCACGTGCTGCGCTCTATGCGCCTGTATGAACACATGCTGCATATGCGGCGGGCACACAACGCCTTGCTACAGTGCATCCAGCACATCCCATGCGGCGTGGTTATTCTCAACCGCGAACAGACGGTCTCGTATTCCAATCGGACCGCTGCCGCCATTCTGCAAGATCACCCGGCCATTTCCCTTGGCAAAAATGGCAAGCTGGTGATGAATTCCAGTACTTGTCAGGCACGCCTGCCTCATCTTATTGCCGAGGTGGAAGCGTCTATACGCGCCGGCAAGCCCCCCATCACCCAACATCTCGCGCTTGCACACGCCCAGCGAACGCACGCCCTCAAACTCACCATCACGGCCCTGCCGCACAGAGCTTCTGATGCAGAGCTCAACTTGGCGGTCTATATAAGTGACCCTGCACGACGGATGGCGCTCTGCTTCGAATACCTTGCCTTGCAGTATGGTTTCACGCTTGCAGAGTATGCGGTAGCGGAGCAACTGCTCAATGGGGCCTGCACGACCGAAATTGCGCAGCTACGGCACACCAAGGAAGACACCATTCGCGTTCAGATTAAGTCCATGCTGCACAAGACCCACACCGCCAATCAGGCGGCTCTGGTCAGGCTGCTGACGGTGTTGGGTGAAGCCATCTGAAGCAGTGCCTCGCACTGTGCGCCCTGTCAGCCGTAGAACCTGGAACTAAGCCACTCGACAACGAAGGCAGGGCAGGCTGGGCATTGGCGTCAATCGTAATTTAGCTTGGGTGAATAGGTACCATGCACAAACCAAGAACAAAAATCAGAAAGGGTAACTACCCCTACATTTTCAAAGAGTTTTCGGATATTACTCACCAAACAGACTGGCGCTTATCCGAACCCTTTGTTTCCGAATGGCTTGAGATATCCGTAAGCGGTTTGATCACTGTCAAAGCCGGTGCCAACGGCTACGCTTGGGATGGCTGCACGCCGAAGATCAGCGTGCTGAATCTATTTGTTTTGGGCGTGCCAGACGGCCATATCGATCACAGGACCATGAAGCCGTTTACCTACAAAGCCTCGATGATTCACGATGCCTTGTATCAGTATTTGGACTCAGTGCCCGTGCCAAAAGCCAAAATCGACCTGCTGTTCAAAGACATGCTGGGGGATTTCAAACTCGCCTGGCTGTACTACTGGTGCGTAAAACATTTTGGTGGCCGGGGTGTAAAGCAGCGGGGCGTTTAGCCCTCCACTCCCGGCAAGCCCCGATGCCAACGCCCATGCGTTATGCTTCGCGCCAACATCTTATGCACACTGCGGGTTTCTCGCGCTTGTTGCCAATACCTGTTTCGCCCGGCAAATATTCGCGCTGGAACCGGCCGCCCAGCACAGCGTCGATGAGCACGCGAGGAAGTGTTGTTGCTCAGCCAGCACCATAGATGGCACGACTGAAAATTTTCACCACAACTGAACATCTCGCCCACCCCATCGGCGCTTTGCCTTAAAATCCGCCCGCATCAGAGATGCTCACGTACCGTCCACGCCGGAAAACAACGCCTCTATGAATGCCTTGCACACCCCTCTTCTCGCCGGTTTCGCGGCCATCCAGCAGCGCGAGACCGACCTCACCCGCAGCAAGGAAGCCGCGCAACTGATGATCGATGCCGTGCGGCTGGCCGCAGAGGACTGTGGCGGTGCCCGCTTACTGTCACGCGTACAGCGCATCTACGTGCCGCAGGGCATGTGGCAATACAGTGATCCCGCCCGACTGGTGGCCGATGCTATCGGGGCAGAAAGCGCCATATCGGTGCTGGCCCAGATTGGCATCCTGCAACAGACCTTGATTGCCGATGCCTGTGAGCGGATCAGCCGCGGCGAGATCGAGTGCGCGGTCGTGGTGGGAGGCGAGGCTAAGTTCCGCCAATTGCAGGCAAGCATCCAACAGTGCGCGATAGAGGATAGCCCGCAAACCTGCACCCCAGACCACGTGATGCAACCCGAGGCCGAGCTGTGGCTGGAGGCGGAAAACGATGCCGGGCTGATGATGCCGGTGGGCTTTTACGCCGTTATTGAATCCGCCCTGCGCCACGCCAATGGCGAAGCGATGGAGGCCCATCGCGACCGCATCGCGCAGCGCTACCAGCACTTCAGCGAGATAGCCGCCGCCAATCCGCAGGCCTGGAAGCGCGAGCCACTCACCGCCGCACAGATTCGCGATGCGGCGGGCAAGAACCGCATGCTGGCCTTCCCCTACACCAAGGCCCACAACACGGAATGGAACGTGGATCAGGCGGCGGCCTTGATCCTGTGCAGCGAAGCCCTGGCGGATGAATTCGGCATCGCCCAACAAAACCGCCTCTACCCCGTCGCCAGCAGTGAATCCAACCACATGCAGTGCCTCTCACAGCGCGAGCACCTGCACCGCTCTCCCGGTGCCGAGCTGTCGCTCCAGGCCGCACTCAAGCATGCCGACATGGGCCTGCAGGATATTCGCTGGGTAGACCTGTACAGCTGCTTTCCCTGCGCCGTGCAGATTTATGCCGACGCGCTTGGCACCCAGGATAGCGACCCCGCTGCGCCCAACTATCGCCAACTCACCGTCACGGGCGGCATGCCCTTTGCCGGCGGCCCACTGAACAATTACATCTATCAATCCACCTGCAAACTCGCCGAGCAGCTGCGCGCCGCCGCGCACCGAGGAGAGCCCAGCAGCGGGCTGATCAGCTGCGTCTCAGGCATGCTGACCAAGCAAGCCTGGGGCGTGTGGAGCACGGAGAAGCCCGCCAAGCCCTTTGCCTCCATCGATGTCACAGCCGCGGTAAAAGCGGCTAGCGCGCCTAAAAGCGTTCTGAACCACTACCAGGGCCCCGCCAGCATCGCAGGCTATACGGTGCTGTATGAGGGCAATGCGCCAAGCAGGGCGGTTATCGTGGCGGACACGCCCGACCAGCAGCGCGTTGTAGCGTGGAGTGACGATGCCGCCAGCATGCAGGCGATGATGCGTGAAGAGCATTGCGCCAAAGCCGTTCACATCCAACCGCACGGCCAGTTCAGCTTGGCCGCTGAGTAAGCCAGGGCCACCTCAGGGGGCGTGTTCGGCCCGGCCGTACACGCCTACGGCGTCAGGCCCGCGCCAGCGCCCTCGACCCGACTGCCAAGTTGCCAAGGCCGTGTGGGCTTGCAACGCGCCGCCTACGCACCTCGGCTTACTTAGGGCGCACCGTATCCAGCATACTCAGCACCGGGCTGGCGGGTGGATCAAACAGCGGAATCCCTCGGCTATTGGTGGCGTTGTTTTTGTCCGTGACGTACAGATAGGCACTGCCAAGATTGGTGATGCCGCCTGTGTTCAACTTCACCACCACCTTGCTGTCAGACCAACTCACCACCGGCTGTAGCTCCATGGCCGTCACCTTGCTCAGCTCCGGGGCGTTGCCAATCTCGACCCGCGCAGCGGCGCTTGGCCCTGTTGCCACATACACATCATCATACAGTGGGCGCATGTCCTGGCTAGACTGCTCCCGGAACCAGCCAGGCACATTCAAGCGCCGGAATTGTTTGATGCTGGCGCCATCTGCGTCAAAGACCGGCTTTCGCCCCGACAGGGTGAACGGTGCCTTGCCCTCGGATATCACATTGAAGTACCAGTCGCCGTCTTTCAGTGGATCGTCCGTATTGGCACGCAGCCATAGGGTCATGCGCATCCATGAGTTCCAGTTCCACCAGCTGGGCTTGAGGCCTACACGCCCTTCGACATCACCAAACTTCACCCCATCGTTGCCAGCCATATGGAAGATGCCGTATCCCGAATGGGTGGGCAGGCAGATATCGGCATCCTCCCCGCGATAAGATTGGTCGAACAACCACGCCATCTTCCATGAACTGTCGTCTGACCAGTTGCTGATGTTGCTGCCCGTGAAAAACGCGCCAGGGAAAGGCGTGCCCGGCGGGATGTGCACCCAGTAGGAGATGAGCACATTGGTGGTGCCTTCAGGCAGGCTTGCCTGTAGCTGCCCCATCTTCCTGGGGCTGCCCACCCAGGTGCGTGCGCTGAACTTGCCGGAGTGCGCAATCGGGTCATACTCGGGGGCATTGTCGGCCTTGAACCAGCTCCCCACCAATGCCTTGTTGATGGGGATTTTTGCTCCGGCGACGGCATCTGTTTCAAATTGATCGAAGACGGTCACCTGGGGCGCGGCACCGAAACCTGAGCCACTTATCTCAATGGTCGCGTTACTCATGCCACTCGCGTTGACGGACGTGACCGTCGGCGCTGCATTCATATTCGACGCCAATAGCCCGGCCATCAGGCCGAGTATGAGTTCCTGACGCATAGCAGCCGACTCCCGTTACCGTGATCCGTGGTCATGTACATGGAGTGTATCTGAGCCATGCAGCATCGATCTGCATCAAGCGGTTTCAGGATTTATTCTTTTTAATTGTTGTGGACTGGTTCACGGGGCTTGTTTCAAGACGCGGCTGACATGCCAATGTGATGTGCCAGAAACACTTATCTGGCTGGGCCCAGGAAAAGAAATGGGGAGTAGGCATGGTGCGCAACTGCAGCGGATGCGTTTAGCGGGCAAAAAAAAGCCGCCCTCGTTCAGCACGGGGCGGCATGCAGACCACGGGCAATTCAGCACTTGCGCCTGGCGAGCCTCAGGCCAATACAACCTGCCATGAGCAAACCAAGCGCCGTCGGTTCCACCACGCTGGGTGTTTTACCCTGCACACTGAAGATGGCGCCAGTGACCGCCATGTAGCTGTCGGTGCTCAGTTGCACGATATTGCTGCCTGCCAGCCAGTTCAGATCCAGCGAGAAAATGAAGTACCTGAACCACGGCTCCTCATCGGGAAGTGCATCGGCATAAGCATAGGGCCGACTCGACAGGCTGTGACCATTGAAGGTCAGATCTTGCCCAACGGGGCAGCCGTCATCACAGCGGATCGTCAGATGGGCATCCAGGGGATCGGGTTCAGAAAAGTCGTAGGTGAAGTTCCACTCACCGCTTACAGGCCCAGGCCCCTGGCTGTATACGGGACCGTTGTAGCCATCCCCCTGCACATAGATGGCAGAGGCCGTAGAGCACATCATCAGCAAGAAAATGGCAGATAAACCGCGCTTCAATCCCTTTTGCATATGGTTTGCTTCCCTATTCAGCTATGCGGGCAGATACCCAGACTGCCCAAGCATAGCCGTTCAGCGCCACGCTGACAAATGTGCCAACGACGCGCGCAAAAGTGCGTTAACGGTCAATATCAGCCGTTTTTTCTTCGCAGGGCCAAGCCGGCCAGTGCCGAGCCAAATAACCAGGCCGTTGCCGGCAGGGGCACTTCACTGCCTTCGATCGTCAGCTTGGCGCCCGATACTTCCATAAAGCTGTCAGTGTAGAGCTGCGCCCGGTTATCGGCACGGAGCCAGCCGGGATCAAGCGCGAACACGAAATAGCGCAAGAATCCCTCCTCGCCGGGCCCTGCCATCGCATAGGAAGGTGTTACGCCCGCCAGGCTATTGCCGTTGAAGCTGAGATCAGTGCCGAGTGGGCAGCCATCGTCACAGCGCACGCTCAGGGTCGCAGAGGGGTTGTTCTCCGAGAAATCGTAGGCAAATCGCCATTCAACGAAGACAAATCCAGGCCCCGCGCTATACGCCGCCTGATCATCCGTCTGCACATAGGTCGCAGACGCTGTGGCAGACAACAGCGAGGTGAGCGTGGCCAGCGCAAACGAAGTCAGTATCTTGTTCATCATTGTTATCCTTTTCCTTGACTTGCGTACCATACAAAAGCCTGGCGCATCCTGGCAACATCCGCTGGATAATTCTCCTTCAGCTGGGCTCAGTGAGCTGCACATAAATGCTGCGCAGATATCACCCGCTGACGATGACACTGAATTTTAGTACACGCAACTACTTTGGCTCCCAGCCTTGCTCTATCTCCAGCTGACCTCTGCCTTCCTAACTCACGCCCCTCATCCATGAGGGGCGCCCTCAGGGTGCCGGCTTTAGCGACTATTCCTCGCTGTCGGCTTGCGCCTGCCGGCACCCAACAGCATGCCTACACCGGCCATCGCCAGCCCCAGCGTAGCGGGTTCGCTCACAGTGACGGGGCGTTCGGCTTCCGCTCGCACCAATTCGCTGCTGCCATCATCGAAGTAAGCCTTGAATACGATCACGCCATTGCCTATGCCGTGTGGCCCCAGATCGACAAAGCTGATGGTTTTTCCAAACAGGCTATCGCCACTGCCGATCAGGCGCTGCAATGCTTCATCCCGGCTGTCGAGATAAATATTCTGCCCCGCTTCCAGCGCGATATTGCCGATTTCGTCGGTGGCGATATCTCCCAAGGCATTGCTGCCAAGCGGGATGATGGCTTCCAGCCCTTGCTGTTCATCCCAGCGATACACGGAAACACCGCTCGACGACCACCATTTGAACACCACATCATCGCCGCTCAAGTTGATGTCGAAGGCATAGCTGGGCGCCTGCATCGGGTCGCCGGGAATGGCCATATCGACATTCATTACGTTCACCAAACTGCCGTCTTCTTTTCTGAGGAAGACGCCACTGCCGCTTTGGAATGCCAGCAAGCCGTTCTGGTAGTCGGTGTCGGAGAAATAGCCAAAGGGGGCGAAGGGTGGCCGGCCGCCGCCGCGCTCCGGTGGCGGTGTATTCGTGTTCAGCAGCAGCTCCAGGCCCTGATCCTGGCGGTAGCGATACGCCGCCCACATGCCGGCTTCGTCAGCCGCGGTGAAGCTGATGTCGCCTCGGCTGATATTGACCGTGTTGAAGTCGAAGGTGGTCAGCCGGCCGGTGCCGCCTATGGCTTGCATGGTGCTATCGGCGATGGTGCGCAACTGCCCGCCTACGCTGGCATAAACGCCTTGCCGCGCCGTTTCGGGCGAATTGCCACCGGCGCCGGCAAAGGCAACAACACCGTGATCGACCACAGGCGCACCCAACATGGTGAAGCTGGCGCTGCTGTCTGGTATGGGCGAGCCGCCCCAGGACACGGAGCCATAGGCGACCGTGCGCGGCGATCCTGCAGGTGAACCACTCTCCAGCACAGATACATTCGACATGCGCCCGCGTGGGTAACCCAAGCCAACATCGTTGCCGTCAGTGGAAGGCGCCAGCCAGTAACCGCCATCACCCAAAGAGGAATAGGTGTACGGTACGGCCTCCACCACTGCACTGCTTAAACTGCCCACCAGGCAGACTGTGCCCCACAACAACGATCTCATTGCGCCACTCCATCTCGATTTTTTTGATTATGCCGATGCTTGCAAAGCATCAGCTAGATGGCCCGGCAACAAAATGGCACTATGATTCCATCTTCTTGACGCTGATCACTTCTCCTCAACTTATATCGGTCAAATCGTTCAGAATGACTGAGCATTGAGGTCGGGGATTGACGCGCTCAGGCGCCGGGGTTCAGCCCACTTGCTGCTGAATCCAGCCGAGCTGGCGCCGCCAGGCGGCCGCCTGATCATCACTCCAATCGGCCCCCAGCGTGTCGGCCAGTACCGCCTGGAATGCAGCGAGAAACTGCCGATACATGCGGGCAGTGACTCCCCAGTTGTGGTGATCATTGCGGAGGGTTTCTATCACCGTAGGCAGATAGGGCGCCTCATCTTGCAAATCGCTCACCCACTGAAATAACTCAAGGATCATGCGACCATGCGCTCCCGCTTCGGCGGCGTGACTAAAGAGCGGCTTTGCCTCTGGACACATGACAAAAAACCGCTGATAAACCAGCGGCGTCACATCAATATTTCGCTCCGCCAATAGCACCATGGCTGCGTGGATCAGATCACGGTCGCTCATCTGGGCTCCCTGACATGGCAAATACGCCATCAAGGCAACCGTGCTTCGCAGGCACGGTGCTTATCTGGCCTCGAGATAGGCTTTCTCCGCGATCTCGTAATAGGGCACGACACTCGCGCGATACGCATTGAAGGACTCGTAGACCCGCTTAGCTTGCGGATCTTTGGCGGCAAGCTCTTGCAGGACTTGCTCAGAAAGCACTTTGAAACGTGCCAAGACGTCAGCCGGCAGCGGCTGGATCTGTGTGCCAGCCGCCTTGATCTGCTGCAGCGCCTTGTGATTGGCGGCGGTGTATTCGTCCAGCATGTCCTGGTTCACGGCTTTCGCGGCCGTCTCGACGATGGCTTGTAGATCTGGTGGCAGACTGGCCCAGGCTTCCGCATTGACAATCAACTCCAAGGTGGGGCCAGGCTCGTGCCAGCCAGGGTAATAATAATGGCGCGCCACTTTCTGCAGGCCAAAGCTGAGGTCGTTGTAGGGCCCCACCCACTCGGTAGCATCGATCACGCCAGTCTGCATGGAGGTGTAAATTTCTCCTCCAGGCAAGGTGACCGGGGTGCCACCGGCCCGGCGCAGCACTTCGCCGGCCAGGCCGGGCATGCGCATTTTCAGCCCCTTGAGGTCGTCGAGAGACTTGATCTCTTTGTTGAACCAGCCGGCCATTTGAGTGCCGGTATTGCCGGCGGGGAAGGGTACCAGGTGGTAGGGCGCATAAATTTCCCGCCACAGTTCCAGGCCGCCGCCGTGATAGAGCCAGCCGTTCATCTCCTGGGCCGTCAGGCCGAAGGGCACGGTGGTGAAGAACACGGCGGCCGGGATCTTGCCCTTCCAGTAATAGGCCGATCCGTGGCCCATTTCGGCCGTGCCCCGGGACACGGTATCGAACACCTCCATGGCCGATACCACCTCGCCTGCACCGTAGACCTTGATCTTCAACCGCCCATTGCTCATTCGGTCTACCAGTGTTGCCAGGCGCTCAGGTGCCGTGCCCAACCCCGGGTAATTCTTGGGCCAGGTGGTGAATAGCTTCCAATGGTGGACCTTTTCCGGCGCCATCGTCACGGCTGGCTTAGCGGACTCCGGCGGCTTGCCACAACCGGCAAGCAGCGTGCCCAGCAGCATCAAGCAGGCAAGGTGGCGCAGGTAATTCATCAAGGGCTCCGGTGATGTAAAGCAGCATGTTAATCGGATGCAGCCGGGGTCAGCTTGGTGCTTTCAGCCCCAGCGCAGGTAGCAATCGGCGCCGCAAAAAAGCGCGCATCGCGGTTTCGTCGCGCACCACCGGGCCTTCCAGAGTCAGCAGCGAGAGTAGCATCCGGGTGGCCACCTCGCTGATTTCGTCCAACTCCGCCATCAGTGCCGGCTCCTCGCGAAAAACCACGCGAAACAGCGATTTGCAGATGGCCTGCCCCTCGGGTGTGGTGAGCGCACGGCTATTTAGCAAGGCCGCAAATTCACTCCCCCGCACCAGCCCTAGCTGGGGCTCCAGCGGCAGCTCCCGCAAGGCAAACAGCATGGTCTCTATGAGGCGATCATCGAGGCATTCGAAACGCTCGACATGTTTCAGCAGGCGCTCGGCAAAGGCATAACCCGACTGCAAAAGCGCCGCCTGAATGACCTCCTCGCGGCTGGGGAAGTAACTGTAAACCGTGGGACGGGTGACCTTCGCCTCACGCGCAATTTCGTTGAGCGTGGTCTTCTCTACCCCCCAGCGCTGCAGGCAGTGTATGGCGGCATCAATAATGCGCTGGCGCGTATCAGCAGCGGGAGCAGAAGCTTGAGGCATCCAGGATCCATTAGCGTAAAAGCTGTGGCAGCCATGATAGCGGAAAGCGCCACCCTACAGCCATGCCGACTTTACCACTTTACATGATATGTAAAGTTGTTTAGCCTCTCTCACGGTAGCGCGTGCTGCGCCCGACAAGCACTCGACTAAAGACAAGCACGTCGCGAAGCACTGAAGAGGGATACGCCATGAACACGACCCAGCTTTCCACTGTGCAAACCGCCGGAACGACTAGCACTCAGATGGGTGGTCGCGAACCCCCCGTGATAAAAGGGGCGCTGCCTTTACTCGGGCATATGCTTGCTTTTGCTCGCAACCCCTACATTTTCCTGCAGCGAGCGCGGGCGCAGGCGGGCGATGTGGCGGCATTTAAGTTATTCGGACAGCGCATGGTGCTGTTGACGGGTGACGAGGCCAGTGGCGCCTTCTATCGCGCCGCAGACGAGCAACTAGATCAGTCTGCCGCATACCAGTTAATGACGCCGATTTTTGGCGAAGGCGTAATTTTTGATGCCCCCATCGAGCGCAAGAATCAGCAACTCAAAATGTTGATGCCGGCGTTGCGTGATAAACCCATGCGCGGCTATGCCGGATTAATTGTCGACGAAGTGGAAGCCATGATCCGCAACTGGGGTGAGCGGGGCACCGTTGAGCTGACCGAGTTCATGAAACAGCTCACCATCTACACGTCCAGCCATTGCCTGTTGGGGCCTGAATTTCGCCACGAGTTAAACGAAGAGTTTGCGCATATCTATCACGACCTTGAGGGCGGCGTCACACCTCTAGCCTATAACTTTCCAAATGCGCCCATTCCTGCCTTTCGCCGCCGCGACAAGGCGCGCGTCCGGCTCCAGCAGCTCGTTACCGAAATCATGTCGCGTCGCCAGAAGAAAACGCAGCCCAGTAATGACATGTTCCAGATGTTGATCGACGCGCATTACGAAGACGGCAGCAAGCTCAATGCCTATGAAATCACCGGCATGCTCATCGGAGCCATCTTCGCTGGCCACCATACCAGCTCAGGCACTGCCGCCTGGGTTCTGATCGAGATGCTCAAGCATCCTCAGCTTTTAAAACGAGCAGTTTCCGAAGTAGATCGCGTTTTCAGCGGCAACCGCGCTATAGATTTCCAGGCACTTCGCGAACTCACTGAGCTGGAAAATATCATCAAGGAAGTGCTGCGGCTTCACCCTCCGCTGATCATACTGATGCGCAAGGTCGTGCATGACTTTCAGGTAAAGGGCTTTACCATCCGTGCCGGTGATTTGGTTTGCGCTTCTCCACCTGTAACACATCGGATTCCCGAACTTTTCCCCAATCCGGAAGTCTTTGATCCTGACCGCTATCTTCCCGATCGGGGCGAAGACAAAAACCTAAACGCGTGGCAACCCTTCGGTGGTGGACGGCACAAGTGCTCGGGCAATGCCTTTGCGCTATTCCAGATCAAGGCGATCTTTGCCGTGCTGCTTAAGCGGTACAGCTTTGAGCTGGTGGACGCACCACACAGTTATGTCGACAATTATCATTCCACCATCGTTCAACCAAAAGCACCGTGCAATGTGCGCTATCGTCTGCGCCGTGATAGCCCAGCACAGCAGACAACTGTTCAGGCCACTGCGCCGTCTGGTCGCTGCCCCTTTAGTGGCGCAGCTGCCGCACATAAGTCTGTGACCATCACCATCGACAAGACGCTGTGCCAAGGGCATGCCGTGTGCATGGGCGAATCACCGGAGCTGTTCTTTGTTGCCGAGGATAGCGCCGCTACGGCGACTCTGATCAATGCGCATCCAGATAATCCTGAGCTGATCGCCAAAGCACGCCAGGCGGCAGCGCTTTGTCCGAACCGCGCGATCCAGGTGACCGAGTCCTGATTTTTCAACATATAAAACAGCGAGAAAAGGATTTGCCATGATCCATGCCTGTGAACGTCCTGCGGTAGGTCGAGATGTCAAAATCATCCTGGGCTTTCTCATAGCCATCCTGCTGGCAGTGGGGCCTGCCGGCGGGTATGCCGTGTTCAGTCTTGGGGCTGACAAGGCCCAAATGGCCTATTTGAGCTTTTGGTCTTTCGATGTGGCGATGTATGGCATGATGCTTTTGCCCTGGCTGCCGCTTCCCAGCCTGCGTAAACACTCACGCTATGACAGATTCTCTCTGATGATCCAGTTTTGGATCATCACCTACATTTTCGTGGTGTTTAGCTTCGAGATTCCCTGGGTACTCGGCTACGAGATCATCGGCAAAGCCGAAAACGAAATGTGGGCCTACCCTTGGTGGGCATATATCAATGGTGGGGACAAGCGCTACTTGAACCCAGATTTACAGGTTATTTTTGCTGAAAGCTCCGCCTGTGTAGTAGGCATCATCAGTGCATTCGCTATTGCCAAGTGGCTTCGCTCAGGCAAGCGCAGTGTGGTGGCGATCCACGTTTTGATGTTCTGCGCTGTGTTGCACATATCGCCCACCATCCAATATTACACGCTCGAAATTGTGCAGGGTTTCCCGAACGTAGATATGAATCATCCGGGCAATTGGCTTGCGAAATTCATTCTCTCCAATAGCTGCTGGTTGTTCATGCCTTTCCTTACGTTCCTCTGGGGCGCCCAAACCCTAAAACGCCTCTACACCGGCGGGCCGCAAGGCACTGTTGCTCTGCAATCTTGAACAAACCATATATCCACCCATTGCGCAGGCATAAGCCATGAGTGCTATCAACACCACACCCAGCGCTGGAGCCTTAGAGGAAGCTCCTCGCTGGTTTTCTAGCAACCCCAGCAAGGCTTGGGCCGAGAAATTTTTCCTGATTTACTCGCCCATCTGGATGGCGCAGATGGCCGTGATGATGATGTCGGGCCTGATGTCTAAGCTGAGTGACATGGGGTATATGGTGCAAGCGCTATTGGCGGCGCTACCACTTTTTCTCTATCCACTCTTGATGCGCGATGAACGTCACCTCGGTAACCGCTGGTATCAGACCTACTGGTTCAAAGCCAACATCTACATTTTCGTGTTTTCAATATTCGGCAATTATTTTGGCTCCGAGTATTTTTTCGATGTGCTTGGCATGGTGTACAAATTCGATAACTTGCAGTGGAATCTTGACTCTGCACTGCTGGGTTCTGGCGAACAGAAAGTACCCTTGATCATGTACTTTCTGACACATGCCTACTTTATGACATACCACACCAGTGCCGTGGTCGTTCTGCGCAGAATACGCACCTCCGGCCTACCCGGAGTGGTGCTACTTTTTCCCCTGTGCGTATTCGCTATCGGCTATTTCTGGGCATGGATGGAAACCACGGCCATGGCCAACCCAATGATTCAGTCATATTTCTACTACAAGGACATGGCGAGAATGTTGGCATTCGGCTCGATTTCTTATGCCTGCTATTTCGTCGCCAGCTTTCCAATTTTCTACTACCTGGATGAACATGAACACGCCAAGTGGGATCTGCAAAAGACGGTATTTGCCGCACTCTCAGCGAGCATGCTGACCTT
Organism: uncultured Pseudomonadales bacterium; assembly: GCA_964649985.1. Classification (GTDB taxonomy): domain Bacteria; phylum Pseudomonadota; class Gammaproteobacteria; order Pseudomonadales; family CAZYQX01; genus CAZYQX01. Next base: position 78,332 of record CAZYQX010000005.1, on the reverse strand, counting down.
TTACCTGCTCGATATGTGGACGGCATACATAGGCAACATTTACTGATGCCTCGCCAGCGTTGCACTGCTTTTTTAAACTAGGCTGGCTGCGGTAGACTGGCAGCCTGTTTCGCCCAGCCAGTTTCAGTCTTTAACAGCGCATGCTGTGGCACTCTTTTTTCATCAATACCTCACCCGTACGGAGACTCACATGAAAACCCGCGCCGCCGTCGCCTGGGCCGCCAAGCAGCCCCTGATCATCGAGGAAGTTGACCTGCAGGGCCCGAAGGCCGGCGAGGTGATGGTCAAGCTGGTGGCCACCGGCGTTTGCCACACCGATGCCTACACCCTGAGCGGCGAGGACTCTGAAGGGGTCTTCCCGTCCATTCTCGGCCACGAGGGCGCCGGGGTGGTGGTGGAGGTGGGCCCGGGCGTCACCAGTGTGGCGGTGGGCGACCACGTGATCCCGCTCTATACCCCCGAGTGCGGCGTGTGCAAGTTCTGCCGCTCGGGCAAGACCAACCTGTGCCAGGCGATCCGCGCCACCCAGGGCAAGGGCCTGATGCCCGATGGCACCTCGCGCTTCAGCAAGAACGGCCAGACCCTCTACCACTACATGGGCACCTCCACCTTCTCCGAGTACACCGTGCTGCCGGAGATTGCGGTGGCCAAGATCAACAAGGCCGCGCCGCTGGACAAAGTCTGCCTGCTGGGCTGCGGCATCACCACCGGCATCGGCGCGGTGCTGAATACCGCCAAGGTAGAGCCCGGTGCCACGGTGGCGGTGTTCGGGCTGGGGGGTATCGGCCTGTCGGTGATCCAGGGGGCGGTGATGGCCCGGGCCGGCCGCATCATTGCCATCGACATCAATGAGAGCAAGTTCGAGATGGCGAAGATGCTCGGCGCCACCGATTGCATCAACCCCAGCCACTACGACCGCCCGATTCAGGAGGTGATCGTCGACCTCACCGACGGCGGCGTGGACTACTCCTTCGAATGCGTGGGCAATGTGGGCCTGATGCGCTCGGCGCTGGAGTGCTGCCACAAGGGCTGGGGTGAATCGGTCATCATCGGCGTGGCCGGCGCCGGCCAGGAGATCGCCACCCGCCCGTTCCAGCTGGTGACCGGGCGGGTCTGGCGCGGCAGCGCCTTCGGTGGCGTGAAGGGGCGCAGCCAGTTGCCGGATTATGTGGAGCGCTACATGAAGGGCGAGATCAAGATCGACGAGATGGTGACCTACACCATGCCGCTGGACGACATCAACCGCGCCTTCGAGTTGATGCACGAAGGCAAGGCGATCCGCTCGGTGATCATCTACTGAGGGCGGGCAGATGATCGAGATCATCGAGGAGCAGCGCTGTTTCGACGGCCGCCAGCTGCGCGTGAAGCACACCTCCAGCCGGCTCGGCTGCGAGATGATCTTCGGCCTCTACCTGCCGCCCCAGGCGGCAAGCGAGCGGGTGCCGCTGCTGTGGTGGCTGTCGGGGCTGACCTGCAACGACCAGAACTTTGCCACCAAGGCCGGCGCCCAGCGGGTGGCGGCCGAGCTGGGCATCGCCATCCTCGCGCCGGACACCAGCCCGCGCGGCGAGGGCGTGCCGGGCGACCCCGCCAATGCCTGGGATTTTGGCCTGGGGGCGGGTTTCTACGTCAACGCCACGCAAGCGCCCTACCAGCGCCATTACCACATGTACGACTACGTGCAGCAGGAGCTGCCCGCCTTGGTGGCGGCGGCATTCGGCCAGCAGATCGACATCGCCCGCCAGTCCATCAGCGGCCATTCCATGGGCGGCCACGGCGCCCTCACCCTGGCGCTGCGCCATCCTGATCAGTACCGCTCGGTGTCGGCCTTTGCCCCGATCGTCGCCCCCAGCCAGTGCCCTTGGGGCGAAAAGGCTTTCAGCGGCTATCTGGGGGATGATCGCGACGCCTGGCTGGCGCACGATGCCTGCGCCCTGATCCGCAGCCGCGGCTACGACCGGCCGATTCTGGTGGATCAGGGCAGTGCCGACAGCTTCCTGGAGACTCAGCTAAAGCCCTCGCTGTTACAGCAGGCCTGCCAGGCGCAAGGGGTAGAGCTGCGCCTGCAGCTGCGCGAGGGCTATGACCACAGCTACTACTTCATCGCCAGCTTCATCGAGCAGCACCTGCGCTTTCACGCCGCCTTTTTGCGGGCGTGAAGGCGCATGACCGGCCCGAACACGGATACATGTGCAGCGGCAGTGGCGCCGGAGCCATAAGGCGTTGAAGCGGGCGCGGCGATGCGCCCTTCAGCGAGATCCTGTACAGGCGCTCAGTCCAGCGCCTCCAGCTTGGCATAGGCCAGCACCAGCCACTTGGTGCCTTCCCGGGCGAACTTGATCTGCACCCGGGTGTGGGCGCCCTGACCTTCGTAGTCCAGGATCACGCCCTCACCGAACACGCCGTGCTTCACCCGCGCCCCCAGGGCCAGGCCGGCCTGGCTGGCGGCCGGCTCCCGCTGCCAGGCGGGGGCGCTGCTGCCGCTGCCGGCCGGGCGGGTAACCCGGGCGCTGAGGCCCACTTCCTGGGTCAGGCGCTGGGGAATCTCGCGCAGGAAGCGCGAGCGCGGGTTGCGGTTCTCGCTGCCGTGCAGGCGGCGGCTTTCGGCGTAGGTGATGTAGAGCTTGCGCATGGCGCGGGTGATGCCCACGTAGGCCAGGCGGCGCTCCTCGGCCAGCCGCACCGGGTCTTCGGCGGACATCTTGTGGGGGAACAGGTTCTCCTCCAGCCCGGCCAGGAACACCAGCGGGAACTCCAGCCCCTTGGCGGCGTGCAGGGTCATCAGCTGCACCGCATCGCCCTCGGTGTCGCCGGTATCGCCGGCATCCAGCGCCGCCACCGCCAGGTACTGGGCCAGCTTGTCGCCCTCTTCCTCGCTCTCGAAGGCCCCGGCGGCATTCACCAATTCGTCCAGGTTCTCCACCCGGGCGGCGCCCTTGTCGCCCCCCTCGGCGCGGTGGTAGTCCACCAGGCCCGAGCGGCGCAGCACTTCCTCCACCCGGGTGGGCAGGGTGAGTTCGCGGGTCTCGGCGTCCAGGCGGTCGATGGTGTCCATGAACTGGAACACCGAAGTGGCGGCCTTGTTGGCCAGGCTGCGCTCGTTGATCATGGCGCTGGCGGCCTGCCAGAAGGACAGGTTGCGCGCCTTGGCGGTCTCCCGGATGCCCTCCACCGTCTTGGCGCCGATGCCCCGGGGCGGGGTGTTGATGGCGCGCTCGAAGGCCGGGTCGTCGTCGCGGTTGGCCATCAGGCGCAAGTAGGCCAGGGCGTTCTTGATCTCCAGCCGCTCGTAGAAGCGCTGGCCGCCATAGATGCGGTAGGCGACGCCCTCGCGCCGCAGGGCGTCTTCCAGCAGGCGGGACTGGGCGTTGGAGCGGTAGAGAATGGCCGCCTCGCTGCGCATGCCGCCGTTCTTCACCCATTCCTTGATGCGCTCGGCGATGAAGCGCGCCTCTTCCTGGTCGTTGAAGGCGCTGTAGACGGTGATGGGCTCGCCCTCGCCGGCGTCGCTCCACAGGTCTTTGCCCAGGCGGTCGCTGTTGTTGGCGATCACCGCGTTGGCGGCCTCCAGGATGGTGCCGGTGGAGCGATAGTTCTGGGTCAGCCGCACCAGCTCGGCACTGAAATCACTGCCGAAGTGCTGGATGTTCTCCACCTTGGCGCCGCGCCAGCCGTAGATGGACTGGTCGTCGTCGCCCACCGCCGTCACCCCCAGAGTGTGGCCGGCCAGCACCCGCAACCAGGCGTACTGGATGGTGTTGGTGTCCTGGAACTCGTCCACCAGCACGTGGCCCAGCTGGCGCTGGTAGCGCTCCAGCAGCGCCGGGTGGTTCAGCCACAGCTCGTGGGCGCGCAGCAGCAGCTCGCCGAAGTCCACCAGGCCGCTGCGCTGGCAGGCCTCCTCGTAGGCGGCGTAGACGCGCACCAGCAGGTCCAGCTGGAAGTCGCCGCCGGCCTGGATGTTGTGCGGGCGCAGGCCCTCGTCCTTCTGCTCGCCGATGAAATAGGCGGCATTCTTGGGCGACAGCCGCTCCTCGCGCACGCCCATGTCCCCCAGCACCCGCTTCAGCAGGCGCTGCTGGTCGTCGCTGTCGAGGATCTGGAAGTGCTCGGGCAGGTTGGCCTCGCGCCAGTGCTGCTTGAGCAGCCGGTGCGCCAGGCCGTGGAAGGTGCCCAGCCACATGCCGCGCGTGGCGTGCTCGCCCACCAGCTTGTCGAGGCGCTCGCGCATCTCGCGGGCGGCCTTGTTGGTGAAGGTCACCGCCATCACCCGCGCGGGCGGAATGCCGCGCTCCCGGGCCAGCCAGGCGATGCGGTGGGTGAGCACGCGAGTCTTGCCACTGCCGGCCCCGGCCAGCACCAGCAGGCGGGGAGCGGGAGAGGTGACGGCGGCGAGTTGTTCCGGGTTCAACCCGGCGAGGAGAGCGTCTGTTTTCATCCGGCCATTCTACCAGAGCTGAACCAAAGTGCTCGGCGCCCCAATCTAACACCTATACTCATTCTCAAACCCTGTGGCGGGCTGACGATTGCCGTGAAAAGCATGAGGAGCGTGAGGGGAACGCACTGGGCCTGGCTGGCATGCTGGCTGGGGCTGCTGCTGTGCGCCTCGCGCGCACTGGCGGAGCTGCCGGTGTTGACCGTGCAGCCGGGCATGCCGCAGCAATACCTGGACGACGCGCACTGGGGGTATTTCAATGACGCGCAGCGCCTGACTCCCGACGCCTTGCTGGCCCGGGATGACTGGCAGCGGCCCTTCCTGAACCCTCAGGGCATGCAGCTGACACCCTACAAGAGCGCGGCGCACTGGTTCGCGCTGCGCCTGCACAACCCGGCCCAGGAGCGGGTTGAGCTGGTGTTCAGCCTGCCCATGGCCTCCTTGGCAGAAATCTCCGACGTGTTGTTGCTGGTGCAGGGCCAGCCCGTCCAGCACTGGCGCTCGGGGCACGGCCACCCCTTCGGGGTGCGCCCCATTGATGCGCCCTTTTATGCCTTCCCGCTGAGTGTTCCCGCCCAGACCGAGGCCGTGCTGCTGGTGCGTGAAACGCGCATACCAGGGGATTTCATCAATGGCACCAGCATTGAAAGCGCACAGCACTTTATTCAGCGCGGCCCCAACAAGCTGCTGCTGGTGTTCATCCTGCTCTACAGCACCTTGTTAGTGATGGCGATCTACCACCTGGTGGTCAGCCTGTCCTGGCGCGAGCCCGCCTACGGCTGGTACGCGGCCCAGTTGGGCCTCTATCTGATCTGGGGCCTGTGCATGAGCGGTGTGGGCTTTGCCCTGCTGTGGCGAGAATGGCCGATGCTGGACCGGCTTTTGTCCTACAACCTTATCCCACTGCTGGTGTTAACTCGCCTGATGTTCGCGTTCAGACTGCTCAATCTGCACGTGAGCGCGCCGCAGCTGCCACGCAATCTGGTTGCCGCCACCGTATTGGTCTATGCGCTGCTGACCCTGATGGCATGGCTGCCGCATGCGAGCAAATTCCAACCACTGTTCGTTGTCAGCTTGTTGCTGGGCTGCGACGTACTGGTGATGAGTTTAGCGCTGCACCAGTCGTTCAAGGGCAACTCCCTCGCCCGGCGCTTCGCGGTGGCCTGGGCGCCGAGCCTGCTCGGCGTTGCCGCCACCTTCATCATTTCAGGCATCCAAGGCCGGCGACCCGAGTTCCCGGTGATGCTCACGGGTGTTGCGCTGCAGTCCTTGCTGCTGGGGCTGGTGATGGCCAGGCGCATGCGGGAGCTGCGCGATGCGCACGTGGCAGCAGAGGCGGCCAATGTGGCCAAATCAGACTTTCTGGCGCGCATCAGCCATGAGATCCGCACGCCGATGAACGGCATCATCGGCATGTCCAGATTGTTGGCCGACACCCCGCTGGACGGCGTGCAGCGCCACTACAACCAGGTGGTGCAGAACGCCGGCGAGGTGCTGCTCAATCTGCTAAACCAGGTGCTGGATCACACCAAGCTGGAAGCCGGGCGCATGGAACTGGAGCGGCTGCCCTTCTCGCCCGCCACACTGGTTGAAAGCTGCGCCACGCTGTTCAGGCCCGAGGCCGAACGCAAGGGCATCGCCCTGTATGGCGTGTTGGACCAGGCGCTGCCTGGCGAACTGATCGGCGACCCCTCCAGGCTGAGGCAGATTCTCTGCAACCTGCTCAGCAACGCCCTCAAGTTCACGGCGCAAGGCGAGGTGGTGATCGGCTTTCACTGCAATGCGGAGAAGCCGGGGCATTACCGTATCAGCGTGCAAGACAATGGACCGGGCCTGTCGCAGGAGGAGAGCCGGCGCCTGTTCACCGCTTACGTACAAACCGGCGCGCACATCGCCCGCACCCACGGCGGCACCGGCTTGGGCTTGGCCATCTGCCGCCAGCTGGTTGAGCTGATGGGCGGGGAAATCGGTGTCAACAGCCAGCCAGGGCGGGGGGCGGAATTCTGGCTCGATCTGCCTTTCCCCCCAGCCAGGCTGACGGATGGCGCCGCCCCGGCGCCATACGATCACAACCCCACCCTGCTGATCTGCCCCAGTGCCGGTTACCGCAGCGAGGTTGCCCGGGCCAGCCTGCTGGCGGGCCTGCCCTGGCAAACCACGGAAGGGCTGGAGGGCACCCTGACACGGTTGGCGGACACGCGCCAGCCCGCGCCACAGCGGGTACTGCTCGACCTGTGCGAGCCCAACCCCGGAGCAATCCTGCGGGCTGTTTTACAACAGGTGCAACCACCGCCCGTTATCTTCCTGCTGGCGGGGCTCACGCAACTGCACCAGTCAACTTCGCTGGAGCGCTTGCTGGCACCGGGCATCGTGCTGGAGAAACCGATCCTGCCACAGCAGCTGCCAAAGCTGATCAGGGCTAAAAAGCCTGCTCACACCCCGTCAACCGCACAGATGAAAAATGCCAGCAGCTCCCTCAAGGTGCTGGTGGTGGATGACAATCCGGTCAACCTCAGCGTGGCTCAAGCCATGCTGGAGCGCCTGGGCCACCACTGCACAACCGCCAGCAGCGGCCCTGAAGCGGCCACTCTGCTGACCACTGCACTGGCCAGTGACGCCCCGATGGATGTAGTACTGATGGACCTGGAAATGCCCGATATGGACGGCCTGCAGTCCACCGCCCTGCTGCGCAGAACGCCTGGTGCAGAGCACCTTCCCATCATTGCACTGACCGCTCATGTTGAGGAGCATCATCGCCAGGCATGCCTCGCAGCGGGCATGCAGGGGCTGCTCAGCAAGCCCATGGATCTGGAGCTGCTGAAAGAACAGCTGGCCCGGGTGTCATGTGCTGGCAACCTGCTCAGCGGTCCTGAGATTGCGCGGGGGCGCCTGTAGTCGGCACCCGCTGCCGGAGTGTTGTCTGAACGACGGCCGTGCAGTACCGTGGCTCCACTGTCCTGAGGAGCGTGGCTGTATGTCCTCCCCCCTGATCGGCTTGCCTTGTGACCGGCTGATGTCCGGCCCACACCCCATCCATGCGGTGCAGGAGAAATACCTGCTGGCGGCCATGGAGGTGGCCGGCTGCATGGCGGTGGGCATCCCCGCCCTATCGGCAAAGCTTGACCTCAATGCCCTGCTGGACCGGCTGGACGGCCTGCTGATCACCGGTGCCTACTCCAATATCGAGCCGCACCACTACGGCGCGCCTCCACTGCCGGGCGACTACAACGACCCGGCCCGGGACGCCCTCAGCCTGGCGCTGATCGAGAGGGCCCTGGCGCGGGGCATGCCGCTGCTGGGCATCTGCCGCGGGCTGCAGGAGCTGAACGTGGCGCGGGGTGGCAGCCTGCTGCAGAAGGTGCACGAAAGCCCCGGCCACATGGATCACCGGGAGGACAAGCAGCTGCCGGTGGAGGGCCAGTACGCCCCCGCCCACCCGGTTGAACTCACCCCCGGCGGTCTGCTGGCGGGCCTGAGCGCGTGCCCGTCCCAGCGTGTAAACTCAGTACATGGCCAGGGCATCGATCGCCTGGGGCGCGGCCTGCGGGTAGAAGCCTCCGCGCCGGACGGGCTGGTGGAGGCGGTGTCGCTGCCCGAGGCCCGTGGCTTTGCCCTGGCGGTGCAATGGCACCCGGAGTGGCAGGCGGGCGATGACGCGCTGAGCCGCGCCATCTTCCAGGCCTTCGGTGATGCCTGCCGGGCCTACCAGCGCCAGAAAAACCGGTAGGCGTGAATCGTTGGCTACCCCCGGGGCATTCCACTGCCTCGGCATAGCAAAGCAATTGCGCAAGGAGTGATCGGGTGGATCGCATCGTCGACTGGCTCAAGCAACGCGGCATCACCGAGATCGAGTGCCTGGTGCCCGATCTCACCGGCAACGCCCGGGGCAAGATCATCCCGGCGCAGAAGTTCATCTCCGGCGACACCATGCGCCTGCCGGAGGGGGTGTTCATCCAGACCGTGATGGGCGACTGGCCCGACAACGACGAGGAGCTGATCGACCCCGCCGAGCGCGACATGCTGCTGGTGCCCGACCCCAACACCCTGCGCCTGGTGCCCTGGGCCCAGGACCCCACCGCCCAGCTGATTCACGACTGCTACAACGCCGAGGGCGAGATGCTGGAGCTGGCGCCGCGCAACGTGCTGCGGCGAGTGCTACAGCGCTACGAGGCGCGCGGCTGGCAGCCGGTAGTGGCACCGGAGCTGGAGTTCTTCCTGGTGGGCAAGAACACCGACCCGGACTTTCCGCTGCGCCCGCCGGAGGGCCGCTCGGGCCGGCCGGAGACGGTGCGCCAGCCCTACTCCATCGACGCGGTAAACGAGTTCGACCCGATCTTCGAGGATATGTATGACTACTGCGAGGCCGCCGAGCTGGATGTGGACACCCTGATCCACGAGGCCGGCGCGGCGCAGATGGAGGTCAACTTCCTGCACGGCGACGCGCTGGACTTGGCCGACCAGGTGTTCCTGTTCAAGCGCACCATGCGCGAGGCGGCCATGCGCCACGGCATCTACGCCACCTTCATGGCCAAGCCGATGGAGAATGAGCCGGGCTCCGCCATGCACGTGCACCAGAGCCTGCTGGAGCGCGCCACCGGCCGCAATATCTTCGCCGGGGAAGACGGCAAGCCCAGCCAGCTGCTGTTTCACTACATCGCCGGGCTGCAGAAATACGTGCCCGCCGCCATGGCCATCTTCGCCCCCAACGTGAACTCCTACCGCCGCATTGCCCGGGGCCACTCCTCACCGATCAATGTGCAATGGGGCTACGACAACCGCACCGCCGGCCTGCGCGTGCCCGCCTCGGCGCCCGAGGCCACCCGGGTGGAAAACCGTTTCGCCGGCGCCGATGTGAACCCCTATCTGGCCCTGGCCGCCTCGCTGGCCTGTGGCCTGCTGGGCATCGAGGAGCAACTGCTGCCCACCCCGCCGGTGACCGGCAGCGCCCACCACCTGCAGATCACCCTGCCGCGCTCCATCAACGAATCCCTGCGCCTGCTGCGGGACTGCCAGAAGTTGCATGACATGCTGGGCCCGCGCTTCGTGCACGCCTACTGCTCGGTGAAGGAAAAGGAGTACGAGACCTTCTTCCGGGTGATCAGCTCCTGGGAGCGGGAGTACCTGCTGCTGAACGTGTAACCCGCTGCCGGCCGGGCTGGCCTCACGCCAGCCGCTGCTGCAACCAGCGCGAGATGTCCTGCACCTCGGGCATGCATACCTCATGCTCCATCGGGTAGCGCGAGTAGCCGGGCTGGTAGCCCATGCCGCGCAGGCGCTCCAGGGCCAGCAGGCCCATCTGCTCCTGCACCACCGGGTCGTGGCTGCCGTGGAAGATGTGGATCGGCAGCGCGCGGTTGGCGGGGTGCGGCTGCAGGCTGGCGTGGGTGGCCAGGTAGGTGGAGAGCGCCATCAGCCCGGCCAGCGGCCGGTCGAAGCTCAACGCCGCCTCATAGGCCACCGCACCGCCCTGGGAGAATCCCGCCAGCACGATGCGCCGGCTGTCGATGCCGCGGGCGATCTCCCGCTCGATCAGCCGGGTGACGGCCGCCGCCGAGGCGCGCAGCTGCTGTTCGTCCACCACCCGTTCCAGATCCATCGCCAGGATGTCGTACCAGGCCGGCATCACCCAGCCGCCGTTGATGGTGACCGGCATCTCCGGCGCATGGGGAAACACGAAGCGCACCGCCATGTTTTCCGGCAGGCCCAGCTCGGGCACGATGGGCTCGAAGTCGTGGCCGCTCGCCCCCAGGCCGTGCAGCCAGATCACCGCGGCATCGGCGGGGCGGGCGGGTTCGAGTTCAACGCAGGGCAGGTAGGGCATGGCAATTCACGGCTAAAGTTGTGGTGGACGCGAGGCTAGCCGCGGCTGTGCGCGGCGTCAATGATAGGCGACATGCTTACTTGGCCAACCCATGCAGAATGGCGCAGGGCACCAGAGAGGACGTCGATCAAACCGATCAGGCCCAGGCCATCCGCCACGGCCACACACCAAACGCTACGGAGCTGTCTCCACGGCGCGACATTGATCTGACGCAGCACGTACGCGCGCAACGGTGGCATTCCGACCATTGCCATGCGAGGATGCAAGGCTGAATGCAGGAGCTTTTGTCCATGGATACCAATATCGCGGCCGTATTGCTTTCCTACGGTCTATACATCCTCTACGTACTGCTCCCCGTGGTGCCGGCGGTGGTGATCTACCGCATGTTTCCCGATACCAAGGTGGCAGTGAGCGGCCCGCTCGCCAAGCTCACCATGCGCTCCACCGGCGCCTTTGCCGCCTATGTGATCGTAGTGATCCTGGGCTTCTTCGTGGTCACCCACACCCACGACATCATCGCGGGGGTCGCCCAGCCCACCTGGACCATCAAGGCCCGCATCGAGCTCAAGGACGAACAAGGCCAGCCCATCAACGACCCACGCCTGCTGCCCTTCGTAGAGGTCTATCTGAAGCCTGACTTGACCACCAAGGAAGGCAATTACATCAAGATGCAGGTGCCGGGCACCGGAGGGGACCTACCCGAATACCTGATCAACCTGAAAATCCCCAAATTCGGCGAGCAGACCCTGGACACCGCCGAGTTGCGCCATGGCGATGTGGAGATGGACGAGTTCAAGCGCGTGCTGCGCATTCTCAAGCCCATTGTCATCCAACGCGTGCCCCAGGCGGGTAGCGGCTACGCGGCCGGGGGCTACATGCCAGCCCCGGCAGCGGTGCCCGCGCCGCCCGCAGGGAACATCGCCCGGGGCGAGGAGCCGCAACCATGAGACTCACAGCATGGCTATTGGCCGCCTTACTCGCTTGCCAGACCGCCCACGCTACTGACCTGCGCGGCCGCGTGGATGGCATGCACCCCTATGCCGGCCAGCCCTTCCCCATGAACGGCGTGAGGGTGGACCTGTGGCTCATGACCCCCATGGGCTGGCAACAGGTATTCACCACCTTCACCGGCGGCGACGGCATGTACTACCTGCAAAACATCGTGCCGGGGCAGTACACCCTGCAGGTAAACGGGCTGATGAATTACCCCATCGTGGTACAGCCTGTGCACTACCAAGATCTGCCGCCTATCCTGCTGGGGCATTGAGGTGAAGCTCGTCATGATCGACCGACCACGCAGAGGGCTCATACCTCTGTTGCTGCTAGCCCTGGCCGGTTGCGCTCCGCAACAACAGCTCGCCCGCGGCGATGCGGCCCACTGCAGCCCCGAACAGCCCGCCGCGCAGGACAGCCACGCGCGCATGGACTACTTGAAGTCGCAGGCCCTGGCCGCCCGCCAACCGGTAGAGAAACTGCAACGCTTCGACAGCGTCTATGCGCTGATGAGCGCGCTGCAGGATGGCAAGCTGCACACCGAGGCACTGCATGACAGCGCGTTTTATTTCGACGACAGCCTGGGGGCGGACCACGGTTACTACCACAACAGCCAGTATTTCATCTGCATCCAGGCCATCGAGGCCGGCGAGGTGAAAAGCAGCAGCGGCGAAGCGCTGCCGCTCTATGTGGCACTGTACAAGAACAGCAAGATCGACATGACCGTCACGGTCTACTGGATGGGCCGCCGGCCGTTGGTGGGGCAGCGACTCAACACCGACTTCCTGCAGTTCCACAAGGCCGGCAGCTACAAGAGCGCCAAGGGCACCGACATGACCGAGATCGTGTTCTGGCGCCCCCAGTGGGCCGGGGACAACGGCGCCACCGCCGCCCTCGCCCCAGCAGCGCAATAAGCCCCTCAGCTGTGCCACACTCAGTTCAGCCCCATTGAGATGGCGTTCACCATGCTGCGCACCCCCTCAGACCGCATTCGCCACGCCATCGGCTTTGAAGTCATCGGCCTGCTGCTGGTGGCACCATTGGCCTCCTGGGCGATGGGCGTGGGCGTGATGGAGGTGGGCGCGCTGGCCTTTGCGCTGACCTTGCTGGCCATGGGCTGGCAATACCTGTTCAACCTGGGCTTCGATCACGCCCTGCTGCGGCTGCGCGGCCGCACCGCCAAGCGCCCCGCCGAGCGGGTGCTGCACGCGGTGCTGTTTGAGGGCGGGCTGATGCTGGTGAGCATCCCGCTGGCAGTCTGGTGGCTGGAGATCGGCTGGTGGGAGGCGCTGTGGCTGGATATAGGCCTGATCGCGTTCTATCTGGTCTACGCCCTGGCCTACAACTGGGGCTATGACCTGCTGTTTCCGGTGCCGGGCAGCGAGGGGCGACACTGATCGCCGCCCCTCGCGGCTCACACGGGCTCGAAGCCTTCGCCCCGGAACGTTCGCCGGGCATTGCCCCGCTGCAGCCGGTGGTGCTGCTGCCAACGCTGAGCCTTGGACACAGCCTGAGCTTCCGCTTCGCGCTCGGCCAGACGGCGGGCAATCAACAACAACGCCAGCCGCCGGTTGGCATGCTGACTGCGCTCGCTCTGCACCCGCACACTGACTCCCGTCGCCAGATGGGTGGCCCGCACGGCGGAGTCGGTCTTGTTGACGTGCTGGCCACCGGGTCCGGAGGCGCGCAGGGTTTCGAAGCGAATTTCACTCGCCGGCGGCTCGGCGGGTGGCACCCAGTGCGCACCGGCAAAGAACCAGTTCTTGCGCCGGTGGCCGGGCCGGTAGGGGCTGGGACAAATCCATTGCAAGCTGCCGCTCCACTGTTCAGCCAGCCACGGGGAAGACGCACCCTCCAGGCCTAGCAGCACCGAGCTGAGGGTGCCCGGCGCGGGGCCAGGCACTTCCTCCAGCAGTGTTACCGCCACGCCGGCGTTTTCGGCCTCCTGCAGCAGTCGCCCCAGCGCCCTGGCCACCGCCAGCGCACATTCCTGCGGACCCTGGCCCGCTGAGAGTTGCAGCAGGATCATCAGCAGCACCTCCCGCGGGTTTTGTAGGTCAGCACCGGTTTGAGCCTGGCCAGCACCCGCAGCAGGCCGGCATCGTGCAGCGCCCCCACCACCGAGTCGATCGGCTTGTAGGCCTCCGGGGCCTCCTCGTAGATCAGTGCCCGATCGGCGCAGATCACCCGGCTGCCCAGGGCCGTGCGCGCCAGTTGCTCCACGCGGTAGCGCGGTGCGAGACGCTCCTTGCACTCGCTGCGCCCCCACTTGCGCCCGGCGCCATGCGCCAGCGACAGCAGGCTGCACGGGTCAGCCAGCGGTTCCACCAGATAGCTGTAGTCGCCCCGGGACCCCGGGATCACCAGTACCCCCTGATCCGCCGGCGACGCCCCCTTGCGGTGCAGCCACCCCTCGCGCCCGTGGAGAGAGGCGCGACTCACCAGGTTGTGGTTGATGTCCAGCACAGCCTCGCCCTCGGCGTGCAGACGCGCCAGCATGCGCCGGGCAATCAGCTGGCGATTGGCTTCGGCAAAGCGCAGGGCTACGCCGTGGCGCGCCAGATAGTGCCTACAGGCCTCGCTATCCTCCTGCAGACCGGCATGGCCGAACAGCTGCACCTGCTCGCGCAGAATGGCCTCCCCCAAGCCCCGGGAGCCGCTGTGCACCAGCAGCAACAGATGCTTGTGGTCAATGCCCAGGCGCTGCAGCGCCTCCTCATCGAAGCGCCGCTCCAGCTGCTGTAGCTCGGCGAAGTGGTTGCCTCCGCCGATGGTGCCCAGCGCCTGCAGGTGCTCGCTGGGGGGTAAGCCAAAGGCGGCGATACTGTCCTGCCATTGCTCATCCAGCGGCAGATCCAGGTTGCCCAAGCGCTTCTCCAGCTTGTCCAGATTCAGTTTGGCGCTGGCGATATCGGTGCGCCACAGCGCCATGCCACAGCCGATGTCGTTGCCCACCAGCGCCGGGTAGAGATGCCCCTCGGAGAAGAAGGCCGCGCCCACCGGATAGCCGCGACCAGGGTGCAGATCCGGCATGCCGGCCACCCATTTCATGCCCGGCAGGCGGGCGGTGGTTTCCAGTTGTTGGATCGCTTTTCCTTCGATCCAGGTGTCGTCGGCGGCGATCAATACCACGCCTTCCGACAAATTGCGGATGCAAGTGCCCATTGTCCAATCCCATTGGGTTGAAACGAAAAAAGAGGATGTGGGTAGGCAGGGCGAGCCAGGCACGGCCACCCGCAGACCATGGGCGGGGGCGATTAAACCAGACGCGACCTGCAAAGGCTGATCAGCTGTCGCATGATGACTCTCCTTTGCTGTCGGTTGATGAGAAGGGGCCATTATAGGCTGCGACTTCAGCCCTCTGCCAGCCCAGGAAGGTGGAATTTTGAACAAGTGCGGCAGGGCAGGCCGTGCCGCGATGCGGCCACCAAGGTGCCTCAATGCCGCAGCGCAGTGCTTGCCGGGGCTCAGAAACGCTCCAGCACATCCTGTAAAAAGCGCCGGCCCTGGGGGCTGCAGCGCAGTTGATCGCCGTCCTGCTCCAACAGCCCCAGGCTGAGCAGCTCGTCTACCGGCTGGGCCACGCAGTCGAAGTCCAGCCCGGTGCGGCTGGCAAACAGCGGGCGCTCGAAACCGGCGTTGAGGCGCAGGGCGTTCATCATGAACTCCAGCGGGCGATCCTCCCGCGCCACCTCTTCCTCGCTGGCGGCGAAGCCGCCGGGCTGGCCGGCGCGCCCCAGGTAGTGGCGCGGCAGGCGGGTGTTGGCCCGGCGCAGGATGCGGTCCTGCGCCGGCAGGCTGAGCTTGCCGTGGGCGCCGGCGCCGATGCCCAGGTAGTCGCCGAAGCGCCAGTAGTTGAGGTTGTGGCGCGCCTGGCGGCCAGGCTGGGCGTAGCCGGAAATCTCGTACTGCGCATAGCCCTGGCCAGCCAGCAGCGCCTCGCCGGCCTCCTGGATGTCGGCCAGGGCGTCCTCCTCCGGCAGCACCGGCGGGCGGCGGAAGTATTCGGTGTTGGGTTCGATGGTGAGCTGATACCAGGAGAGGTGGCTGGGGCCCAGGGCGATGGCCTGGCGCAGGTCGTCCAGGGCATCCGCCACCCCCTGCCCCGGCAGGCCGTGCATCAGGTCGAGGTTGAAATTGTGGATGCCGGCGGCGCGGGCGCTCTCGGCGGCGCGCACCGCTTCATCGCCGCTGTGGATGCGGCCCAGGGCGCTGAGCTGGGCCGGTTGGAAGCTCTGCACGCCGATCGACAGCCGGTTGACCCCGGCGGCGCGGAAGCCGGCGAACTTGCCCTGCTCCACCGTGCCCGGGTTGGCCTCCAGGGTGATCTCGATGTCCGGCGCGAAACCGATCAGGCGCTCGGCGCCCTGCAGGATGGCGCCGATGGCGGCCGGCGAGAACAGGCTGGGGGTGCCCCCGCCGAAGAAGATCGACTGCAGCCGCCGGCCCTGGGCATCCGCCTGCTGCTGGGCGAGATCCTGCAGCAGAGCGGCGACGTAGGCGTCTTCGGGCAGGGCGTCGCCCGCCGCGTGGGAGTTGAAGTCGCAGTAGGGGCACTTGCGAACACACCAGGGGATGTGCACATAGAGCGCCAGCGGCGGCAGTTGCAGGCTCATCGGCCGGCGCGTTGGGCCAGGCCGTCCAGCAGCAGGCGCATGGCCTGGCCCCGGTGGCTGAGCTGGTTCTTGTCGTCCGGCGCCAGCTCGGCGGCGCTGCAGCCGCGCTCGGGCACCCAGAACAGCGGGTCGTAGCCGAAACCGCCCTGGCCCTGGGGGGCCTGCAGAATGCGCCCTTCCCACTGGCCCTGGCAGATCAGCGGCACCGGGTCGCGATCGTGGCGCATGAACACCAGCAGGCACTGGTAGCGGGCGCTGCGCTCGGCCTCGGGCACGCCGGCGAGTTTCTCCAGCAGTTTGGCGTTGTTGTCGGCATCCTTGGCCATCGGGCCGGCGAAGCGGGCGGAGTAGATGCCGGGCTTGCCCTGCAGGGCGTCCACTTCCAGGCCGGAGTCGTCGGCGATGGCGGGCAGTTCGGCGAAGCGGGCGGCGTTGCGGGCCTTGAGGATGGCGTTTTCGACGAAGCTGAGGCCGGTCTCCTCCACGTCGGAGATGCCGAAGGCGGACTGGGGCACCACTTCGAAGCCGCAGCCGGCCAGCAGTTGCTGGAACTCGGCCAGCTTGCCCTTGTTGTTGGAGGCGAGGACGACCTTCTGCATGGCGCTTACTCCTGCTCTACCACCCGGCGGGTGAATTTGACCGCGTGCTCGGGCCCCCCCTGGGGCTGCACCTTGACCTCGAAGTTGGCCTGCTCGTCACGGCCGTGCACGAAGGTGGCGATGTAGTAGGTGGCGCCCGGCTCGTCGATCTGCTTGAACGTGAGCGGCTTGCGGTTGATCAGGTCGGACACACTGCCCTCCACCACGGCAGGCATGCCGGCGCCGGCCGCCTGCTTGCGCACGCTGATGTTGACCACCGCGCGGTTGGGCGCGCGCTCCACGCCATAGCCGGCGGCGATCTGCGGCTCCAGCGCCATGGAGGGGAACACGTTGTAATTCACCTCGTAGCCATCGAAGCGCTCGCTGGTGGTGATTTCCGGCGCGGTCTGGGCGGCGGCGACGCTGGTGAACAGGCTGAGGCCGAGGGCGGTCAGGAGGCGTTTCATGCGAGGTTCCTCATCCGTTGGGAGATGCTGAGCGGGGGCAGTGCCTACACCCGGCACCCGCCCATGCGGCAAGCGCCGGGGGGCGTAGCCTGTAGGAGCGGCGTTTAGCCGCGAAGTTCCACCCTGAAAATGGCTCAGCGGCTTACATGGTACACCGCGGTGGCGGCGAAGGCATTGGGCCACAGCTGGGCCATGGTGGTCTCGCGGTTGTTCTCCCCCACCACTTCGCGGTTGAGAATGCGGATACCGCGCTCCCGGCACAGTCGCTCGAAGTCGCGCACGGTGCAGAAGTGGATGTTGGGGGTGTCGTACCAGCTGTAGGGCAGCAGCTCGCTCACCGGCATGCGGCCGCGCACGCCCAGCTGCAGGCGGCAGCGCCAGTGGCCGAAGTTGGGGAAGGTGACGATGCACTGGCGGCCCACCCGCAGCATCTCTTCCAGCACCTTGTCGGGGTAGAACATGGCCTGCAGGGCGTAGGCCATCACCACCGTGTCGAAGCTCTTGTCCTGCAGGTTGGCCAGGCCGGCGTCCAGATCCTGCTCCACCACCGGGATGCCGTTGGCAATGCACTGGGTGATCTTGTCGTGGTCGATCTCCATGCCGAGGCCTTCCACGCGCTTCTGGTCGCGCAGCAGTTGCAGCAGGGTGCCTTCGCCGCAGCCCAGGTCCAGCACGCGGCTGCCCGGGGCGATCCAGCGTTGAATGATGGCGAGGTCCAGGCGCATCAGGCGTTTACCTCCTGGGCGACGCGCTGCATGTAGGCGCTGAACACCTGCCGGTAGCGCTCGATGGGCAGCAGGAAGGCATCGTGGCCGTGGGGAGCCTCGATGTCGGCGTAGGTGACCGGCTTGCGGGCGGCGATCAGGGCGTTCACCAGCTCACGGCTGCGCTCGGGGGAAAAGCGCCAGTCGGAGTCGAAGGAGATCACCAGGAAGCCGCAGCGGGTGCCGGAGAGCGCCTTGACCGGGTCGTCGTCGAAATCCCGGGCCAGGTCGAAGTAGTCCAGCGCCTTGGTCATCAGCAGGTAGGTGTTGGCGTCGAAACTCTCGGAGAACACATCCCCCTGCCGGCGCAGGTAGGACTCCACCTCGAACTCCACCTCCTCCTCGGTGCCCAGCTCGAAGCTGCCGGAGCGCAGCTCGCGGCCAAACTTGTCGCGCATGGCGTCGTCGGAGAGGTAGGTGATGTGGCCCACCATGCGGGCCAGGGCCAGCCCCTGGCGGGGCAGGGTGTCCTGCTCCAGGTAGCGGCCGCCGTGGAAGTTGGGGTCGGAGACGATGGCCTGGCGAGCCACCTCGTTGAAGGCGATGTTCTGCGCCGACAGACGCATAGCCGAGGCGATCACCACGCAGTGGCGCAGCTTGTCCGGGCACTGGATGGCCCAGCGCATGGCCTGCATGCCGCCCAGGCTGCCGCCGATCACCGCCGCCCAGCAGTCGATGCCGAGGTGCTGCATCAGGCGCTCCTGGGTGCTGACCCAGTCCCGCACCCGCAGCATGGGAAAATCGGGCCCCCAGGGCTTGCCGGTCTCAGGGTTGAGGCTGCGCGGGCCGGTGGAGCCGTGGCAGCCGCCGATGTTGTTCAACGCCACCACGAAGAAACGGTTGGTGTCGATGGGCTTGCCGGGGCCGATGTAGGCATCCCACCAGCCGGGCTTGCGGTCGTCCATGCTGTGGTAGCCCGCCGCGTGGTGGTGACCCGACAGCGCATGACAGATCAACACCGCGTTGGAACGGGCGGCGTTCAGTTGACCATAGGTCTCCACCATCAGCTCGAAACCGGGCAGGGTGCGGCCGCAGGCGAGCGTCAGGTCTTCGTCGAAGACAATGTGCTGGGGGGTGACGATGCCGACGGAATCGGCGGGGAGGGTCGCGGGCATGGCAATCCAAACAGCCAGAGGGCAAACGGCGGTGAGTCTAACCCGGTTTTGCCGGCAGGGGAATCGCGTCTGAGAACGCAAAAGGGGCGATGCCGCAGCACCACCCCTTTTGCGTCAGAGAGGAAGCAGAATTACTTCTTCTCTTTGGCTTCAGGCTTTTCAGCTTCGGCCGCAGCGGCTTCAGGCTTCTCGATGGACAGCAGCTCCACCTCGAACACCAGCGCCTGGTTCGGCCCGATCACGCCGCCCGCACCACCCGGGCCGTAGGCCAGGTCGGAGGGGATGACGAAGTGATACTTGGAACCTTCGGTCATCAGCTGCAGGCCTTCGGTCCAACCCGGGATCACGCTGCCCAGCGGGAAGGTGGCCGGCTCGTTGCGGCTGTAGGAGCTGTCGAACTCGGTGCCATTGGGCAGGGTACCTTTGTAGTGCACCTTGACGGTGTCGCTGGCGGTGGGCTTCTTGCCCTTGCCCTCGGTCACCACCTTGTACTGCAGGCCCGATGGGGTGGTCTTCACGCCGTCTTTCTTGGCGTTGTCAGCCAGGAACTTGTCGGACTCAGCGCGGTTCTTCTTGGCCTGCTCAGCCTGCTCGGCTTCCATCTTAGCCAATTGCTTCTGCTGGAACTCCTGCACGACCTTCTGCATTTCATCCATGGTCATTTCGCGCTTGTCGCCTTCGAAGGCCTGGCGCACGCCCAGGGCGAAGGTGTCCACGTTCAGCGGCATGCCCTGTGACTTCAGGCGCTCGCCCAGCATCACGCCCATGGAGTAGCTGACTTTCTGCTCCTCGCTCTGCAGCGCGCTGGACTGCGCTTCAGCCGCGGGCTTGGCCTCTTCAGCCTTTTTCTCTTCTTCCTTCTTACAGCCGGCGGCCATGATGACGGCGAGGGCCAGACCGGACACGAGCAGCTTTTTCATTGGTATTCCTGATGATGTACAGGGGAACGGATATAGACAGGCAGCAAGGGTAATTGTTCGCCGGGGTGTTGTCCAACCAGTACCGTGGATTTGTGCGTGCAAATCGCTCGAAAATGTGTCACGCCTCGCAACCGGCCAGGCGCGCCAGCTGCTCCGCCTCGGTTTCGGCCTCCAGCTCCGGGAACGCCAGCCAGTGCAGATAGATCGCCAGGTTGTAGGGGGGGCTGGCGGCGATGCCCAGCTGGGGCTCCCGACTGGCCACCCGCAGCAGGCGGCGCTGGGCCCGGCGCTCGACCTCCAGCTCCAGGGCCGAGAGGGTTTCTCTCAGCGCGCGCGCCTCGGCCTGCACCTCCCCCTTCAGCGCGCGCCGCAGGGCGCGCAGGGGCTTGAGCACGTCCCGCAGCGGTGCCACCGCCTGATCCAACGCGGCGCAGTCCGCCGGGCCGAGTTGCACCCCGTGACTACCCCACCACAGGCAGAACAGCGCCAGGTTCACATCCAGCCCGCGCTGCTCCTGCAATGCCAGGCACAGCGCCGACACCCCCGGCCGGTCGTAGGCCTGGCACGACCACGCCCAGAACTCGTCTTCCAACTGTCGCTGCCCCATTTCGCACTCCCGCCAACCCGCGGCGCCATTCTCGCACAGCGATGGCGAAATATGCCGCCCGCCGGCGGCGCTTTGGCGTAAAATGCGCGGCATGATTCAGCTCAATATTGTCACCCTGCAACGCGGCACCCGGTTCATCCTGGATGGCGCAGATCTCACCGTGCACGCCGGCCACCGCATTGGCCTGGTGGGGCGCAATGGCGCCGGCAAAACCAGCCTGCTCAAGCTGCTGGCGCGGGAGTTCCAGCCCGACGGCGGCGACTACCTCGCCCCGGCCGACTGGCGCATCGCCGCCATGGACCAGGAACCCGAGGCCACCGGCCAGCCGGCGCTGGAGTTCGTCATCGACGGCGACGCCGCCCTGCGCGCGCTGCAAGCCGAGATCGCCGACTGCGAGGCCCAGAGCCGCCACGAGCGCCTGGCGGGCCTGTACGAAAAGCTGGAAAACCTGGGCGGCTACACCGCCGAGGCCCGGGCCGGTGAACTGCTGCACGGGCTAGGCTTTCGCGGCGACGAGCTGCGCCGGCCGGTGTCCAGTTTCTCCGGTGGCTGGCGCATCCGCCTCAGCCTGGCCCAGGCGCTGATGTGCCCCTCGGACCTGCTGCTGCTCGACGAACCCACCAACCACCTGGATCTCGACGCCACCTACTGGCTGGAAGACTGGCTGCGCCGCTACCCCGGCACCCTGGTGCTGATCTCCCACGACCGGGATTTCCTCGACGCGGTGGTCAACCACATCGTGCACATCGAAGAGGGCAAGCTGAACCTCTATCGCGGCCACTACACCGCCTTCGAGGAACAGCGCGCCGCCCGGCTGGTGCAGCAGGCCTCCCTCTACGCCAAGCAGCAGCGCCGCATCAGCGAGATCGAAAGCTTCGTCAGCCGCTTCAAGGCCAAAGCCACCAAGGCGCGCCAGGCCCAGAGCCGCATGAAGGAGCTGGAGCGCATGGAGCGGCTGGCGCCGGCCCATATCGACTCGCCCTTCGCATTCGAATTCCGCCACGCCAACAAGATGAGCGACCCGCTCATCCACCTCAGCCAGGGCCGCGCCGGCTACGGCGACAAGACCGTGCTGGAGAAACTGGAATTCGCCCTGCACCCGGGCTCCCGGGTCGGCCTGCTGGGGCCCAACGGCGCCGGTAAATCCACCCTGATCAAGACCCTGGTGGGCGACCTGCCGCTGCAGGCCGGCGTGCGCACCCTGGGTGAAAACACCCGCATCGGCTATTTCGCCCAGCACCAGGTGGACGCGCTGGACCTGGAGGCCAGCCCGCTGCTGCATCTGCAGCGCATGGACCCGAAGATGTCGGAGCAACAGCTGCGCGACTTCATCGGCGGCTTCGACTTCCGCGGCGACGACGCCCTGCGCCCGGTGAAGACCTGCTCCGGTGGCGAGAAGGCGCGGCTGGCATTGGCCCTGCTGGTGTGGGCCGCCCCCAACGTGCTGCTGCTGGACGAACCCACCAACCACCTGGACCTGGAAATGCGCCAGGCCCTGGCCGAGGCCCTGCAGGGCTTCGACGGCGCCGTGGTGGTGGTGTCCCACGACCGCTTCCTGCTGCGCAGCACGGTGGACGACTTCTGGCTGGTGGCCGAGGGCCGCGCCCAGCCCTTCGACGGCGACCTGGAGGACTACCACCGCTGGCTGGCGGATCACACCCGCCAGACCGCGGCCAGCAGCGCTGACAGCGGCGGCGACAAGACCGACCGCAAAGCCGAGCGCCGCGCCGCCGCCGAGATCCGCCAGCAACTGGCGCCGTTGAAGAAGCAGGTGCAGGCGGTGGAGAAGAAGATGGCCACCGCCAACGAAAAACTGAAGAAAATCGAAGACAAACTGGCCGACAACGGCCTCTACGAAGCGGCCCGCAAGGACGAACTGCAGAAGCTGCTGCTGGAACAGGGCGAGCAGAAGAGCGCCGTCAACGCGCTGGAAGAGGAGTGGTTCATGCTCTCCGGCGAGCTGGAGGAACTGGAGCAATCCCTGGCCGGCTAATGGCGCCAGTGATTGCAGACACGGCAGGCGGCCCCACCGGCCACAGGAGACACAACATGTGCCTGGCGGTACCCGGAAGACTGCTGGCCATCGACGCCGGCGACCCCGCCCACCCCCAGGGCCAGGTGGACTTCGGCGGCGTGCAGCGCCGGGTGAGCCTGGCGCTGCTGCCCGAGGCCCGGCCGGGCGACTGGCTGATCGTGCACGCCGGCCTCGCCCTCAGCGTGCTGGATGAGGCGGAGGCCGCCGCCTCCCTGGCCGCCATCGCCGGGCTGGAGGCCGCCAACGCCCTGCCCCCGGACACCACCCCGTGAAGCCGCTGGAGGACTACCGCGACCCCGCCCGGGTGGCCCGCCTGGCCGCCGCCCTGCACGCCCGCGTCACCCGGCCCTGGACGGTGATGGAGATCTGCGGCGGCCAGACCCACGCCATCCTGCGCCACGGCCTCGACACCCTGCTGCCCCCCCAGCTGACCCTGCTGCACGGCCCGGGCTGCCCGGTGTGCGTCACCCCCGCCAGCGCCATCGACCAGGCCCTGACCATCGCCACCACCCCCGGCGCCGTGCTGTGCAGCTTCGGCGACATGCTGCGGGTGCCCGGCAGCGGCCGCCACCTGCTGATGGCCAAGGCCGAGGGCGGCGATGTACGCACCGTCTACTCGCCCCTGGACGCCGTGGACATCGCCGCCACCCAGCCCCAGCGCCAGGTGGTGTTCTTCGCCGTGGGCTTCGAGACCACCGCCCCGGCCAACGCCCTGGCGGTGCTGGAGGCCGAGCGGCGCGGGCTGCACAACTTCAGTCTGCTCACCGCCCAGGTGCGGGTACCGCCGGCCATCGAGGCCCTGCTGGCCGCCCCGGACAACCGAGTGCAGGGCTTTCTCGCCGCCGGCCACGTCTGCGCGGTGATGGGCACCGGCGAGTACGCCCCCCTGGCGGCGCGCTTCGGCGTGCCCATGGTGGTGACCGGCTTCGAACCGGTGGACATCCTGCAGGGCCTGCTGGCCTGCGTGGAACAACTGGAGACCGGCCGGGCCGAGGTGGAGATCCAGTACCGCCGGGCGGTGCGCCCGGACGGCAACCCCGCCGCCCGCGCTGCCCTGGCGCGGGTGTTCGAGCCGGTGGACCAGGTCTGGCGCGGCCTCGGCCGGCTGCCCGCCAGCGGCCTGGCGCTGCGCCCCGGTTACGCCCACTTCGACGCCCGCCGCCGCTTTGGCCTCGACGCACCGCAAGACGCGCCCGGCGGCGAGTGCATCGCCGGCGACATCCTCAGCGGCCGGCGCAGCCCGCCCGACTGCCCGGCCTTCGGCCGCCGCTGCCGCCCCGAAACCCCGCTGGGAGCGCCCATGGTCTCCAGCGAGGGCGCCTGCGCCGCCTACTACCACTACCGCCAGGAATACCCCCGCCCATGACTGGCCCGCACTGCCCCGCCCCCATCGACGACTACCCCGCCCTGCTGCTGGCCCACGGTGGCGGCGGCCGCCTGATGCACAGCCTGCTGGGCAACACCGTGCTGCCGGCGCTGGACAACGGCCTGCTGGCCCAGCAGGGCGACGCCGCCATCCTGCAGGCCGGCCCGCTGCGGCTGGCCTTCACCACCGACAGCTATGTGGTGAGCCCACTGGTGTTTGCCGGCGGCGACATCGGCACCCTGGCGGTGTGCGGCACCGTCAACGACCTGGCCATGGTGGGCGCCCGGCCGTTGTGGCTGAGTGTGGGGCTGATCATCGAGGAGGGCCTGCCGCGCGCGGTGCTGGAGCAGCAACTGGCCTCCCTGCGCCGGGCGGCGGATGCCGCCGGGGTCAGCATCGCCACCGGCGACACCAAAGTGGTGGAGCGCGGCAAGGGCGACGGCCTCTACATCAACACCGCCGGCATCGGCCTGATCGAACACCCCCACACCCTGTTGCCCGCCCGCGTGCAGGAGGGGGATGTGATCATCCTGTCGGGGGATGTGGGCCGCCACGGCATCGCCGTGATGGCCTGCCGGGAGGGACTGGCCTTCGAAACCGCCCTGGAGAGCGACCTGGCCTGCCTGCACCGGGCGGTGCAGGCCCTGCTACCCCACCCCCTGCACTGCCTGCGCGACCTCACCCGGGGCGGCCTGGCGGCGGCCCTGCACGAGATCGCCACCAGCGCCGGCCTGGCCATCGCGCTGGACGAAGCCGCCGTGCCGGTATCGGCCCCGGTGGCCGCCGCCTGTGAACTGCTGGGGCTGGACCCGCTGCAGGTGGCCTGCGAGGGCCGCTTCATCGCCCTGCTGCCCGAGGCGGCCGCCCCGGCCGCCCTGGCCGCCCTGCGCGCCACCCCCGAGGGGGCCGGCGCGCAGATCATCGGGCGGGTGCGCACCGGCAGCGGCGTTGTGCTCAACAGCCGCCTCGGCACCCAGCGCTCGCTGGTGCTGCCGGCCGGTGAGCAGCTGCCGAGAATCTGCTAAGCGGCTGTTACTTGATCTGCCCCTCCAGCATCTTGGCTAGGCGATCCTTGTAAGGCGTAGGTCGGGTCAAGACCCGACATTCTTGAACCCCGTGCCACCCAACATTTATCGCACCCGAGCCAACCGCATGTAACTTGCCGGGGCGCGACCAAACCATCATTAAGCTTGTGCCAACGGAGGGGTAAACGTCGGGTCTCGACCCGACCTACGCTCCGTCAGCCGGCCCAATCGGGCGGGTAAACACCCCGCGCCACCTCGCGGTGAAAGGTGGAAAACGGCCAGTCCCGCACCGCCTGCACCCAGCCGTGTTTCACCGGGTTGAGATGCACATAGTCCACATGGAAGCGATAATCACGCTCATCGCGCACGCAATGCTCCCAAAACCGGCGTTGCCACACCGCGCGCTCCCCTTTCGCGCGCCGCGTCGGCGAAATCCATTCCTCCTCCGGCAAGCGGCGCGAAAACCGCCCCTTGATCAGGCGCCAGCGCCGCGAAAAATCCGCGTCCTCCGGCGGCAGTGTCCACACGCAGTGGAGATGATCCGGCAACACCACGCAGGCATCGATCCGGAACGGGTACAGCGCCCGCACCTCCGCCACCACCTCGCGCAAATCCGCCACCCGCCGCAGCAACAGATCATTGCCGCCACGCGTCAGCAGATTCACCGTAAAAAAATACGTACCTCCCGGCACATAACACCGCCGATAGCGCATCCCAGCACCCCCACCGTCATCCATTACCCCAAAAAAAAGGAGAGGGTCGGGTCGTGACCCGACATTCTTGAACCCCGCGCCACACAACATTCATCGCGCCCGTGCCAACCCAGTCCATGGCTCCCGCGCCCGCCGCAGCCTCAATGCAGGATCACGATCACACCATCATGAAGCCGGTGCCGCCTGATGGGTAAATGTCGGGTCGCGACCCGACCTACGCGCTGTTACTTGATCTGCCCTTCCAGCATCTTGGCCAGGCGGTCCTTGTAGGGCGGCAGCAGGCCAAACAGGCCGCGCGGGTCGTACCAGCCCTGGCGGAAGATGGTCTTGGCGTGGGTGAATTCCTTGAAGCCCTCGGGGCCATGGTAGTGGCCCATGCCGCTGGGGCCGATGCCGCCGAAGGGGGCGTCGTCCACCCCCGGGTGCAGGGCGATGTCGTTGATGGTGACGCCGCCGGAGATGGTGTGCTCCAGCACCCGGCGCTCCTCCTGGCGATCCTTGCCGAAGTAGTACAGGGCCAGCGGCCGGTCGTGGCCGTTGATGTAGGCGATGGCCTGGTCGATGTGCTCGTAGGTGAGCACCACCATGGCGTGGCCGAAAATTTCATGCTGCATGATCAGCGCGTCCGCCGGCGGGTTCACCACCATGTGGAGCGGCATGCGGCGGCTGTCGGCGGTGGAGAAATCCTCGTTGGCCGGGTTGCAGGTGACCACCCGGGCACTGCGGGCACGGGCGTCCTGCACATAGCCGTTGACCCGCTGGTAGTGGCGGTCGTTGACGATGGCGGTGACGTCGCGGTTGTTCTTCACACTGGGGTAGCGGGCGGCAAAGGTGGCCTGACAGGCGCTGAGGAAGGCCTCGAGCCGCTCGCTGGGCACGAAGCAGAGATCGGGCGACACGCACACCTGACCGGAGTTGATGGTCTTGGCGTTGATGATGCGCTCGGCGGCGCGGTTGAGGTCGGCGCTGCGCCCCACCAGCACCGGCGATTTGCCGCCCAGCTCCAGGGTCACCGGCACCAGGTGCTCGGCAGCGGCGCGCATCACCGCCTTGCCGATCTGGGTGCCGCCGGTCATCAGCAGGTGGTCGAAGGGCATGCCGGAGAAGGCCGCCCCCAGCTCCGGACCGCCGTTCACCACCGCCACCTCGCTCTCGTCGAAGAAGCGCTTGAAGGCCTCTTCCATCAGTGCGGAGGTGCGGGGGGTGAGCTCGGAGGGCTTGAGAATGGCGCGGTTGCCACCGGCCAGGGCATAGGCCAGCGGGCTGAACAGGGTAAACACCGGAAAGTTCCAGGTGCCCATGATGCCCACCACGCCCTTGGGCTGGTATTCAATCCAGGTTTTGGCGCCAAAGAAGCTGAACGGCACCATGCCCTTGCGGCGCTCGGGCTTCATCCAGCGCCCCACTTCCTTGCGGCAGTGCTTGATGGAGGTGAGCGAGCCCAGCAGGTCGTTCATCATGCTGTGGGCGCGGTGGCGGCCTTCAAAATCGGCGTCCAGTGCCTCGCAGATCGGGTCGCGGTAGAGGGCGATCAAGGCCACGCAGCGGTCCAGGCGGTCTTCACGCACCGCTTTGCTGACCGGCCCGCCTTCCAGCTGCGCCTGGCGCTGGCGCGCCAGCAGGGCTTCCAGTCGGGTGGCCGTCTCCACTGCGTTTGCCGGAACCGTCATCTCGCTCTCCCGGGGCGCCCGCCCCTGTGTCCTGTGGTTTTTGCGATCTTAACGCATGAACGCAACGGCGGGCGCTGACCAGGATTAAGCTTTGTTCAGGCCATGATGTGGTGGCCGCCGTCGATATAGATGGTGCTGCCGGTGATCAGCCTGGCGCCGTCCATGGCCAGGGCGGCACAGGCGGCGCCCACGTCCTCGATGGAGACCAGCGCCCGGGCCGGGGCCTCGGCGGCGGCCTTGTCCAGCAGCGCGTCGAATTCGGCGATGCCGGAGGCGGCGCGGGTCTTCAGCGGCCCCGGCGAGATCGGGTGCACACGGATGCCCTTCGGCCCCAGCTCGGCGGCGATGTAGCGGCAGGCCGCTTCCAGCGCGGCCTTGGCCGGGCCCATGATGTTGTAGTTCTGCACCACTTTTTCGGCGCCGTAGTAGCTCATGGCGAACAGGCTGCCACCCTCGGTCATCAGCGGCTCGGCCAGCCGCGCCATCTCGATGAAGGAATGGCAGGAGACGCGCATGGCCAGGGCGAAGTCGTCGGCATTCACATCCACCACCCGGCCGTGCAGGGCGTCGCGGGGGGCGAAGGCGATGGAGTGCATGGCGAAATCCAGCCGGCCCCAGCGCTGGCGGATCTCCTCGAACACGGCTTCCATCTGGCCGGGCTGCAGCACGTCCAGCGGCATGAAAATCGGGGCCTCGAGTGCCTCGGCCAGGGGCGCCACGTGGGGGCGCGCCTTCTCGTTCAGATAGGTCACCGCCAGCTCCGCGCCGTAGTGGCGGAAAGCCTCGGCGCAGCCGTAGGCGATGGAGTCCTGGTTGGCGATACCGATCACCAGGCCTTTCTTGCCTTCCAGGGTGGCGCGTTTGATCTCGGCAAAACGTGACATGCGGACGCTCCTTTTATCGCTTCCTTAAGGTATCCATTGGCTTCAGTGTGCACCCGGCCGTGACCCCGATCAACATCTGATTGTGCGGTGCGCTGGCAGGCTTCACGGAGCTGTAGTAGATTCAAATACTGCACTGCACAAGATGGCAGTGGCATGACCGTTTGCGTCCACACAGCTAAGAAGGATTTGCGTATGTCGAAGCAACAGCAGCCGTCCGACCACCAGGGCCCGGGCGCCTGGGCCGCCGACATGGCCCGGATGCAATGGCGCGCCGCCAGCCACAGCGCCAAGCAGGTCGGTGGCCTGCTGCCGCAGACCTTGGGCCGGGCCTTCGAACTGGTGAAAAACCGCCAGATTCCCACCCCCAAGGACTACCTGGAGTACTCCCTGGATGCCGGCCAGCGCTGGCTGATCATGCTCGACATCCTGCGCAAGCGCGGCAACCAGTACTTCGCGCACGAAGAGGCCGGCCTGCCCACCGTGCTCAGCTTTGACTACCGCACCCTGATCGATGCCCGCACCCTGGAACGGCCGGCCAACTATGCGCTGCTGGAGATCATCCCGCCGGCCAACCTGGCGGTTGACCCGGCCAAGCGCCCCTTCGTCATCGTCGACCCCCGCGCCGGCCACGGCCCGGGCATCGGCGGCTTCAAGGAAGACTCCGAGGTGGGCGAGGCGCTGCGCGCCGGCCACCCGGTTTACATGGTCAGCTTCTACCCCGACCCGGTGCCCGGCCAGACCCTGGGCGACGTGGGCGCCGCCGAGGCGCTGTTCCTGCAAGAGGTGGCCCGCCGCCACCCCAACGCCGGCAAGCCGGTGGTGATCGGCAACTGCCAGGGCGGCTGGGCGGTGATGGCGCTGGCCGCCGCGGTGCCGGGCCTGACCGGCCCGATCGTCATCAACGGTGCGCCACTGTCTTACTGGGCCGGCGCCTCGGGCAAGAACCCGATGCGCTACAACGGCGGCCTGTTCGGCGGCAGCTGGATGTGCCAGCTGGGTTGCGACCTGGGCCACGGCACCTTTGACGGCGCCTCGCTGGTGTCCAACTTCGAGAACCTGGACCTGGCCAACACCTACTGGAAGAAACTGGCCAACCTGCTGGCCAATGTAGACAGCGAGGAAGAGCGCTACCTGGAGTTCGAACGCTGGTGGAACGGCCATTACACCCTGACCCAGCAGGAGATGCGCGCCATCGTCGAGGAGCTGTTCATCGGCAACCGACTGGCCAGCGGTGAGCTGCGCGATGCCATGGGTGCCACCCTGGATCTGCGCAACATCAAGGCACCGGTGGTGGTGTTTGCCTCCGAGGGCGACAACATCACGCCGCCGGAGCAGGCTTTCAACTGGATCGCCGACACCTACGGCGACACCCGGGAGATCATCGCCAACGGCCAGGTGATCGTCTACCTCAAGCACTCCTCGGTGGGCCACCTGGGCATCTTCGTGTCGGGCGCGGTGGCGGTGAAGGAGCACCGGCAGATCGTCAGCCTGCTGGAGCACATCGAGCAGCTGGTGCCCGGCCTGTATGAGATGACCCTCAAATCGGTCGGCACCCCCGACAAGCCCGCCTACGAGATCGTGCTGGAAAACCGCGAGATCAGCGACATCGTCGCCGCCGACCGCGACAGCCGGGCCGACGAGCGCGAGTTCGAGGTGGTGGAAAACATCAGCGAGATCAACTCGCGCATCTACGACGCCTTCATGAGCCCGCTGGTGAAGGCCATCATCAGCGAGCGCACCGCCAAGCTGATCCGTAACAGCCAGCCGGCCCGGCTCAAGCACTACGTGTTGAGCGACAAGAACCCGGCCCTGCGCGCCATCTCCGGAGCGGCAGATTACGCCCGCGCCAACCGCCAGCCGGCCGACCAAGACAACCCGATGTTTGCCTGGCGCGAGCTGATGTCCAACGGCATCGCCAGCTGGCTGGACTGCGTGCGCGATGCCCGCGACGCCACCGCCGAAAACATGTTCTACGCCACCTATGGCTTCATGCGCGCCCTCGGCCTGGGCGGCGCCTATGAACATCCGGGTGGCCGCGCCCCCCAGAGCGACAGCGAAGACCAGGTGGAAAAACTGCTGGAGCGCATCGACCAGGGCGGCCTGGTGGAGGCGGTGGCCCGCGCCCTGATCATCGCCCAGCGCGCCCAGGGCTTCTCCCTGCCGGCCCGCGCCGCGCGCACCGGCGAGCGCCTGCGCCAGCTGCCCGAGTTCGCCAAGCTAACCCAGGCCGACCTGCACAAGCTGCTGCAGGAGCAGACCACCCTGGTGGCCTTCGCCCCCGAGCGCGCCGCAGAAACCCTCGGCGCCCTGCTTCCGACACTGGGCCATCGCAAGCGCGCGGCCGAGATCATCCGCAGCCTGCTCGAAGGCGAGCAGGTGGATGAGCGCTTTGTCGCCGCCATGCAGCACCTGGCGCAATTGCTCGACCTGCCCACGGCGGCCAAACCGGCCGCTGGTGCCAAGTCCGGCCCCACCCGCCTGCGCAGCAGCGGCCCACAAGGCAGCTGAGCCCGCTGACCCGGGCCGCCCCGTGGCGGCCCGGGCCAGATACCTACCTACAGGACACGCAAGATGAATGACTCAAACGCCGCGAACCACTACGAGCGCCTGCTGGCCATGGCCGCCAGCAAAGCTCCGGTGACCACTGCCGTGGCACACCCCTGCGAGCGCAGCGTGCTGGAAACGGTGGTCGAGGCCAAGCGGCTGGGCCTGATCGAGCCCATCCTGGTGGGCCCCGAGGCCAAGATACGCGCCGTGGCCCGCGAGGCGGACCTCGACCTGGACGACATGCACATCATCGACGTGCCCCACAGCCACGCCGCCGCCGAAAAGGCCGTGGCGCTGGTGCGCGCGGGCGAGGCGGAGCTGCTGATGAAGGGCAGCCTGCACACCGACGAGCTGATGGCCGAGGTGGTGCGGAAGGAAACCGGCCTGCGCACCGACCGCCGCATCAGCCACGTATTCGTGATGGCGGTGCCCAACTACCACAAACCGCTGTTTGTCACCGACGCCGCCATCAACATCTTCCCCAACCTGGAAGACAAGGTGGATATCGCGCAAAACGCCATCGACCTGGCTCACTCCCTGGGCATCCGCCTGCCCAAGGTGGCGATTCTCTCCGCGGTGGAGACGGTCACTTCCAAGATCCCCTCCACCCTGGATGCCGCCGCCCTGTGCAAGATGGCCGATCGCAAGCAGATCACCGGCGCCCTGCTGGATGGCCCACTGGCCTTCGACAACGCCATCAGCCGCGAGGCCGCTGACATCAAGGGCATCGACTCGGTGGTGGCCGGCGACCCGGACATCCTGCTGGTGCCCGATCTGGAAGCTGGCAACATGCTGGCCAAGCAACTCACCTTCCTGCTCAAGGCCGATGCCGCCGGGCTGGTGCTGGGTGCCCGGGTGCCGATCATCCTCACCAGCCGCGCCGACAGCGTGCGCACCAAGTTGGCCAGTTGCGCGGTGGGCATGCTGGTGGCCCACGCCCGCCGGGCGCCCAAACAAGCGGAGGGCTGAACATGCGCCAGCGCGCCATACTGGTCCTCAATGCCGGCTCCTCCAGCATCAAATTCTCGCTGTTTGGCCTCGACGGCCAGGCCCTGGAGGCCGGCCTGCGCGGGCAAATTGAAGGCATCGGCACCGCACACCCGCAGCTGTCGGTGAAGGAGGCGGACGAATCCATGCTGCGGGACCTGGCGCCCGAGGAAGGCGGCAACCATCAGGCCGCCATCGCGCTGTTGGCCAAGGGCGTGGCCGCCCGGGCCACCGAGGTGGACATCGTCGCGGTGGGCCACCGGGTGGTGCACGGCGGCCCCCGCTACGGCGCCCCGGTGCAGCTGGACGGCGAGGCCCTGCAGGCGCTAGAGAGCTTCATTCCACTGGCGCCACTGCATCAGCCGCACAACCTGGCGGTGATCCGCGCCGTGTCGGAGGCCCTGCCCGGCGTGCCCCAGGTGGGCTGCTTCGACACTGCCTTCCACCGCGGCCACGCGCCCGAGGTGGAGCTGTTTGCCCTGCCCTATGATCTGTACCAAGAAGGCGTGCGCCGCTACGGCTTCCACGGCCTGTCCTACGATTACATTGCCAGCGCCCTGCCGGAGGTGGCCCCGGCCATTGCCGACGGCCGGGTGGTGGTGGCCCACCTGGGCAGCGGCGCCAGCCTGTGCGCACTGAACAACGGCGTCAGCGTCGATTCCACCATGGGCTTCAGCGCCCTGGACGGCCTGCCCATGGGCACCCGCACCGGCCAGCTGGACCCCGGCGTGGTGCTCTACCTGCTGCAGGAGCGCGGCATGACGGCGCGCGACCTGGAGGCGCTGTTTTACAAGCAGTCTGGCCTGCTGGGCATCTCCGGTGTATCCAACGACATGCGCGACCTGCTGGAATCGGACGAGCCGCGCGCCAAACTCGCGGTGGAGTACTTCGTGTTCCGCATCGCCCGGGAGATCTGCGCCCTGGCCGCCAGCCTGGGCGGGCTGGATGCGGTGGTGTTCACCGCCGGCATCGGCGAGCGCTCGCCGGAGATCCGCCGCCGGGTCTGCCAGCGCCTGGCGTGGCTGGGCCTGCAGCTGGACGACGCCGCCAATGCCCACAACAGCCCCTGTATCAGCGCCCCCGGCGCGCGCCTGTCGGCCTGGGTGGTGCCCACCAACGAAGAACTGATGATCGCCCGCCACACCCAGCAGTTGCTGGGCCTGTGAGCCTTCAACCCCAAGGAGAACCTGCATGACTGCCAACGACGACGCCGGCACCATCGTCACCCTGCTGGACCGCCTGCGCACCCAGCGCCTGCCCCGGGCGCTGGCCCTGAAGGAACAGGTGGATCGCGGCGAGCGACTGGCCGAGCTGGACATCGAGTTTCTGGACGGCGTGTTTCAGGACGCCCGCAACGCCGGTGACCTCTACCAGCGCCACCCGGAGCTGCAGGAGATCACCACCAAGATGATCAACCTGTACCACCACATCACCGAGCAGGCGCTGAAGAACGAGCAGGCCGGCAAACACTGAAGGCTGCACGCCTGGCGTGCGGGCGTTATCATGGCGCCCGCACGCCCAGGAGCCCTGCCATGACCGACGACCGCGATACCCTCTACGCCAAACTGCTGGGCGAGACCGGCCCCATTCGCTGGGCCGAGCTGCAGCGCTTCTTCGCCAGTGGCGCCCTGCTGTGGGTGGATGGGCGTGAAGATCTGGTGGCAGTGGCACTGGCCGTGGCGGAAAACGACCAGGCCAGCGTGGCCGGCTGGATGCACAGCGGCGGCCTGAGCAAGCTCAGCGACCGCCAGGCGGAAGACCTGCTGCAGCGCGACCCCACCCTGTGGGCGGTGGTGGTGGCGCCCTGGGTACTGGTGCAGGAGCGCGCCAGCGGCCCCCTGCGGCACTGAGCACCTGCCGATAGGCCTCCGAGCCCCTGTGCCGCCTCTAGGCCCATGGCGCCTCAGCCGCCAAGCAGCCCCCCCGCAGATGGCCAGCAAGCGCCCAGCGGCGTTATCCGACGGCTGTCTCACATGGCCCGGCGAGCACAGCGCCGTGCACAGCTTCAGGCCCGCAGCCCCCTACCCCCCGCTGTGCGACACTGGCTATTCCGCAATCACCATTCTGTTGCGCCCCTCTGCCTTGGCTCTATACAAGGCGTTATCTGCCGCCGCCAGCAACTCCATCGCGTCCGTGCCATTTTGCGGATAGAGCGCCAGGCCGATCGACAGGGTGGCTGATATCTCCAGCTTACCGTGCTGGGTGCGCGCCGTCGCAAAGGCCTGGCGCCACTGCTCCATCCTGCTCAGTGCATGCTCCAGACTCAAGCGCGGCAACACCACCACAAATTCCTCGCCACCATAACGGCAGGCGATGTCACCTTGCCTGGCCCCATCATGGAGCAAGCAGGCCAGCGTTTTCAGCACTTTATCCCCCGCCTGGTGGCCATAGCGGTCATTGATCCGCTTGAAGTGATCAAGATCTATCATGGCGACGCAAACGCTGTAGCCCTCGCGCTTGGCGCGAGCCACCTCCCGCGGCAGGGTTTCTTCCAGATAGCGGCGGTTGTTCAGGCCGGTGAGCGAATCACGCACCACCTGCTCCTGTAACTGCTGCTGCAATAGCTGAATTTCCTCAAGATTCTGACTCAACGCGTCATTCTTCTGCCGCAACTGCTCCTCGGCACCCGCAAGTTTGCGATTGGCTCTCGCCACCCAAACCGCCGTGCCCGACAGCAGCAAGATCACCACGACGCCCCCTACGAGCGCCACCAGCACCCAGGCAGGCAAGGGTGCGTCACGCCCATCATCGTAGATGAAGCCCCCCAATGACTGCCCCGGACGCGCCAGACCGGCCTTTACGAAGGTCTCCGCCATATGCTCCCAGCGATCCGGGTTCATATGGCCAATCGGCACCAGATTGGGTAACACCAGTGGGCGCATGGCCTCTGCCTCAAACTCCAGATGCTCGCGCGTTTTCTGCACCTTGTACTTATTCAATAGCAAATCGATGACGTCATCCGGGTGCTCCATGGCATAGCGCCAGCCGCGCAGGGTCGCCCGCCTGAAGGCAGCCACGCGCTCGGGGTTTTCCTGCAGCTCCCGCTCGGTGGTAAACAAGATGTCACTGTAGAAATCCACTCGGTAGTTGCGTGGATCAATGACCGTGTAGGGGACACCGAGCTGCTGTAGATGGAAGGGCTCGTTGGTCAGATAAGAATTGAAGGCATCCACCTTGCCCTCCACCAGATCCTCGACCCGGTAGCTGCTGGGCAGGATATTCACCTGGCGGGGTGAGATGCCCTCATTCAGGAACATGGTGATGAAATCGGCGTCGTTCATGCCATCCATCAGCATCACGCGCTTGCCGACCAGATCGTGCACGCTGCGAATGCCGGAATCCTGCCGGGCGATGAGCACCGAGGGGGAGTGCTGGAAAATGGCCGCCAACGCCACCAGCGGGTCCCCCAGCAGCCGATGATAGAGCACCTCACTGTTGCCCTCGGCATACTGGGCATTGCCACTCAGCACCTCGGCCACCGGCTGGCGCTCGGGTGCGCCCGCATGCAGGCGCACCTCGATGCCCTCTTCGCGGTAATAGCCCTGCTCCAATGCCGCGTAATAGCCGGCAAACTGAAACTGGTGGTGCCAGCGCAGCTGCATGTCAACCGCGCCGAGATCGGGCGCGCGCTCAGCCTTGCTGGAGAGTGTGAACACACTGGCCAGTGCACCCGCCAGGGCCACCAGCCAGAAAACGCTTTTATGCATGACTGAACATCCTGTTGCTAGCCACTTGATCAAACATGCGTACAAGAATCTGGCTGACCGAATTATAGGCGCTGTTATTGATCCCGCCTGATTTATCGGCTCAGCCACCTCAGACCCAGCGCATCAACTCAACCATTTCAGCGCCGCGTGGTAGAGCGGGATGCCCAGCGTGACGTTCAGTGGGAAGGTGAGTCCCAAGGCGGCGAACATGGCCAGGCCGATATCGGCCTCCTTGATGGCATTGCGCACGGCGGCCGGGGCGGCGATATAGGAGGCACTGGCGGTGAGCGTTGCCAGCACCAGGGCCGAGCCCAGCGGCAGTGACAGCGCCAGCCCAGCCACCATACCGGTCAGCGACAACACCAGCGGCGCCAGCAGGGCAAAGCAGATCAGGCGCCAGTGCTGAAGGGGCAGCGGGTAGAGGTGCTTGGCGGTGCACAGGCCCATGTCGAGCAGGAACAGCGCCAGCAGGGCTTTAAAGGCATGCAGGAACAGCGGCGCGATCGTCTTCGCTCCCTCCGGCCCATACAGGTAGCCGATCACCACCCCGCCCGCCAGCAGGATCACCCCACGGCTGGTGAGGGCCTCATGCCAGATCGCCGCGCTGCCCTGGCCATCGCCGGTCAGGCGGCGATAGAGGAAGATCGACACGATGATGGCCGGCAGTTCCAGCAGTACCAGGTAGAGCGTGGTCTGGGGGCTGAGGGGCAGCTGGTGGGCCTCGGCGTAGGCGATGGCGACGGCGAAGGTACCTGCGCTCACCGAGCCGTAATGGGCGGCGAGACTGGCGCTGTTGGCCTCATTGAGCTTTATCAGCCGGCGCAACACCGGGTAACAGGCCAGCGGGATCAGCACCCCCAGCAGGGCGATGCCGATCAACTCCGGCAGCAGTGCCAGCGACATGTTGCCGTGCATGGCCAGGCCACCCTTCAGGCCGATGGTCAGCATCAGCAGGATGCTCAGAGTGTCGTAGGCGGCTTTCGGCACCTCCAGATCCGAGCGGGCCAGGCCGGCCGCAATCCCCAAGGCAAAAAATAGAACAACAATATCCGGCATGGCACGGCCCTCCAGTGAAATCCATTTTCATTTTCCGGCCAGGGCGTATATTGTTCAAATCATCATTATTGATCATCTCCATAGATAATCTTCTATATGAACATCCGCCACCTCACCTTTCGCCTGCTGCAGGTCTACGTCGCCGTGGTGCGGCTGGGCTCCATTTCCCGCGCCGCCGAGCAGCTGCACCTGACCCAACCCACCGTCTCCCAGCAGATGGCCCGGCTGGCCGATGCTGTGGGAGAGCCCCTGCTGGAGGCTCGCGCCGGCAGGCAACAGCCCACCGCCATCGGCCTGGAGCTATACCATGCCGCCCTGGATGCGCTGTCGCGCTTCGATGACTTCGGCGCCTTTTTGTCAGACGCCAAGCAGGGCTCCCGGGGCCGCTTCAGCGTGGGCGTGGTGACCACCGCCAAGTACGTGCTGCCGCGCCTGCTGGGGCCGTTTTCGCGCGCCTTCCCGCAGGTGGAGGTGACGGTCAACATCGGCAACCGCGGCCACGTGTTGCAGCGTTTCGAACAACAAGAGGACGATATCTACCTGTTCAGCCACCCCCCCACCGGGGAGCACACCATCGCCGGCCGCTTCGTGCACAACCCACTGCAACTGATCGCGCCGCAGGATCACTGGGCAGCCGGCCAGGCGTCGGTGGATTTTTCGGCACTGCTGCAGGAGCGCTTCCTGCTGCGGGAACCCGGCAGCGGCACCCGCATGGTTTTTGAGAGCTGGCTGCGCGAGCGCGGCTGGTCGCTGGGACGGGTGATGCAGATTGAGAGCAACGAAGTCATCCGCCTCAGCGTGGAGGCGGGCCTGGGCCTGGCGGTGCTGTCGGAACACACGCTGGACGCGGTGCAGGGGCGGGTCGCGGTGCTTGCGGTGGAGGGTTTTCCACTGCAAAGCCACTGGCACATGGTGGCCCATGGCGATCGGCGCCTGCCCCACGCGGCGCTCAACTTTCTACGCTTTACCGAGCAACACCTGGCGGAGGAAGTCGCTCCCCGCCACCTGAACAACGCGCTGGCGGGGATGTTGCGGCAACTGGGCGCGGGCGATTGACCGCCCGCCGCCGAGGGG
The DNA here is from genome assembly GCA_964649985.1 of uncultured Pseudomonadales bacterium. Classification (GTDB taxonomy): domain Bacteria; phylum Pseudomonadota; class Gammaproteobacteria; order Pseudomonadales; family CAZYQX01; genus CAZYQX01. The sequence continues at coordinate 40,952 of CAZYQX010000005.1, read as the reverse complement.
GTGACGCCAGGCGCTCAGGGCATCGGCGGCAACAGTGCGTTCAGCTCTTCCTCGGTCTTGGCGTAGCGTACCTGGGTGATGGTCATGTCCTGCACATCCACCACCACCACACTGTCGCTGGGCTGCGGCAACACCGCCGCCGTGCTACCGGCCTCGTCGATCCACACCGTGTAGGGGCGCTTCTTGAGTGCCGGCAGGGCCATCATGCTGCGTATCGGGGCGGGCATGCCGGATACGTCCGCCACCGCCACGGCGGCCTGAGCATCCAGCCGCTGCTGGGCTTTCTCCACCAGCACCGCCTTCATCAGTTTGCCGCCGGCCATGTCCCGGGTGTAGTAGATGCGTTTCACACTGGCGGAAAGGGTGTGTTGGGCTCCCTGCTGATCGGGCAGGCTGAACGCCGGCAAGCGCTCACCCGGCTGGGCGGCATGGGCCGTCGACAGCAGGCTGGCCAACAGGGGTACAAGCAGGTGATGCAAGCGCATGTCTCTCTCCAGGGTGGGCATGAGGCATCATGGTAGAGGGGATGCCTCGCCTTGGGAATGCATGCGGGGCAGATGGGTGTGCAGCGTCGCCTCCAGCACCGCCAGGCTGATGGGTTTGGTCAGGTGGCCATCCATGCCAACCTCCAAGCTGCGCTGCTGGAACTCGGGCAGCGCGTGCGCCGACAACGCCAGGATGACCGCCGGGCGGCGCTGGCTGGCGCGCTCAAAATTCCGAATGCGCTGGGTGGCCTGGTAGCCGTCCAGCACCGGCATCTCGCAGTCCATCAGGATCAGGCTGTACTCCCGCGCCTGCAACATGGCCAGCGCCTCGGCGCCATCCTGCGCGTACTCGGCCACCAGCCCCAGGCGCTTGAGCATGCCGTCGATCACCTGGCGGTTGACGCTGTTGTCCTCGGCCACCAGGATGCGCGCATCGCCAAAGCCCGCCGCCTGCACGGCCGCGTCGGCGGCTTCGCGGCGCTCGGCCCCCAGCGCCGTGCTGAGTATGTCGGCCAGGCGCCGCATGGAGGCGGGCTTGGTATAGGCGGCGGCAAAGCCACCCAGGCGATCGCCGAATAGCTCCGGCGTGCTGCAGGACGCCGTGAGCAGCAGGCGCGGTGTGGTGGCCAAGCCCGGCAACGCCGCCAGCGCGCGCTCCACACCGAAGCCATCCTGCCCAGGCATGTCGAGATCGATGGTGATGATGTCGGGCCGCTGGTGCTGCACCAGGGTGATCGCCTGCTCCAGGCAGGAGGCGGTATCGACCATCATCCCCAGTGCCCGGGCCTGCTCCTGCAAGATGGCCAGATAGGCGGCATCATCATCGATGCACAGCAGGCGCCGGCCCGCCAGCGTCGTGGGCCGGGCGGGTGTGGACAGATCCAGGCGCAGCAACACCTCAAACTGAAACAGCGAACCCTGCCCCGGCCGGCTTTGCACGCTGATGCTGCCGCCCATCATGCCCACCAGGCGCTGGCATATCACCAGGCCCAAGCCCGTGCCGCCGTAGCGACGGGTGGTGGAGCCATCGGCCTGGCTGAAGGGCTGAAACAGGCGCGCCAGATCCTGCTCGCTGATGCCAATGCCGGTGTCGCTGACCGAGCACATCAAGCGGATTTGTTCATCACCGGCCGGCGCCGCCGTGATGCGCAGCGACACCAGGCCGTTGTCGGTGAACTTGAAGGCATTGTTGAGCAGGTTGGCGATCACCTGCTGCAGGCGAATCGCATCCCCCAGTAGGCGGGTGGGCGTGGCGGGGTCCAGCGAGGCCAGCAAGCGGGTGCCCCGGCTGGCGCCGAGCCGATAAGGGGTGGTGATTTCCTCCAGCAACTCTCCCAGGTCAAACGGGCGCTCGACCAGCTGTAACTTGCCGGCTTCCACCTTGGAAAAATCCAGGATGTCGTTGATCACCGTCAGCAGGGTCTTGCCGGAGGCCTGGATGGTGCGGGTGTAATGTTGCTGGGCGGCACTGAGCTGGCTGCCCTGCAGCAGCTCCACCATGCCCAGCACGCCATTCATCGGCGTGCGGATCTCATGGCTCATGCTGGCGATGAAGTCGCTCTTGGCGCGGCTGGCGGCCTCGGCTTCATCCCGCGCCAGGGCCAGCTCCCGGGTGCGCGCCTCCACCCGGGCCTCCAGCATGGCATTCAGCTCGCACATGGCCTGCTCGGCCTGCTTGCGCTCACTGATGTCGGTATTGCTGCCGAACCACTTCAACACCTAGCCCTGGGCATCCTTGAGCGGGCGCGCCATGCCCACATGCCAACGGTACTGGCCATCGGCCCCCAGCAGGCGAAAATCGATGTCGTAGCCCTCGCCATGCTCTATGGCGTGGCGCCAGCGCGCATGGCAGTGTTCGCGGTCGTCAGGGTGAATGACCTCGAGCCAGCCTTGACCAACCAGCTGTGCCGCACTGCGACCAAAATAGTCGACGGCGCGCTGGCTGACGTACTCCAGCACGCCGTCGGCACTTGCCGTCCAAATTTGCTGCGGCAGCGCCTCTATCATGCCGCTAATCTGCCGCTCTCGATTCTCCAGGTCGCGTCGGGCCAGGCGGTTTTCAGTCACATCCCTCAGCACGGTGCAGGCCAGTTGCACCCGCCCCTGAGGGTCGTGGGCAATGGCGAAACAACTGGCTGAGAGTATTCGCACGCCACCCGCAGCCCGGGGCGATGTCTCGACATCTACCTCTGCCGGCGACGGCGAAATGCCGTCAAACACCTGCGCGCCCAACGCGGCCATCCGGGCCGAGGCCTCCTGCGTCAGGGACACCGCCAGCAATTGCCGCAGGGACTCCCCCTCCTTGAGCGGCCCCAGCAACTGCAGCAATGCCTGGCTATAACTCAGTACCTGCCCCTCCGCATCGTGCACCGCAATTGCCTGGGATGACTGCGCCAAGATGCCGGCCAACTGCGAGGCCAGTTCACGCATTTTGCGGCCAAACAGCCGGCTCACACCATAGGTGGCCAGCATGCCGAGAACGGTGAGACTCACCACCAAGGCGGCCAGCAGCTGCTGCAAACGGTTTGTCGCCGCACGCGACTCGGCCAGGCTGATGCCCACCCGCACCACCCCAGACTCTTGCTGCTGATAGCCGGCCGAATAAGCAAGCACCACTTCTTTGAAGGCCACGCCATCACGCGTCACCGCAACCAGCGAAGGCTTACCCGTGCTCAGGCACGCCTGCGTGCCCTGCATCTGTTCAGGGCTGGCTCGCTTGCCGTTAAAGCGCGGGTCGGAGTGCGCCAGGATGCTGCCATCAGCGCGCTCTACCGAGATGAAGAGCAAATCGGGTGCCCGCCGCACCATCTCCTCCACCAGCAAGCGCGCCTGGTATTTGCCCGAAAAACTCACCCGCTGGATGGACTCAGCCAGAATGGCCGACAGCGTACTGGAAAGGCGGTTCTCCTCTTGCTCTTGCAGCTGGCCAAACAACACGCTGGCCACAATGCTGACCACGGCCATGGCAGACAGCAGAATCGTGCCGAAGCTGATCGCAAGCCGGCGGTCTACCCCCTGTAGCATGATGCCAGGCTCCGGCTCATGGCTTGATCACGCGCAATGCGGGTTGCCAGCGCGGGGTGCGACTGGCCCAAGGCTTGTCAAAAGCGGCCGGCAGTGGGCCGCGCCAGCCGGGGTAGTGAGGTAGGGTCTCGCGCGTCACCGGAAATACCGGCACCAGGGCATGATGAGGCGTGTGCTCGCCCCTCAATATGGCATCAGCCGCCCTCATCGCCTCGGCACCCAGTGGCCCGCAAAATTGCGCCGAGTCGATGCGCGTCAGGCGCCCGGCGCGGATATTTTCCACCGCCGCGGGGTCGCCATCTATGCTGGCGACCGCAATTTCAGTCCGACCCGCTTGCTGCAACGCCTTCACCACGGCCAGCCCACCACCATCGTTGACCGTAAATACCACATCAATGCTGCCGGCCCTTGGAAAATCCTTCAGCAGATTGGCGGCCGCGCGCGCGCCTCCCACCGGCTCTACCGCCTCATAGGTACGCAGCACCTGATACGGCTGGCCAGACTCGGTAAGTTCATCCAGAAAGCCGTTGGCCCTCTCCACAGTGGACGACACCCGGGGGTAGTCCACCATCACTACGTTGAGGATCTTGTCATCCGGAAAGCTGGCAGCAATGTATTCGCCGTTGAGAACGCCAGCCTGGTAGTTGTCGGAGGTACGGTAGGCGGCCAATTGACCGCCATCGATATACTGGTCGTAGGCCACCACGGGGATGCCCGCGCGGTTGGCTGCCCGCAATGGTTCCGCCAGCGCGGCATTGTCGGTAGGCTGGACGATGATAATATCGACCCCGCCATCAATCATGGCCATCATCTGCTGAATCTGCCGTTCGATGCCCTCATCACCATCCCCCGCGACCTGCGCGTCCAGATGGAGCTGCTTCTGGCCAGCCTCGGCCGCCAGGCGATTCAGCCTGGCGGCTTCGGCTTCCAGACCCTGCCGCATGGCCACCTGCCCAGGGATGTTCATCGACCAATACAGCACCCCCACCCGATACACGTCACGCTGAGGCTCAGCGCGGCACGGCAGGCCAGCAAGTAGGCAGATCAGCACAGCAAGCAGGCGCATGAAGAATCCATCCCCCTCGGCGTATTCCTTCAGCATAGTCAGCGAAGCACCGACAGGGAAAATAATAAAATATGTTATATGCCGAAATTCAAGCTTGGTGCAATGGTACCACTTACTCGATGTTCTGTACCTGCTCGCGCATCTGTTCGATCAGCACCTTGAGATCCACCGCCGCTTGAGTGGTATCGGCGGCCATAGATTTTGAGGCCAGGGTGTTGGCTTCTCGGTTGAGCTCCTGCATCAGGAAGTCCAGCCGGCGGCCACAGGCCCCGCCTTTTTTCAGCACCCGGCGCACTTCGGCGATGTGCGTGTTGAGCCGGTCCAACTCTTCTTCGACATCGGCGCGCTGGGCAATATAGACCAACTCCTGTTCGAGACGCCCTTGGTCCAGCTCGGCACGCAACTCGGCCAGTCGGTTGAGCAAGCGGTTGCGCTGATTGTCGATAATCTTAGGCACCGCTTCACGCACCTGAGCCGCCACCAGCACCATGGCGTCCAACCGATCGAGCAGCAGTCGCGCCAGCGCCTCGCCCTCCCGCGCGCGGCTCTCTACCAGTTGCTGCAACGCCAGGCTGAAGGCCTCAACTGCATCCCGGGTCATAGCCTCACTGTCCAGCTCGGCCTCCTCGAGCACGCCAGGCCAGCGGAGAACATCCAGTGGCGATAGCGGGGCCGGATTGACCATCAAGGACGCGACCTGTCCAGCGGCCTGAACAACCTGACGTGCCTGGTCGAGCTTTAGCGCGGCAATACTTCCGCCCTCTGCAGGCCGTATGCGCAGCGCCACCTCGACCTTACCCCGCTCCAAATGCTTCCGCAGTAGCTCGCGCAGCTGAGGCTCAAGCGCTCTGCCGGCATCCGGCAATTTAAAGGAAGGCTCCAGGTAGCGGTGGTTGACCGAGCGAATCTCCCAGGTAACGGCGCCCCAGGGTTGTTGCGTTTCGTGGCGCGCGAAGGCCGTCATGCTGTAAATCATGGGAGTACCTGTGACGGGAGAGAGCGATAGTCTAGCCCGCCCGGCAGGCGAGCGGAAGCGAAAAGCCTTGGTGTGTAGACGCGTTAAATAGCTGGCTAGCCAGCGGGTTTAACGCATGCGGGCCCCGAAGCTTAGGGAGCCTCTGAATAACCCCCTGAAGGCGCGCTGACGTCGTTAAAATCATGCTCACAACAAGCCCTGCAAGGGCGTTGAACGCCGAAGGCGCCCGCAGGGCGAACCGCGCAGCGGTGAGTAAAATGCTCATTTACGACCAGTAAACTCGGCTTTGGCCTCCTGCGTCGCTCTACCGACTACTTCCCTGTAGTCGTCGGCTTTGGCTCCAAGCGTCGCTCTACCGCCCACGTCCCTGTGGGCGTCCGCTTTCTCGCATGATTTTGCCTAGGGAACCTCTGAATAACTCCCTGAAGGCGCTCTGGCGTCGTTAAAATCATGCTCAAAATGCTCATTTACGACCAGTAAACTCCGCTTTTTCGCATGATTTTGCCTAGCCATCATCGCCTTGATGGACTTATTCAGAGGTACCCTAGCCATCATCACCTTGATGGGCTTATTCAGAGCTTCCCTAGGCAAAAAAAAGGAGCCATCAGCGGCTCCTTACAAGCAATTCAGGCGGTTTTTCTGCGCCGACTCAGCACACCCACGGCACCCACTGCCGCCAGGTAAAGGCCCGCAGCCCCAGGCAATGGCACTTCGGCCGGCAACTGGCTGAACAGCACCGGGCTGTGCGGCCATGGCGACATGCCCTCAGGCACATTGCCGAGCAGGAAAGGATGCTGACTGCCGGGCTCGAACCAGCTCAGCTCGTTGACGAACACTTCGCCCATTTCCCAGCCCACAAAACGGAAGGCGTACATGCCTGAACCCAGGTTCAGGGTCACGTCCGTGGTATCAGCCCGGCGATCTTCAGTGTACTGAGACACCAGCTCGTCGCCGATCCACAAGCCGAAGCCATCGTCGGTGAAGGCGCGGAAGGTATAGGTCCCCGCCTGTTGGATATTGATATAGCCGGAGAACTGAACCACGAAGTTGTCGTCATCAACCCCATTCTGCACAAACGGCTGGTTCAGTTCGGTGCCCCATTCGTAGCCCAATGGCACACCGTCGCCAGGGTGGAATTCCTTGGAGTCGGTGTAATCAATATAGGGGGCAATGTGCGTGTAGCTGCTCTGAAACTGGCTATCGCCGGGCTTCAGGTTGAGGGCTGCCTGAGCCGCCGCAAGGCTGTGCACACTGTCAACGGTGTTCACCCAATAAGCGTTTAAGCCATCGCCCGCCTGATTCACAGCTGCCCCAACAGGGATCGGCGCCGCATGCGCCAACGCACTGCCGAGCAGGCTGGCGGCCAGCGTGGTCTTGACGGACAGTTTGATCAGGTCAACGCGCATGACGAAACTCCAATGTGTTCGCACTTTGTGTTATTCAGGCCGGCATTCCCATGCCTCTGTAGTTTCATTTTGTTAGTGGGCACTAACTTTTGCAAGCTTTTTTTCTGGCTTAGCGAAAAAAATCTCGCCGCCCCCCCTACAACCGCCAGTTCCATTCCAGACTCAGGTAGCGGCGCGAATAGCCATCGCCATCGGTGGACGACGACGCCGCCCGTGAATCCGACCAGCCGGCACTGGCTGACACGCGGTGATCCGCCGCCACATCCCACTGCCAACGCCCTTCCAGCGTGTTGAGCCAGCTGCTGGCACCGGGGTCCTCCTCCAGCCAGCCCTGCCCGACTCTCACGCCAAAACGCCCCACGCCGGTTTGCTGCGCGATGTCCAAATAGAGCTTGCCCTCGCCGTACACCTCGGGCGAGTAGTAGCCCAGATCCTTGCCGGCTTCACCGTCCCTGAAGTACAGCGCCGCCCCCCCCAAGCTGATGTCGGGATCGCGGTGCATGCGTCGCTCCAGCCAGCCGTTAACACGCTTGCGGGTGTTGCCGTCTTCAAAGTTGATCAAGGACTCGCTCAAGGACCCCAGCCACAGCGCATTGAAGCGATGGGTCTGAGACAAGCTGAACACATCCAGCTCCACCCGGTTGGCGATGGCCTTGGGCGTCTCCACCACCTCGTTGCCCGCCTCGGCATCCAGCCACCAGCGATCGGCCGGCAGCCAGCGCAGCTGGGCCTTCCACAGGGTCTGGTGCCAGTCCTCGTAGCGGCGCTCGCCCAGGCTGAGGGTGGGCTGCCACACCCCGTAGGCCGCGTTGTGGTCGCCCAGCTGCCAGCGATAGCGCAGGGTGGCTTCACTCAGGTTCTGATCGTCTAGCGGCGTCCGGCTCTGGTCGCGCATTTCCCCTTCACGCAGGTGCAGCATGGCGCGCTGACCATCGCCCAGGGGGGCCTCTGCATCCAGCCGCAGGGCTCTGATCTGCACATGATCGGAGTCCGAGCTGCTGTCGATGCCGGTGGTGATCTGGGGGTCGTAGCTCCGGTGAATGGTGTTGGCCAGCTCGCCGCGCGCGGGCACCGCCAGCGCATGGTCGTCCAGGCCGGCCCAATAGAGGGCGGTGGCATATTCCTGCAGCAGCGCGGGGTCGTCCCCCACTACGCGCCGGGCCTCCTGATACTGGCGCGCGCCGGCCATGGGGTAGTCATCCAGATTCATGGCACTGGCCAGGCCCCAGTTGGCCTCGCGATCATCTGGCTGACCACGCAGCAGCGCCTGGTAGCGTTCACGCGCCTCACCATAGCGCCCCGCGCGGCTGAGGGTTCGCGCCAGGCCAAGGCTGGCGCGCAGCGACTGCGGCTGTTCAGCCAATAGCTGGCGGTAGAGCGCTTCGGCCTCCTGATGGCGCTCCAGCGCCTCAGTGACCTCCGCCAGGCTGAAGCGCAGCTCGTCACTCGCCGGCTGCAGCGCCAGCGATTCACGCAACAACGGCTCGGCCTCACCGGGCTGGCCCGACCACTGCAACTGCATGGCCAGGGCGGGCAGCACATCGCCGCGGCGCCCCGGCGCAGCCTTCAAGGCACGCTGGTAGTAATCGATAGCACTGCGGTGCAGATCGCCCCAGCCGGCCACGCGGCCGGCTTCGATCAACAGGTCAGCATTGCCCGGCTGCGCCGCCAACAGGGCGTCATAGGCCGCCAGGGCCGCGCGATATTGCTTCGCGTCCACCTGCGCCCGCACCCGCTGCAATTCAAGACGCTTGAGTGCTTCACTCGCGCGCGGATTGCTGGGCTCAGCGGCCACGAGCCGGCGGTAATGGGTTTCGGCTTCATCAAAGTCACCCAGGCGCTCACAGCTTTCCGCCAGGCTAAAGCGCAGCTGGCGATCGGCGGGGCGGCGGGAGAGCGCTTCGCGCAATAGCGGCTTCGCCTCGGCATTGCGGTTGGCCCAGTGCAGTTGCAGCGCCAGCGGGGCCAGCACATCCTGCCGGCGATTGGGCGCTACTTTCAACACCCGGCCATAGTATTCAATGGCCAGCGGGTGCAGATCTGCCCAAGCAGCCACCCGCCCCGCTTCGATCAGCAAATCACTATTTCTAGGCTGCAGCGCCAGCAATGCTTTGTAATCGCTCAAGGCCGCGCTGTATTGGCGGGTCTCTACGCTGGCGCGTGCGCGCTCAAGGTCACTGCCATGGGCCAAGGCGGCACAGAGGCTCAGTAGGCACACCGATCGCTTCATGCGTCACTGCCCTCACCCGGTCGCGTGGTGGACCAACGCACGGACTGCTTGCCGGGGCGGCGAAACAGATGGGGCAGTGCAATCACCGTGCACACCGCCAGAATCATCCAGTAAATCATCGGGTAGTAAATGGCGTATGGCAGGTAGCGCTCGGTTTCCGGGTCGTAGGGCGCGTCCACCCTCACCCCCCAGGCCAGCTGGGCAATGCAGACGGTGGCGATACTCATACCCCAAAGATTGGGCACCGGATTGGCCCCCACCGGGAAGTGCCCAACCGCATAAGACAATAGCCACAGGCCGGTCAGCGACACGAAACACACCGACCACAGGATCGCCAGTGAACTCTCGGTGAAAATGGGCCACATGCGACGATATTTCCAATGCATCAGCACATCGCGGTGCTTATGCATGACCTGGGCTAGCCCTCGCGCCCAGCGCAAGCGTTGGCGAAACAAGCCGCGATAACTGGTGGGCACGGTCATCCAGACGATGGCGCGAGGCTCGTAGCGCACATCCCAGAAACGCTTCTGCAGTTTCCAGGTCAGTTCGATGTCTTCGGTGGCCATATCCGGGCTGAAGCCCCCCACATCGATCAGCGCCGCACGGCGCATGGCACACACCACGCCGGACACCGTTTGAATGCGCCCCCAGATGCGCTGGGAGCGGCGCAACAAGCTGACGATGGAGGTGAATTCGATCAGCTGCAATCGCGCCAGGAAGGTATCCACATTCGCCACCCGCGGATTTCCTGTCACCGCCGCAGTGCGCGCCAGGGCGAAGTGGGGCACCAGCCGGTGTAGCAGATCGGGTTCAGGTGACGCATCGGCATCGATGCACACAATGATCTCGCCATTCAGGCAAGGCAGGGCATCGTTCAGCGCCATGGCCTTGCCCTCATTCACGGTCTTCTGAATCAGGCGAACGCGCGGTTGCCCCAAGTAGCGCGAGACCACCTCCACCGTGCGATCGGTGGAGCCATCGTCGATCACCACCACTTCGTAATGCGGATAGTCAATCCGCAACGCCGACTCCAGCGACGCGGCGATCACCGCCTCCTCGTTGAACGCCGGCATGACGATGGTCACCATCGGCAGCTGATCGGAGGCTGCGGGCTGCGGATGCTCATCCTGCGGCCGCTCCCAACGCCCGCGGAAAAACTGGGTGGTGGTCATCCACATGATACTGGTCACGATGGGGTAACCGGCAAAGAAGCTCAGCGCAGCCAAGTAGAGCGGCGACTGGTCAATGGCATTGAGAATTTCGTATATCAATGCTCACGCCCCCCCACCGGTGGACGCTCAAAGCATTTCACGCCGTCACGGATACTGACCACCACATGAGGCGCCGCCTGCATGTCCGGCCAATCGGCACTGACCGGCAGGCCGTGCCAGTCATGGCTGTAATCCAAGGTGGGGTTTGCACTGGTGCGGCGCGGGCCTTTGCGGACATAAATACCCACATTGTGCCGCACCCAGAGAAAGGTACCCAGCGGAAACGCCAGGGCCGAGCCCAGAATCAAATAGCTCAGCTTCTCGGCGCCGAACTGTGCGTCCGGGTCCTGGGCCACCATGACCCAGCCGGCGAAAAACAACAGCCAACCCGCAGACAGGGCACCCACATGGACCCAGCGCTGGCGGCGAGAAAGAGGACTTCGCTGCATGAAGACTCCAAGCACACATCAATCACCGCACCCTGGTGTATTTTCTCCAGTCAAGCATGAGTCTAGACGATATTGTGAAGCCGCCCACAAAGCCGGAAAAATGCCGTCCATCGCCGCCCTGAGGCGGCAACACAGCCAAGCAACCGAGGCCAAAGCGAGGCATGAAGCATTGATCGCGGTTAAACTAGTGCCAAATGGCCTGCGGAGTGATCGATGAGCGATCCCCCCACGCCGGGAACAGCACAACGGGGTAGACACGTGAATCAACAGCGCATTGCCTTCATCGGCGCCGGCAATATGGCCTCCAGCATCATCGGCGGCTTGCTCGCCCAGGGTTTCCCTGCTGCACAGATCAGCGCGGCGGACCCGGTGGAGGCCTGCCGCGCCAGCGCCGCCGCCCTGGGCGTGCGGGTCGGGGAGGACAACCTGGCCGCCATCGCCGATGCTGACATCATCGTGCTGGCGGTGAAGCCCCAGGTCATGAAAAGCGTGGTGGAGCCCCTGGCCAGCGTGGTGCAGGCGCGCAAGCCGCTGGTGGTGTCCATCGCCGCCGGCATCACCATCGACAGCCTGAGTCAGTGGCTGGGGGGCGGCACCCCCATCGTGCGCTGCATGCCCAACACCCCGGCCCTGGTGCGCCTGGGCGCCACCGGGCTGTTTGCCAATGAGCACGTCAGCGACACCCAGCGCTCGCTGGCCGACGCCCTGCTGGGCGCGGTAGGCATTTCCCTGTGGGTGGAGAGCGAGGCCCAGCTCGACGCCGTCACCGCCCTCTCCGGCTCCGGCCCGGCCTATTTCTTCCTGGTGATGGAGGCCATGGAGGCGGCCGGCATCGCCATGGGGCTATCGCCCGAGGTATCCCGCCGCCTCACCTTGCAAACCGGCCTCGGCGCCGCCACCATGGCGGTGAACTCCGATGTCGACGCCGCCGAGCTGCGCCGCCGCGTCACCTCGCCTGGTGGCACCACCGAGCAGGCCATTCTCAGCCTGGAGCAGGCCGGCCTGCGCGACATGTTCAAACAGGCCCTGGCGGCCGCCGAGCGCCGCTCCCAGGAACTGGCACAACAAGGCTGACCCATGAACGCACTGATCGAAATTGCCATCTACGTCACCCAGTCGCTGCTCACGCTGTTCTTGTGGGCGGTGCTGGTGCGCTTCCTGCTCCAACTGGTGCGGGCTGACTTCTACAACCCCATCAGCCAGTTCTTCGTGCGGGTCACCAACCCGGTGCTGCGCCCCCTGCGCCGCATCATTCCCGGCTGGGGTGGGCTCGACGTGGCCGCCCTGGTACTGGCGGTGCTGGTGGAATTCATGGCGGTGGCACTGGTGCTGATACTCAGCGGCTACGGCCTGCCGGCGCCACTGGATCTGGTGATCTGGGCCTCCCTCGGCGTGGCCTCGCTGATCGTCAATTTCTACTGGTTGATGCTGCTGATATCCATCGCCCTGAGCTGGATCGCCCCGGGCAGCTACCACCCCGCCGCCGTGCTGGTACAGCAACTGGTGGAGCCGCTGCTAGCGCCAGCACGACGCCTGCTGCCGGCCATGGGCGGCATCGACTTCTCGCCCATTTTCCTGTTCATGGCCATCAACGTGGTACAGATTGTCTTGCGCAACCTGGCCGTTGCGGCCGAGCTGCCTCGCGGACTGGTACTCGGGCTCTGACATGGCATTCCATCGCTGGCAGGGAGAGCAGCTGTTGCTGTTTCTCCACCTGCAGCCCAAGGCCTCCAAAACCGAGTTTTGTGGGGCCCATGGCGAGCGCCTCAAGCTGCGGGTGCAGGCCCCGCCCATCGAGGGGCGCGCCAACGCCGAGGTGATAGCCTTTCTCGCCAAGGTTTTCGGTGTACCCAAGCGCGATGTGAGCGTGGTCAGTGGTGAGCTGTCGCGGGAAAAAACCGTGGCGGTGAAGTCCCCAAAGCGCTTGCCCCCCGAACTGGAGCTGTCGGCCACGCCTTAGCACTGCAACAACGCTGCAACATCGGTGCCCTAGAGTGGAGCCATTCCCTTCCGCTTGAGCCCGACATGATCTACCAGCGCCCCACCATCCTCAATCGAGACGCCCATCGACAGCTGCGCCTGCGCGCCACCGATCAGGGCTATGCCTTCTCTGCGCAACAGCATGCGATACCGCTAGGGGCCAGCGAGTTTGCCGACGCCTGCCGGGAATTCCCGCTGGTATTTGCACTGGATGGCAATGATGGCGGCGCAGCCCTGGCCCTGCTGGGCCTGAGGCAGGGGGAAAACCTGTGGCTGGACGCCGAGCAGCAATGGCAAGGCGACTACATCCCCGCCTTTCTGCGCCGCTACCCCTTTGGCCTGCTACAGGCGGGCGACGACTTCAGCGTGGTGGTGGATGAGGCTCATGAAGGCTTCGGCACCGAAGTGGGCGAGGCGCTGTTCACCGCCGAAGGCGAAGCCGAGCCACTGCTGCAGCAGGCGATGGCCTTCCTCGACCGCTTCCAGCAGCAGGCCGAGCTCGCCCAGGCCCTGGTCACCCGACTGCGCGCACTGGAGCTGCTAGTACCACAACAGTTGCGCGCGACCCTCCCCTCGGGCGAGGCACTGCTGGTGGAAGGCTTCAGTATCGTGGACGAAGCAAAACTGCACGCGCTGGATGATGCCAACCTACTGAGCCTGACCCGCAACGGCGAGCTGGCCTTGATCCACGCCCACCTGATCTCACTGGGCAACCTGCCGCGCCTGCAGCAGCGGCTTGAGCAACGCAGCCGCCCAGCCGGCTGATCTCAGCCCAGCCATGCGAGCGGGGCAGCCGCCCCGGCTCAGCGCCGCCAGAACATTGGGTGGAACAGCACCAGCAGGGTGAAGATCTCCAGACGCCCCAGCAACATGGCGAATGTACATACCCAGGTGGCGGCATCGTTCAGGGGCTCAAAGGTGCTGCTGGCGGCCCCCAAGGCGGGCCCCGAGTTATTGATACAGGCGGCCACCACCGAGAAGGCGGTGACGATATCCACCCCGGTGGCGGCGACCAGCACCACCATGACGGAAAAGCTCGCCACATAGAACATCAAAAAGCCCCACACCGCGCCGGTGACGCTCTCGGGCAGCACCTTGCCGCCCAGTTTGACGTGGAATACGCCATTGGGGTGAATCAGCCGTTTGATCTCGCGCGCGCCGGCCTTCAGCGCCAGCAGTACCCGGATCACCTTCATGCCACCGGCGGTGGAGCCGGCACAGCCGCCGATAAAACAGATCTGGATCATCAGCAAGGGCAGCGCACCGGGCCAGATGCTGAAATCGGTGGAGATAAACCCGGTGGAGGTAATCAGCGAGCTGACCGTGAACAGGCTGTGCACCAGGCTCATGCCGGGGCTGAAGGTATTGTTGACCGCAAGCACCAGCGCCGTCAGCAGCGAGACCACCCCCACCACCTGCAGGAAGAAGCGCGCCTCGGGGTCGCGCCAGTAGTTCATCACCGAGCCCGACTTGAAGCCGTAGAAATGCAGGGCGAAGTTGAACGCCGACATCAACATGAAAAAGGTGCAGATCAACAGAATCACCGGGCTGTTGAAGTAGCCCATGCTGGCATCGTGGGTGGAGAAACCGCCGGTGGAGCAGGTGGAAAACGAGTGGTTGATGGCATCGAAAAAGCTCATGCCCGCCCCCCAATAGGCGATGGTGCAGGCCACATTGAGCGTCACGTAGATGGTGAACAGCGCCTTGGCCGTGTTGGCGATGCGCGGGGTGAGCTTGCTGTCCTTCATCGGCCCCGGCGTCTCGGCCTTGAACATCTGCATGCCACCCACCCCCAGCATGGGCAGAATGGCCACCGCCATCACCACCACGCCGATCCCGCCCAGAAAGTGCAGCCAGGAGCGGTGGAACAGGATGGATTCAGGCAGCGTGTCCAGGCCGACGATCACCGTGGCACCGGTGGTGGTCATGCCCGACACGGTCTCGAACACCGCATCGGCCATGCTCAGGTGCGGCTCGCTCGACAGCATGAACGGCAAACCGCCGAAGAAGGACACCACGAACCAGTACATGGCGGTGATGAAGAAACCCTCCCGGGGCCCCAGATCCATCTTCTCCGGCCTTGAAACCACGGTGAGCAAAGCCCCGCTCACCAGGGTGATGGTGAAAGCAGCCAGAAAGGCATCATGGGCGCCATCGCCGTAGAGGAAGGACACCGACAGCGGTGCCAGGAAGGTGAGGGCAAACAGCAGCAGCAGAATGCCGAACACCCTGGCGATGATATTGAAATGCATGCGCGGAAACCCCTGCTCAGAAGAAGTGGAAGCCGACCTGGAACAGTTTTTCCACATCCTTGATGCGGCGCTTGTCCACCACGAACAGGATCACGTGATCATCGTTCTCGATCACGGTGTGGCGGTGCGCCATCAGCACCTCATCACCGCGCACCACGGCACCCACCGTGACCCCTTCTGGCCACTTGATCTCGTCGATCCGGCGCCCCACCACCCGGGAGGATTTCTGGTCGCCGTGGGCAATGATTTCCAGCGCCTCGGCGGCGCCCCGGCGCAGAGAGTACACATTGCAGATATCGCCGCGGCGCACGTGGGTGAGCAGGCTGCCCACGGTGATCAGCTGCGGCGAGATGGCGATGTCGATCTCGCCGCCCTGCACCAGGTCCACGTAGGCGGGGTTGGTGATCAGGGTGATCACCTTGCCGGCGCCCAGCCGCTTGGCCAGCATGGAGGCCATGAAGTTGTCTTCATCGTCGTTGGTCAGGGCACAGAAGATGTCGATATCGGCGATGCCCTCCGCCAGCATCAGATCGCGATCGGAGGCATTACCAGAGAGCACCAGCGCTTCGTTGAGGTGCTCGGCCAAGTAGTGGCAGCGCTCGCTGCTGCGCTCCACCAGTTTGACCTGATAACGGCTCTCGATGGCCTGTGCCAGGCGCATGCCGATATTGCCGCCGCCGGCGATCATCACCCGCTTGTAGGGCTGATCCAGGCGCTTCAGCGCGCCCATCATCGGCAGAATGTGCTCCCGGGCGGCGATGAAGAACACCTCGTCGCCGTCCTCCACCACCGTGGAGCCCTCGGGGAAGATGGGCCGGTCCTTGCGGAAGATGGCCGCCACGCGCACCTCGGTGCTAGGCAGCAACTCGGGAATGTGGCGCAGCTCGCGCCCCACCAGCGGCCCGCCCTCGAAGGCCTTCACCGCCACTAGCTGCGCCTTGCCGTCGGAAAAATCCAGTACCTGCAGGGCACCGGGGTACTGCAGCAACTTCTTGATGTAGCGGGTGACCACCTGCTCCGGGCTGATGATGACATCGATGGGCAGGGCATTGTTGCCGTAGAGTTCGTGGTGGGCCACGTAGTCGCTGGCGCGGATGCGGGCAATCTTGGTGGGGGTGTGGAACAGCGTATGGCAGACCTCGCAGGCCACCATGTTCACCTCGTCGCTGGCGGTCACCGCCACCAGCATCTCGGCGTCTTCGGCGCCGGCCTGGCGCAGGATGCTGGGCTGGGAGGCCGGGCCACAGACGGTGGCGATGTCCACCCGGTCCTGCAGCTCCCGCAGCCGCTCGACATTGGTATCCACCACCGTGATGTCGTTGTTTTCGCCGGCGAGCTGCGCTGCCAGTGTACCGCCCACCTGGCCTGCGCCCAGAATCAGGATCTTCACGAGAGGACTCCCACGCCCGCCGGGCATTGTGATCTGTTGTGTTGCCGCATCACCCGGCACGCCGGGGCAAATATATTAGCACCACGAGATGCAATTATTTTGCGCCAACGCAACAAGTGTTCAGGCCTTGCGCAGCCGGCAGTAATAAAAGCCATCGCCGCCCTGCTCGCTGGGTAGGAACTGCACCCCGGCGCCGCTGCTGAAGCCCCCGGCCAGCGGCGGGGTGTCGGCGCGGGCCGCCGGCGTGTCGACCAGAAAGGCCTGTACCACCTGCTCGTTCTCCTCCGGCAGCAGCGAGCAGGTGGCATACACCAGGGTGCCGCCAGGCTTGAGGGTGGCCCACAGCGCCCGCAGCATCTGCCCCTGCAGGGCCGCTAGCGGGGCGATATCGGCCTGGCGGCGCAGCAGTTTGATGTCCGGGTGGCGGCGCAGCACGCCGGTGGCGGAACAGGGCGCGTCGATCAGGATGCGGTCGAAGGCTTCGCCATCCCACCAGCTGTCCACTGCGGTGGCATCGGCGCACAGCAGTTCGGCGCTCAGGCCCAGCCGCTGCAGGTTGTCCCGCACCCGCCCCAGGCGCGCCTGCTCCAGCTCCACCCCCACCAGCCGTGCGCCGGGGGCCTGCTCCAGCAGGTGGCACAGCTTGCCGCCGGGGGCGCAGCAGGCATCCAGCACCCGCTCGCCATCGGCGATCTCCAGCAGCTCGGCCGACCACTGGGCCGAGAGGTCCTGCACGCTCAGCCAGCCCTCGGCAAAGCCAGGCAGCTCGGCCACATCCATGGGCTTTTCCAGCCGGATGCTGTGAGGCGCCGGGCCGGCTTCGGCAGCGATGCCGGCCTCGGCCAGTTGCGCCAGATAATCCTGGCGGCGGGTCTTCAGGGTGTTGCTGCGCAGCCACAGGGGCGGATGGGCATTGCCCGCCGCCAGGGCGGCCTCGGCCTGGTCCGGCCAAGCCTGCCGGATGCGTTGGTACAGCCACTCGGGATAGCCGGCGCGCTGCCAGGGCTTCAGGCTGGCCTCCAGGCTGTCCCGCTCGCGCTGGAAGCGGCGCAGGATGGCATTGACGAACTTGGAGGCCCAGCTCTTACCCAGCAGGCGGGTGGCGTCCACCGTGGCGGAGAGCGCCGCGTGGGGCGGTACCCGGGTGTATTCCAGCTGGTAGGCGCCGATCAGCAGCAGGGCGCGGATGTCGGCATCCTCGGCCTTGAGGGGCTTGGCCAGCAGGCTGTCCAGCATCGGCAGCAGGCGCGGCGCCCAGCGGGCGGCGCCGAAGCACAGCTCCTGGAACAGCGCGCGGTCGCGCCCCTCCACGTTCCGCCCCTCGCTCAGGGTCGCGCTGAGGGAGCCCCGCTGGCGCAGGATCGGGGCCAGGGCGCGGGCGGCGCAGGCGCGGGGGTCTTTCATGCGGTGGGCATCTCGCTGGTGAAGCGGTTGCCGGGCGCAAACAGGGCGGCCCGGGCGTTGAGCAGGGCGGCGCAGTCCAATGGCTTGCCGCCAGGCAGCTGCAGCCGGCTCAGCCGCACCGCGCCCTCGCCACAGGCCACCAGGATGCCGCGCTTGTCGGCGGCGATGATCTCACCCGGCGCCCCCTGCCCTTCTGCGGGCTCCGCCGCCCACAGCTTGACTCGCTCCCCGCCCAGGCTGCTGTGGCCCACATAGAGCGACACCAGCGCCCGGATGCGGCGGGCGATGCAGTCCGCGGATTGGGACCAGTCGATGGCGGTCTCGGCCTTGTCGATCTTGTGGGCGTAGTTGGCTTGGCTGTCGTCCTGCTTCACTGGCTGGGCGCTGCCCGCCTGCAGCTGCTCCAGGGTCTGCAGCAGGGCCGGGGCGCCCAGTGCCGCCAGGGTGTCGCGCAGGCTGTCGCCGGTGTCGACGGGGCCGATCGGGCAGCGGCTGATCAGCAGCATGTCGCCGGTGTCCAGGCCCACGTCCATCTGCATGATGGTCACGCCGGTCTCGGCGTCGCCGGCCATGATGGCGCGTTCGATGGGAGCGGCACCGCGCCAGCGCGGCAGGATCGAGCCGTGCACGTTCACGCAGCCCAGGCGCGGGGTGTCCAGCACCGCCTTGGGCAGCAGCAGGCCGTAGGCCACCACCACCATCAGGTCGGCGTCCAAGGCCGCCAGCTCGGCCTGGGCGGCGGGGTCTTTCAGGCTGAGCGGCTGGTACACCGGCAGGTCGTGCGCCAGCGCCAGCGCCTTCACCGGGCTGGGCTGCAGCTTCTTGCCCCGGCCGGCGGGCCGGTCGGGCTGGGTGTAGACCGCCACCAGCTGGTGGCGGCTGTCCAGCAGCGCCTGCAGGTGGTGGGCGGCGAAGGCCGGGGTACCGGCGAAGACGATGCGCAATCCGCGGTCGCTCATGGAATCATTGCTCGGGTGGCGCGCATCAGGCCTTCTGGCGGTGGGCCTTTTCCAGCTTCTGCTTGATGCGGCTGCGTTTCAAGGAGGAAATGTGGTCCACGAACAGCTTGCCGTTCAGGTGGTCCAGCTCGTGCTGGATGCACACCGCCAACAGGCCATCGGGTTCGATGCTGAAGGGCTGGCCGTCGCGATCCAGCGCATGCACGCGGATGGCCGCCGGACGCACCACCTTCTCGTAGAAGCCGGGTACCGACAGGCAGCCCTCGTCCCACTCGCGCTCGCCCTCACCAATCACCTCGATCTCGGGGTTGATGAACACCAGCGGCTGGCTGTTGTCTTCCGATACGTCGATCACCACTACGCGCTGGTGCACGTTCACCTGGGTGGCCGCCAGGCCCACGCCGGGGGCGTGATACATGGTCTCCAGCATGTCGTCCACCAGGCGGCGAATGCTGTCATTCACCTCCGCCACGGGCTTGGCCACGGTGCGCAGGCGGGGATCGGGAAACTCGAGGATGCTGAGCAGGGCCATTGGGATGTGACCGACTTCTGGTAACTGTGTAAAAAGTGCTGCTAAGATGATGATTGCGCAACACTTGAGGCTATGCACGCGCACCTATTGGGGTCTATCCTGAGTGCGCTGCTATAGTATACAGCTTCGGAGCACAAAAAGCCGCGCGGGCAGGGAACCTGCACCGGGCGCCACTAAGGACACCAACATGATCAAAGCTCTGCTGCGCCTTGCCGGCGCCTGCGTGATCGCGGCCTCTGCCCACGCCGCAGACCCGCTGGCGCTGACCCCCAATCACCCGGACACCTATGTGGTGAAGCAGGGCGACACGCTGTGGGGCATTTCCAAGATGTTCCTGCAAAGCCCATGGCTGTGGCCCGAGATCTGGCAGGTCAACCCGCAGATCGAAAACCCCCACCTGATCTTCCCGGGTGACCAGCTCAGCCTGGTCTACGAGGGTGGCAAGCCGCGCATCAAAGTGTCTCGCGGCACGGCATCGCGCACCGTCAAGCTCGGCCCCCAGGTGCGGGTTGAGCCGATCGACAACGCCATTCCCGCCATCCCGCTGGACAAGATCGGCCCCTTCCTCAGCCGCAGCCGCGTGATGGGCGATGCTGAACTCAACAGCGCCGCCTATGTGATCGCCGGCGGTGACCGCCATGTGGTGGCTGGCGCCGGCGATGAGCTCTACGCCCGTGGCAACTTCAACCAGGAAGACGAGGTCTATGGCGTCTACCGCCGCGGCCGCACCTTCACCGACCCCGACACCCAGGAAATCCTCGGCCTGGAAGCCAGAGACATCGGCGGCGTGAAATTCAAGAGCAAGCAGGGTGAAGTGGCACGCTTCCAGGTCAACCGCTCCAGCGAAGAAATTCGCGTAAGCGACCTGCTGCTGCCCTTCGAGGAAGACCACCTGGTCGCCACCTACTACCCACGTCCACCCGCCCGGCCAGTAAGCGGCAAGATCATCGAGGTGGAAGAAGGCGTGGCCGGTGTGGGCGCCTACGACGTAGTGGTGCTCAACCGCGGCCACAAACACGGCCTGGATGAAGGCGTGGTACTGGCCATCAACAAGCTGGGCGAAACGGTGAAAGATCCACGCACCGGCGAATCGCTGAAGCTGCCCGACGAACAGGCCGGCCTGATGATGGTGTTCCGCGCCTACGAGAAGGTCAGCTACGCCATCGTGCTGGAAGCCAGCCGCCCGCTGTCGGTAAAAGACACCTTCAACCAACCCTGACCAACGCCCGTGGCCAGGATGGCCACAGCCCGATGCCCGCGCCCTGGGCGGCGCGGTATCGGGCACCGGCGAACACCCCCGGCAACGCCGTGAGGATCAAGGATGAGCACACTCGCCACCGAGCGCTGGCTGATCGCCAGCGCATCACCCGGCATCTCCCCCCGACTGCTGATCTGGCTCTACCGCTACTTCGGCGAGCTTGAAAGCGCACTCTGCGCTCCCGACGCCACCCTGCACGAATTGCAACTCAGCCCGCGCGGGCTCAACGCGATCAAGCGCTGGCGCGATTACGCCCACAGTGAGGCCGCGCGCCAGCAGGCCTGCGACACCCTGGCGCGCGCCGCCGATGCCGGGGTGCAGATCCTGTGCCTCGAAGACGACGACTACCCGCCGCTACTGGCCGAGATCAGCTCGCCACCGGCGCTGCTCTATCTGCGCGGCCAGCGCCAGGCCCTGGCGGCACCCGCCCTCGCCATGGTGGGCTCCCGCCACCCCACCCCGGCCGGCCGCGACACCGCCCGCCACTTCAGCCGCGAGCTGGCCCGGGCCGGCTTCGCCGTGGCCAGCGGCATGGCGCTGGGCATTGATGCCGCCGCCCACCAAGGCGCGCTTGATGCCGAGGGGATTACCCTGGGCGTACTGGGCACCGGAGTGGATGTGATCTACCCGCGCGGCCATCGGCGGCTGGCCGAGCAGATCATGGAACGCGGCGCATTGCTGTCGGAAATGCCGCTGGGGGAGCCTCCCCGGCGCGGGCACTTTCCGCGCCGCAACCGCATCATCAGCGGCCTCAGCCTGGGGGTACTGGTGGTGGAGGCAGCGGTGGCCAGCGGCTCGCTGATCACCGCCAACTTCGCCCTGGAACAAAACCGTGAGGTGTTCGCCGTGCCGGGCTCCATCCACAACCCGGTGAGCCGGGGCTGCCATTTGTTGCTGCGCCAGGGCGCGGCCCTGGTGGAAACCGCCGACGACATCCTGCAACAGCTCCAGGGATGGGCACCACACGGTGCGGCCCCGGATCGCACGGCAGCGCCGAGCCAGCCCCTGAGTGGGCTGGAGCAACAGCTGCTGGAGGCGATCGGTTTTGAGGCCACACCGGTAGACACCATCATGGCGCGGGTGGCCCTGCCCACCGGGGAGGTGGCGGCCGGCTTGATCCGCCTGGAGATCAAAGGGCTGGTGCAATGCTGCAGCGGTGGCTACGAGCGCGCCACCGCCCTCGGTTGAGCCTCAGCGCAGGCGGTAAACACTGGGGATCTGTTCCGGCTGACTAATTGATACCTCAAGATTCTTGATCAAACCATTGCTGATGCCGTAGATCCAACCGTGCACCGACAACTCCTGACCACGCTTCCAGGCGTTTTGCACAATCGGAGTATGGGCAATATTGCGCACCTGGGCCTTGACGTTCAGCTCACACAACAGATCCACCTGCTGCTGTTCCTCAAGCCCCTGGAACTGGTCACGGAAATGGTAATGAATGTCTCGAATATTGCGCAGCCAGTTGTCAATCAAACCGAACTGCTGGTCTTTCAGGGCCGCCGCCACACCACCGCAACCATAGTGCCCGACCACCATGATGTACTTCACCTTCAGCACATCCACCGCGTATTGCAGCACGGACTGGGCATTCAGGTCGGTGTGCACCACCACATTGGCCACATTGCGGTGTACGAATACCTCACCCGGCAGTAGTCCGACGATCTGGTTGGCGGGCACGCGCGAGTCGGAACAGCCGATCCACAGGTACTCCGGACTCTGCTGCGTCGAAAGCTTGGCGAAAAATTCGGGATCTTCGGCGTTGATTTGCTCAGCCCACTCCCGATTGTTTTTAAACAGGCGCTCCAATCGCGGCATGATTCATCCCCACAAAAAGCATGGTAATTGGCAAGACATGAACGAGGACTATACGCAATATTCAGGCGAATTAACATGAAAGGAGTGCGGCCAGCGTGATGATGGCTACAGGATAAATGAAGCGCCACTTACCCCTTGAGGCGCTCCAGCAACGCCGCCTGCACACTGTAGGCAGACGCCCCCTCGGCCGGGCTGTTCGGCAGGTAGCGGCCATCCGGCTGCAGCTCCCAGCTGTGGCAGTTGTCCCGCAGGCAGTCTTCCAGATCCTTCAGCACCCGCATGGCCAGCTTGGGAGTCTCGATGGGGAAGGCGATTTCCAGCCGCTGGTTGAGGTTGCGCTCCATGAGATCCGCACTGGCGCAGTAAATCTGCGGCGTGCCGTTGAGGAAGTAGAACACCCGCGAGTGCTCCAGGAAACGCCCGACGATGGAGCGCACCCGGATGTTGTCGGAAATACCCGGCATGCCCGGCTTCAGGGTGCACATGCCACGCACGATCAGGTCGATTTTCACCCCGGCCTGGGAGGCGCGATACAGCGCCTTGATGATATTGGGCTCGGTGAGGCCGTTGACCTTGGCGATGATGCGGGCCGGGCGCCCAGACAGGGCGATGGCGGACTCCTGCTCGATCAGATCCAGCAGGTGTTTCTTAAGGGTGAAAGGCGCATTGAACAACTTGTGCATGCGCACGTTCTTGCCCATGCCAGTGAGCTGCTGGAACATCGCATGGATGTCGGCACACAGCTCCGGGTCGGCCGTCAGCAGGCTGTAATCGGTGTAGATCCCGGCGTTGCGGGCATGGTAGTTGCCGGTGCCCACGTGCACGTAGCGCACCAGCTCCTGGTTGCTCTCGCGCCGCACGATCAGCAGCATCTTGCAGTGGGTCTTGTAGCCCAGGATACCGTAGGTCACCACCGCGCCGGCCTCCTGCAGGCGGCTGGCCAGTTGCAGGTTGTCGGCCTCGTCGAAGCGCGCCCGCAGCTCGATCACGGCGGTGACTTCCTTGCCGTTGCGGGCCGCATCCACCAGCGCATTGACGATGTCGGAGGTGGCGCCGGTGCGGTACAGGGTCATCTTGATGGCCAGTACCGCCGGGTCCTTGGCCGCCTGCCGCAACAGATCGATGATCGGCGTGAAGGCCTCAAACGGATGGTGCAGCAACATGTCGTGGTGGCGAATCGCGTGAAACACGTTCTGCCGCGATTTGAACGCGGTGGGCAAGCCCTGCACAAAGGGCGCGTGGCGCAAATCCGGCCGCTCCAGCAGGCTGCTCAGCTCCATCAAGCGCTTCAGGTTGACCGGGCCATTGACCCGAAACAGTTCTTCCTCGCTGAGGTCAAACTCCTGCAGCAGAAATTCAGCCAGCTCATCCGGGCAGTTGTGCGCCACCTCCAGCCTCACCGCGCTGCCGTAATGGCGCTGGTGCAACTCGCCGCGCAGGGCACGGGCGATGTCCTTCACCTCTGCCTCATCCAACTCCAGGTCGGCATTGCGGGTAATGCGGAATTGCCAGCAGCCGCGTGCCGCCATGCCCGGGAACAGGTCATCCAGGTTGGCGCGAATCAGCGAGGAGAGAAACACGAAGTTTTGCCCGGACCCCACCAGCTCGTCGGGCACCCGGATGATGCGCGGCAGCGAGCGCGGTGCCGGCACGATGGCCAAGCCGGAATCGCGCCCGAAGGCATCCTTGCCCTCTAGGGCAACGATGAAGTTGAGGCTCTTGTTCACCAGCCGGGGAAAGGGGTGCGCGGGATCGAGCCCGATCGGGCTCACCACCGGCAAGATGCGCGCCCGGAAGTACTCCCGCGCCCACAGATGCAGCTTGTCATCCCAGTCGCGACGCCGCAGGAAGCGGATCTGTTCCTGCTCCATGGCCGGCATCAGGATGTCATTCAGGATGTGATACTGCTTCTCGATCAGCTGGTGGGTGCAGCGCGAGATTTCCGTCAACAGCTCCGGCGGGCGCATGCCGTCGGGCCCGGTCTGTTCGCGCTGGAAACTGATCTGCTGCTTGAGCCCCGCCACCCGGATCTCGTAGAACTCGTCGATGTTACTGCTGAAGATCAGCAAAAACTGCAGCCGCTCCAGCAGCGGGTAGGACTCATCCAAGGCTTGTTCAAGCACCCGCGCATTGAACTGCAGCTGACTCAAATAGCGGTTGAGGAAGAGATCGTGGCTGTCGAGGTCCAACTGAGGGCGAAGCATGGTATTCATGCGTATCCGTGCGAAACGACAAAAGGGCTATTACTGAGTGTAGATGGCTCCACGCCGATATGCAGCGGGATTCAGCACTACCGTTTGGTTATTTTGCGACAGTTGTGTGACCGTGCTGTTACAACGCGAGGACTGGTGCGAGCCCATGGCCCGCGGCTACACTCAGCACCCCAGCCGCCGCGACAACCACCCGCCATGAACCACCAGCTCCACGACCTGTCCAGCCGCTTTCCCTGCCTGGAGTTTTTCACGCGCGGTGAACTCATTGGGCTGCGCGTGCGCAACGATGCCGCCGAGGCGGTGATCTACCTGCAGGGCGCCCAAGTGGCGGAATACGGCCGCCCCGGAGAGCCACCGCTACTCTGGCTGTCGCCGTTGTGCGGCTATCAGGCGGGCAAATCCCTGCGCGGCGGCGTGCCGGTGTGCTGGCCGTGGTTTGGCGATGCCGCACGCAATCCGGCCAGCGTGCGCGGCGGCCTGGTGGGCGATAGCCTACCGGCTCACGGCGTGGTCAGAGGGCTCGACTGGCAGTTGCGCTCCGCCGAGCGGCTGGGCAAGGACCTGACCCAGGTCAGCCTTGAGCTGGAAGACAGCGCCACGACTCGCCAGCATTTCCCGTTTGCTTTCCGGCTCCGATTGACCGTGTTGGTGGGGGCGCAGCTCGAACTCAGCCTGCAGATTGAAAACCGCGACCTGCAACCCTTTGCCTGGAGCGGCGCCCTGCACACCTATTTCGCGGTGAGCGACATCGCCCAGACCCGCATCAGCGGCCTGGAAGGCCAGCATTATGTGGACACCCTGGCTGACTGGCGCCGGTGCACCCAAGCCGGGGCGATCGCATTTGAGGCGGAAGTGGACCGCATCTATCTGGGAGATGCGCTTGGGTGCACGATCGAAGATGCAGGCTGGGGGCGACGCATTCAGGTAGAACCCCACGGCAGCCGCAGTTGCGTGGTGTGGAACCCCGCCGCCGAAAAAGCCCTGCGCTTGTCGGATTTCGCCCCAGACGCCTATCGGCACATGCTGTGCGTGGAGACGGCTCGGGCGCTCGAAGACTGCGGCCAGCTGGCGCCTGGCAGCACCGATACACTGGCCGTGCGCTACAGCCTGCTAGGATGATCCGTCCATGGCTGAATTGAATTGCGCATCCAGGGCCTCCAGCAACTGCCCATAGCGGAAGGGCTTCAGCAACACCTCGTTCATGCCCGCCTGCAAGCAGCGCTCTCGATCCTCGGGCAACACATTGGCCGTCACGCCCAGGATCGGCACCCGCCCTCGCGCGCCATGGCTATCGCGAATGGTGCGCGTCGCTTCAATGCCGTCCATCACCGGCATGTGCAAGTCCATTAAGATCAGATCGAAGGGCTCGGCCACGGCGTGGGCCACTGCCTCGGCACCGTTAACGGCCACCACCACATCAATGCCCATTTTCTCCAGCATTTTGCGCCCCACGGCGACATTGATGCTGTTGTCATCCACCAACAGCACGCGGCGGCGGTAATCCCTGAACTCGTGGTGAATGCGATGCTCTCGGGTAGCCTCGGCACGACACGAAGGAAAACTGAGGCTAAACGTGGAGCCCAGACCCCGGGTGCTGTGCACCTCCAGGCGCCCGCCCATCAATTCAGCCAAGCTGCGGCTGATGGCCAAGCCCAGGCCGGTACCGCCATAGCGCCGGGTGTTGGCTCCCTCCACCTGAAAGAATTCCTTGAAAATGGATTTTTGATCTGCGGCACTGATGCCAATCCCCGTGTCCTGCACCTCCAGCAGCACCTGAAAACCATCTCCCCGGGGCTCCACGCTGGCGCGAACATTGATGCGCCCGTGCTCGGTGAACTTGATCGCATTGCTGACCAGGTTCACCAAGATCTGCCTGAGCCGGTCCGCATCCCCCATGATGAATTCCGGCAGCTGCGGCGTGAGTTCCAGGTTGAAGCCCAGCTGCTTGGCTTCGATCAGCGGCCGCAAAAGCTCGTGCACCTCCGACAACAAGCGTGGCAGGCTCAGCGGCGACCGGGCCAGCACAACGCCACCGGATTCAATTTTGGCGAAGTCCAGCACGTCATTGACCACCGTGAGCAAGGTTTGGCTGGAGGCGCGAATAATGCCCAGCTCACTGCCCACGTCGCTCCCCAATCGACGCGCCTGCAGCAAATCCAGAGCACCGAGAATGCCATGCAATGGCGTGCGCAACTCGTGGCTCATCTTGGCCAAAAAACGCGACTTCTCCCGGGCACTGACCTCCGCCAGACGCTTGGCCTCCTTGAGCGCATCTTCTGCGCGAATCGCCAGGGTCACATCCTGCCCGAGCGAGGCCAAGCCCACCGTATCCCCGCGTTCATCAATGAGCGGCAATGCAAACCAGTCGCACACCACACGCTCACCGGCTTTGGTCCGGTGAATGACCCGTTGGTCGCGAATTGAACTGCGATCGGCCATCGCGCCCGCAAAAGCCGCGCGCATGGCCTGCGCTTGATCGGCAAAATAAAGAAACTCATCTGCCGGCCGCCCCAGGATCTCCTCGCGGCGATAACCGAACAGCTGCTCAGCAGCCGCATTCCACTCGGTTATTCGCATATCACGATCCATGGAGATGGCCAGCAGACTGGCATGATCCTGGAATTGGGCCAAGCGCTCGCTATGGCGCTGATGCTCCTGCCATAGCTGGCGCTGAAAGGTGACATCCGTGCTGACCACCAACAGCTTGTCCTCCCAGCCCGGCTGGTTCAGCGGCACCACGCGCAGGATGTAAGAGCGCAAGCCCGCCCCCTCAGTGCTCCTGGCAACGCCCTCGAACTGTACCGCCTGGCCACTTCTGCGCGCTTCCTGCATGGCGCCTTCGAGCTTCCAGCGCTCCTCTGGCAGGGAAAAGTCGGCGATATTCTTGCCCAGATAGTCCTCGGCAACCGTGTTGGGCAGCAGGCGACTGAAGGTCACGATCAGGCCCTGCCGATCCACCACGGTATAAAAATCAGGCAGGTGGCGGACGAAAGCGGCCACCAGCTCAGGCGGGATGCCCGGCCCCGGGTCCACTAATGGCAATTTCTCAATCCACTCGGACATACGGAGCTCTCTTCCTCGGCTCTACCAGGATTGGCTGAAATGTTTTCCCACCACCTATATACACAAGTGTAGAGTGAGCTGCACTCGCTTGAAATCGGCTGGACGGCGGCATCATCTGCGACAATACTCTACCTTCCATAGCCTAGCTCGGGCAAAGAGCCCCAACGGCGTGGTGGAAAACCCAGCAGGGCTGGCCGCGTGCTGATCTACAGGCGTAATGTCACGCACGGACATCAGGTGTCTCTGATATCCGACTACACACTTAGATAAAGCAGGCTATCCTTCCGGGCGGGTGAAACAATGGGATTTACGAGTAGCTTGCCATGCCAGTGATAGTGGGCCTCATTCTTGTCATAGGTAGCTGTATTTCAGGCTACTTGTTATCAAACGGGCAATTGTTGGCGCTGTGGCAGCCGTTCGAGCTGCTGATCATCGGCGGCGCCGCCTTCGGCGCCATGGTCATATCCAACCCGCTTCCCGTAACCATTGGCGTGGTCACATCCGGAGGCAAACTGCTCAAGGGCTCGCCCTATACCAAGGCCTACTACCTGGAAGCCCTGGCCTTGATGTATGAGATTTTCAACAAGATGCGCCGGGAGGGCCTGATCGCCATCGAAGGCGACATCGAAGCACCGGACAGCAGCCCGATCTTCTCCAAATATCCTGCCATCATGAAGGATCATCACGCCATCGAGTTCATCACGGACTACCTGCGCATCATGGTGGTGGGCGACATGTCGCCTCACGAGCTGGATGCACTGATGGACGTGGAGCTGGAAACCCACCACGCCGAGGCCAGCCTGGTGCCCTCAGCGGTGCAGAAGACCTCGGACGGCCTACCCGCCTTCGGGATCGTGGCGGCGGTAATGGGGGTGGTGATCACCATGGGCCACATCGGCGGCCCGCCGGCGGAACTGGGCCACCACGTGGGCGCCGCCCTGGTGGGCACCTTTCTCGGCATTCTGATGGCCTACGGCTTTGCCGGCCCATTTGCCTCGGCGCTGGACCACAAGGTGCGCGAAGAGGGCAAATTCTACGAGGTGATCAAGGTGTGCCTGATCGCCACCGTGTCTGGCACGGCGCCCAAGATCGCCGTGGAATTTGGCCGCAAAGCCATCTACCACAGCGTGCGTCCGAGCTTTGAGGAGCTGGAGGAGCGCGTCAAGCAGGCCAAGTAATCCCGCTGGCCTGCGAGCGAATTTGCCATGAGCAAAAAAGAACTCCAACCCATCATCGTCAAGAAGAAGAAACATGGCCACGGCGCCCACGGCGGCGCCTGGAAGGTGGCCTATGCCGACTTCGTGACGGCGATGATGGCCTTCTTCCTGCTGCTGTGGCTGCTGGGCTCCACCACCCCGGAAGAGAAAAAACACATCGCCGGCTACTTCAACGACCCCGGCGGCGCCAATATCGGCGAGGGCGGCACCAGCTCAGGCATCATTCCCAGGGAAAACCCCTTCGAGGAGCCCCCCACCGTGGGCAGCATCGCCGGGCAGCCCACCCACAAGCCCGGCGAGCAGGAAAACGACAACAACTCATCCGATGAGATTCGCCCGGATATCGCCCCGCAGCAGGAGCTGAGCCCAGAGCAACTCACCGAGGATCACCTCACCGCCCTGCGCGAGATTGAGCAGCAAAAACTTGAGGCACTGCAGGAACAGCTGAAAGAGGCCGTGCAGAAAGATCAGGTGTTCGAGATGCTCAAGGATCAGGTGCTGATCGATGTGGTGGCCAACGGCCTGCGCATCCAGATCATCGACAAGGAAAACCGCCCCAGTTTCGACTCGGGAAGCCCGCGCATCAAAAAATACACCGAGGACGTCATCGAAGCCCTGGCGCCGCTGCTGAATAAGGTGCCCAACCGCATCAGCATCACCGGTCACACCGATGCCACCCCCTACCCGGCGGGCGCCATCTACAGCAACTGGGAGCTGTCATCCGATCGCGCCAATACCGCGCGACGCGCCTTGACCAAGGGAGGCATTCCAGAGGAGAAAATCGCGCGGGTAGAGGGGCTGGCGGCCTCTGCGCCCTACAAGGCTGAGGCACCGCTGGACCCGATCAACCGCCGCATTGCCATCGTGGTGCTGAAGAAAGAAGCCGACGAAGCCATTTCCAAGGGCGCCGGGCTCGACAGCAGCGTGCTGCTGAAAGCCCAGGACAAGGCGGCAGAGGAACTGCAACAGGTGGATGAGGAAGAGGCCCCGGCCGACGCGCCACCCAGCATCGGGCCGATCATGGATATCCGCAACGCCGTCCCGGCCACCGGCACACAGCCAGCCCAGTAAGCCCCGCAGGGGGAGCACCCGCCGCTCCGCACGGAGTGGCGCCCCTGCCCCGGCGGTTACCCGCCGTGTCAACGAATCTGCAGTTTGTAACCCACCGCTTTGAGATAGGCCTCCTCCTGGGCAAACTCCTGCGCGGTCAGCGGGTGTTCCGCCAACCACCCCTCGGGGAAACGCAGCGTGACACGGTGTTCCTTCACCTGCAGCACCACCTCCGGCAGATCATCCACCATCTGGGTGTGCTTCAGCAGCACCGCCATCCTGAGCAACAGGCACAGGCGCTGCAAACGCTGCGCCTCAACCGCAGGCCAGGCATTGAAATCATCCGAATCCAACTTGCGCCGGTGGCTGCGCACCAATGCCGCAACCGCAGCCTGATCCCCCCGCGAAAAGCCGGGCAAATCCGAGTGCCGCAACAAATAGGCACCATGCTTGTGGAACTGGCTGTGGGATATCACCAAACCAACCGCGTGCAAGCGCGCGCCCCAATTCAACAAGCGCGCCGCGTCGTCGTCATCCAGCCCCCAACTGGCGGCCACCTGCTCCAGCAAGGCAGAGGCAATGCCCTCCACCCGAGCGGCATCCCGCGCATCCACCTCGTAGCGTTGCATCAGCGCCGCCACTGTGCGCTCGCGCACGTCCTCGTGCTCCAGCCTACCCAGCAAATCGTAGAGCGCGCCCTCCCGCAGAGCCCCCTGCGCCACGTGCATCACATCAAGTTTGAGGGTATCAAACATGGCGGCGATGATCGCCAGCCCGGCCGGCAACACGGCCCGCCGATCGGGCTTCAAGCCCTTGAAGTCCAATTCCCGCACGTGCCGGCAGCGCAACACCTGGCGCTTGAACTGCTCGATGCCCTCGCGTGAGATCCCCTCGCGGGCGAAGCCGTTCTCGATGCACATCTCCTCCACCGCCTGCAAGGTGCCGGAGGAGCCAATGGCCTGCTTCCAGCCCTGCCGGGCAAGCGCGTCATAGATATTGAGGATCTCCAGCCGGGCGGTGTTGTAAGCCCGGGCAAACGCCACCTCAGAGATCTCGCCCCCCGGGAAGTACAAATCGGAATAGGCGATACCGCCCATGTGCAGGCTCTCAGTGAGCAGCGGCTCGAAACCGCGCCCGACAATGAACTCGGTGCTGCCGCCGCCAATGTCCATCACCAGCCGTGGCTGTCCATCATCGGGCAGACTGTGCGCCACCCCCAGATAGACCAAGCGGGCTTCCTCGCGGCCGGCCACGATGTCGATCGGATAGCCCAGCAGCTCCTCGGCAGGACCGAGAAAGTCGCGCCGGTTTTTGGCCACCCGCAGGGCGTTAGTGCCCACCACCCGCACCGCCTGGGGCTCAAGCCCGCGCAGTTTCTGGGCAAAGCGTGCCAGGCAATCCAACCCCCGGGCGATGGCGTCCGGGTGCAGGCGCCCATCCTGCATTTCGGCCGCCAGCCGCACCTTCTCGCCCAGCCGCTCCACCGCCTTGAGTTCACCGGCGGATTGGCGGGCGACGATCATGTGGAAACTGTTCGAGCCCAGATCAATGGCGGCCAGCGTGGTGGGCAGGGGAGCATCAGGAGATCTGCGAGGTGCCAAGCTATAACCTTACGCGCTGCGAGGTTGGGGGTTGATCGGCTGGATGCTATCATGAGCCGATGAGTAATAGGCCCTGGGATAATCCCGGGTTGCGATCCACATCAAGCTTTCCGGAGATACCTCATGAGCGACCAAATCGTCCACGTTACCGATGCCAACTTCGAAGCCGAAGTCCTGCAGGCGGGCCAACCCGTGCTGGTCGACTTCTGGGCGGCATGGTGCGGTCCATGCAAAATGATAGCACCGCTGCTGGACGAGGTCGTCGAGGAGTACGCCGGCCGCCTGAAAGTGTGCAAGATGGACGTAGACGCCAACGGTGACACCCCGGCCAAATTCGGCATTCGCGGCATCCCCACCCTGTTGATTTTCAAGGACGGCCAGATTGCCGCCACCAAGGTCGGCGCCCTGGCCAAGCGCCAGCTGGTCGAATTCATCGACGGCGCGCTGTGATGAACCGCGCGTCCAGTGCCTCGGGGTGCTGGACGCGCCGCGCCTGACCTGCTACATTAGCTCTCCAAGCACCTCCTGCGGCGCTTGCCGTTCGCAGATCCCCGCTGCCCGACCTTCGATGCTCGCCTGTGGCGCGCCTACCAAGCCGATCTTCTTCATACAACGCCAAGACACCAACTTCTTATATCCCTTATGAATCTCACTGAACTGAAGACCAAGCCGATTCCGGAACTGCTGTCCATCGCCGAGCAGATGAACCTGGAAAACATGGCCCGCTCGCGCAAGCAGGACATCATCTTCGCGATCCTGAAGAAGCACGCCAAGAGCGGCGAGAGCATCTATGGCGACGGCGTTCTTGAGATTCTGCAAGATGGCTTCGGCTTCCTGCGTTCGGCGGATTCCTCCTATCTGGCCGGCCCGGATGACATCTACGTCTCCCCCAGCCAGATCCGCCGCTTCAACCTGCGCACTGGCGACAGCATCTCCGGCCAGATCCGCCCGCCTAAAGAAGGCGAGCGCTACTTCGCGCTGTTGAAAGTCAACGACATCAACTTCGACAAGCCCGAAAGCGTGCGCAACAAGGTTCTGTTCGAGAACCTCACCCCGCTGTTCCCCAACAAGCGCCTGCTGCTGGAGGCCGGCAACGGCTCCACCGAGGATCTCACCGGCCGCGTCATCGACCTGGTGGCGCCCATCGGCAAGGGCCAGCGCGGCCTGATCGTCGCACCGCCCAAGGCCGGTAAGACGCTGATGCTGCAGCACATCGCCCAGAGCATCATCCGCAACAGCCCCGATTGCTACATGATCGTGCTGCTGATCGACGAGCGCCCCGAGGAAGTGACCGAGATGCAGCGCTCGGTGCGCGCCGAAGTGGTCGCCTCCACCTTCGACGAACCGCCGGCCCGCCACGTGCAAGTGGCCGAAATGGTGATCGAGAAGGCCAAGCGCCTGGTAGAACACAAGAAGGACGTGGTGATCCTGCTGGACTCCATCACCCGTCTGGCCCGCGCCTACAACACCATCGTGCCCAGCTCCGGCAAGGTACTCACCGGCGGTGTGGACGCCCACGCCCTGGAGCGCCCCAAGCGCTTCTTCGGCGCCGCCCGCAACATCGAGGAAGGCGGCTCGCTGACCATCATCGCCACCGCGCTGGTCGACACCGGCTCGAAGATGGACGAGGTGATCTACGAAGAGTTCAAGGGCACCGGCAACATGGAGCTGCACCTGGACCGCAAGATCGCCGAGAAGCGCGTCTACCCGGCCATCAACATCCGCCGCTCCGGCACCCGCCGCGAAGAGCTGCTGACCGGCGAAGAAGAGCTGCAGCGCATGTGGATTCTGCGCAAGCTGCTGCACGGCATGGAAGATCTGCCGGCCATCGAGTTCCTGATCGACAAGCTGAAGGACTCGAAGACCAACGACGACTTCTTCCAGTCGATGAAGCGCAAATAAGCACCAGGTTGGGCCAACCGTCGGTTGGCCACACCCACCATGCCCGCCTCAGCGCGGGCATTTTTGTTTGTGGGCCAGGTGCTACCACCACGCCACAAAAAAGCCGACAATGGCGCACATCCGCCCTGTTCATTGCACACAAGGAGCAAGCCCATGACTCGAGTGGCAGTAGTTCTCGCCGGTTGCGGCGTATACGACGGTTCCGAAATCCATGAAGCCGTGATCACCCTGCTGCGCCTGAGTGAGCGCGGCGCCCAGGTGCAGTGCTTCGCCCCCGACATGCCGCAGCTGCACGTGATCAACCACCTCACCGGCGAAGTGATGGCCGAACAGCGCAACGTACTGGTGGAAGCGGCACGCCTGGCCCGGGGCAACGTGAAAGACGTGCGCGAGGCGCGGGTGGAAGATTTCGACGCCCTGGTCGTGCCGGGCGGCTTTGGCGCCGCGAAAAACCTCTGCGATTTCGCCGTGAACGGCGCCGAGATGAAGGTGCAGCCCGATTTCCTCGCCTTCGCCCGCGCCATGCACCAGGCCGGCAAGCCGATCGGGCTGATCTGCATCGCGCCGGCCATGAGCGCCGCCATTTGTGGTGAGGGCGTCAAATGCACCATCGGCACCGATGAGGGCACGGCGCAAGCCATCACCCAGATGGGCGCGGAGCACGTGGCCTGCCCGGTGGAAAGCAGCTGCGTCGACACCGCGCGCAAGCTGGTGACCACCCCGGCCTACATGCTGGCCGAGTCCATCAGCGAGGCCGCCAAGGGCATCAACAAGGCGGTGGACGAAGTGCTGTCACTGGCGGGCTGATTTGACCGGTCACCAAGGAGAGGGGGCGGCAACGCGCCCCCCCAGCGCCAAGGCCCTGCCGCCCGCACTAGCGACGCACGTTGATTTTCTTGCCCGCCGGGCAACTCCGCTCCACCTGACGGCAGGCGCTAAAAGCACCTGCCGGGCTGAAACAGATGCGTATTTCATCCAGGGTGTCGCCCCGGGCGCCAGGCTTGCTGGCATCTTCGTCGCAGGCCAGCTCAATGCTCTCCCGGGGCATGCCCGGATTGGCGGTGGCAATCTGCGTGGTCAAGTCGGCCACGCTGTAGAGCCCCGGCTGCAGGCGAGGCAGTACCAGCTTGTTGAACAACTGCTCAGTGGTGGCAAAATACTCGCTGCGACGCTGCCCGGTGCAGCTACCGTGCTTTTCCCATTCGTGCCGAATCAGGAAGTCTGAGGGCATGAAGCGCTTCACCCGCGCCAGATCCAACCGGTCCTGCTGCGCGGGATTGGCCAGCCGGCAGTCTGCCGGATAGCCGTTCTGGCATTGCGGCCACAGGCCGTGCACCACATATTCCCGGCTGCACTGAGCATCGTTTGGCTTGGCATTGGCGATACACCACTCCCGGGCAAGGGAGATCGCCAATTTGTAGTAGGCAAACTGGCCGGCGACGTCGGCCCGGCACTTGGCCTCGTCGTAGGCCTGGCACAGCGGGGCCACGCATAACAGGGCGAGGATGAATCCCTTCATTGCGGCAATGTCCTTCTGGGCAGTTACAGGGTGGCGGTGAGCAGGCTTTCCAGCAGCTCGGCGTGGCGTTCGCTTTGGCGCTCCAGCGTCAGCCGACGGCTGGTGATGATGGCCTTGATTTCATTCAGGGCCACCTCGAACACGTCGTTGACCACCAGATAATCCGCTTCCGGGTAGTGGGACAGCTCGTTCACCGCGCCGGCCAGTCGCTTGGCGATCACCTCGTCACTGTCCTGGCCACGGCCGGTGAGGCGCTCGCGCAGGGTCTGCAGGGAGGGTGGCAACACGAACACCGCGATGCATTCAGGCATCAGGCGGCGCACCTGCTGGGCACCCTGCCAGTCGATTTCGAGGATCACGTCCGTACCCTCGGCCAGCACCTGCTCCACCCAGTCCTGGGAGGTGCCATAGTAGTTGTCGAACACCTGGGCGTGCTCCAGGAAGGCCGCCTCGTCCAACATGCGGACGAACTCCTCCACCGCCACGAAGTGGTAGTTCACCCCGTTGACCTCGCCCGGGCGCATCGGCCGGGTGGTGTGCGACACCGACACCCGCACGCCGGGCATCGACTCCACTAGCGCCTTTACCAGGCTGGTCTTGCCGGCCCCGGAGGGCGCTGAGATGGTGAACAGATTGCCGCGCGTGGACATGGGCATTTACCGTGAAAGATGGAGAAATCTAAGTTTAGACGGCTTGGACATATTCCGGGGCGCGGATTATAGATGTCACCGGGCAGCGCGGCCAGCCGCCTGCCCATGCCGGGCCTGGCTCATTCGTAGGTGCCAAACAGCCTGTCGTAAAGAGGCGTGATACCGGCGTAATTCCCCTTCTGCATGTTTTCATGGTGAATGGCATGCTTGGCGGAGATCCAGTGCGCAAACCGGAATGGGAAGTAGGGTAGATCCACTTTTACATGATTGAGAATGCTGATCTGGGTGAAGATCACATGCGCCAGCGCAATGCTGGTGAAGTGCAATCGGCCCAGCATCAGGCTGGCGAGCAGCACGGCCAGGAAGAAGATCGCCACCCCCAGCACCGTTTCGAGTGGGTGCACATAATAAGAATCGACATGAGAGGGCAAGCGCGCTTGATGATGCAGGCCATGCACCCGGCGGAAGTAGCCATTGCCGTGAAACAGGAAGCGATGGGTCAAGTAGTAGAAGAAATCGTGCACCAGCAGGATCACTGGCACGGCGGCGATGGCATAGCCGATGTTGCCCAGCTGGGTGGTGGCCGCGAAGGGCACCACCAACACCAGCAGTACCAGATTAGCCGCAAGACCCGCGTAATTGCTGCGCGCCACCGCCGGCGGGTACTTGGCCTGGGCCATTTTCTCCGCATCCAGCTGGCGGTTGAGCTGCCGGGTGCGCTTGACCGCATCCAGCCTGAAAATCAACTGGTGAAAGATTGCGGTGACGACGACCACGACAGCCAAGGCGGCCAGGGCCGCTTGCCAGTCATAGCCAATGCCCATGAATGTGATGACATCTGCAGGGGGCATGCACGGTTTCCCACGGTGTGAGGAGTGAAGTGACGCAAGCAGCTTGCGTGAAGCGCAGATTAAACCCGAGCAGAAACACTACGGCAAGTTGCGTATCGTACAGGCTGCTCCCCGCCCACCGACGTCAGTGCCAGGGCCAAAAAGCACGCATACATACGCAAAAAGGGGCCCGCAGGCCCCCTTCTACTCACCTCTAACGCTTAGCCGTTCAGCAGCGCGTAGAGTTGGTCTTTCAGGCGCAGGCGCTCGGCCTTCAGCTGGTGCATGTGCGCATCGTCGTGGCCTTCTGGGCTGTCTTCGGCGCGGCAGATCTGCTTGTCCAGCTCTTCGTACTCACCCGCCAGACGGGCGAAGTGGTTGTCGTTCAGCTTGAGCTCGTGGATCTTGTCCTTCAGCTCGGGGAATTCCTTGATCAGGGGGTGGTGCTCTACGTGCATGGGTTCACCTCTCGCGATGTATCTGGGTTTTGTTGCTTTTGTGAGTTCACTGTACCACGCATGGCCTCGGGCGTATTGAGCCAGATCAATCTGCCTTCTTCATCGCCTGGATGTGCTGGTCGATCCACTCCCGCGCCTGCTCCGTCACATCCTTGGGATTGCGATCGGCGGTGTCGATCACCGGGCCCACATGGATGTGCACGGTGCCGGGAAACTTGAGAAAGCGCCGGGCCGGCCACACGTCGCCGCAGTTGTGCGCCACCGGCACCACCGGCACCTGGGCCATGCAGGCGATGCCCGCACCACCCCGGGCATACTTGCCGTGCTCGCCGGGCAGCTGGCGGGTGCCCTCGGGGAACACCAGCACGCTGTTGCCGCCTTTGATGTGCTCCACGCCGGTCTCGGCCAGCTGGCGCATGGCGTCGCGCGGCGAGCCGCGGTCGATGGCCACCGGGTCCAGGATCGCCAGCCCCCAGCCAAAGAATGGGATCTGCAGCAGCTCGCGCTTGAGCACGGTGTGCATGGGCAGGAAGGCGTTCTGGAACAGGAAGGTCTCCAGCCCGCTCTGGTGGTTGGCGAGGATCACGTAGGTGCCCTTGGGCAGGTGCTCCAGGCCATGCCACTCATAGCGCACGCCGCAGGCCACGCTGAACCACCAGCAGGCGAAGCGGCACCACTGGCGAATCCACATCTGGGCATAGCGGCGCGGCAACACCAACAGCATCAGCTGGGCGGTAAGGCTGATGAACACGGTGACGCCGGCGTAGCCGATGTAAAACACCACCGCGCGCAGAGCCAGCCAGAAGGTGTACAGGGGGTTCACAGGCGTCCCTCCACGATGGCTTGGGCGGCGGCCAGCAGGTTGTCGAATTGCGCCACGGCGCCCCAGCGGGCCGGGTCGGCGGCGAACTTCTCGGCAGTCTTGGCGCCCTTGCCGGTGCGCACCAGCACCGGCACGCAGCCCCGGGCCAGGCCAGCCTCCAGGTCGCGCTGGCTGTCGCCGATCAGCGGCACCCCCGCCAGCTCACAGTGCAGCTCGGCGGCGATGGCATCCAGCAGGCCGGGCAGCGGCTTGCGGCAGGCGCAGTCGTCGTCCGGCGTGTGGGGGCAGTAGAAGATGCCACTGAGGCGGCCACCGGCGGCCTCCACCAGTGCGTCCAGCTTCTGGTGCATGGCCTCCAGGTCGTCCAGGTCAAACAGGCCGCGCCCCAGGCCAGACTGGTTGGTGGCGATGGCCACCTCGAAGCCGTGGCGGGTGAGCAGCGCGATGGCCTCCACCGAGCCGGGGATGGGGATGAATTCGTCGACGGATTTGACGAAGGCATCGGAGTCTTCGTTGATCACGCCGTCGCGGTCGAGGATGACGAGTTTCATGGGCACTCGGTTTGGCTGAGTCCGCCCGCGGCGGGGCCGCGAGCGGGGGTCCTGAGAAGATCGGCCCCCGCCAGGGTGGGGGCCGGGCGCCTTATTTGGCCGCCGCCAGCAGCGAGATGTCCGCCACTTCCAGGAACAGCGCGCGCAGCTGCGCCAGCAGGGCGAAGCGGTTGTTGCGCAGGGCTTCGTCCTCGGCGTTCACCAGCACCTTGTCGAAGAAGGCGTCCACCGGCACCCGCAAGCTGGCCAGCGCGGCCAGGAAGGCGGTGTAGTCGCGCTTGGCCAGCAGCGAGGCGACCTCGCCGCTCTTGGCGCCCAGCGCCTCGAACAGCGCCTGCTCCTGGGGCTCGGCCAGCAGGGCGGCGTTCACCGCGCCCACCGCGCCCGCCTCGGACTTGGCCAGGATGTTGGCCACCCGCTTGTTGGCGGCGGCCAGGGCCTCGGCCTCGGCCAGCTGGCGGAAGGCGTTCACCGCCTGCACCCGGGCGTCGATGTCCAGCGGCTCGGAGGGGTTGCGGGCCATCACGGCCTGGAACACCTCCACCGGAATGCCCTGCTCCTCGTACTGGGCGCGGAAGCGCTCCAGCATGTAGGTCAGCACCTGCTCCACCACGCCCTCGCCGTGCTTAAGGCCGCTGAAGCCCTCCCGGGCGATGGTCAGCGCGGAGCGCAGGTCCAGCTTGAAGCCCTTCTCCACCAGGATGCGCAGCACCGAGATGGAGGCGCGGCGCAGGGCGAAGGGGTCCTTGGAGCCGGTGGGCAGCTGGCCGATGCCGAAGATGCCCACCAGGGTGTCCAGGCGGTCGGCGATGGCCACGGCGCAGCCAGTCAGGGTCTCCGGCAGGGCGTCGCCGGCGAACTTGGGCAGGTATTGCTCGCGCATGGCGGCGGGCACCTCGCCGGGCTCGCCGTCGAAGCGGGCGTAGTACTCGCCCATGATGCCCTGCAACTCGTCGAACTCACCCACCATGTCGGTGACCAGGTCGCACTTGCACAGCTCGCCGGCGCGGATCGCCTGGCCGGCGTCGCCGCCGATGTTGGCGGCGATCCAGCCGGCCAGCTTGGCCACCCGCTCGCTCTTGTCCCACACCGAGCCCAGGTCGGCCTGGAAGGTGATGGTCTTCAGGCGCTCGCGGCGCGAGGCCAGGGTGTGCTTGCGGTCCTGCTCGAAGAAGAAGGCGGCGTCGGTGAGGCGCGGGCGGATCACCCGCTCGTTGCCATCCACCACCTTCTGCGGGTCGCGGGAGACCAGGTTGGACACGGTGATGAACTTGTTCAGCAGGCTGCCGTCGGCCTGCTTCACCGGGAAGTACTTCTGGTGGCCCTGCATGGAGGACATCAGCGCCTCGGCGGGCACCTTGAGGAAACGCTCCTCGAAGCTGCCGGCCAGCGGCACCGGCCACTCGTTGAGGCTGGTGA
Organism: uncultured Pseudomonadales bacterium; assembly: GCA_964649985.1. Taxonomy (GTDB): domain Bacteria; phylum Pseudomonadota; class Gammaproteobacteria; order Pseudomonadales; family CAZYQX01; genus CAZYQX01. The sequence goes on along the minus strand of CAZYQX010000005.1, from coordinate 1,216 downwards.
CTTCGTCCAGCAGATCCGGGGCGATCACCGCCACACCGCCCAGGCCGGCGGCGAGCTTCTCCACCTCGGCCTTGATCAGCGCGCGGCGGGCGTCGAAATCTGCCTGCACGTAGGCATCGACCAGGGCGGCGGGGTAATCCGCCGGGCTGGCCAGGCTGAGGCCCTCGGGGCAGTGGAAGCGGTGGCCACGGGTCTCGCGGCCGGCCTGAATGCCCAGCAGCTGGGTCGGCACCACGTCGCTGCCGAACAGCATCACCAGCCAGTGGGCCGGGCGCACGAATTCGTGGCGGGTGGCGCCCCAGCGCATGCGCTTGGGAATCGGCAACTCGTTCAGGGACTGCTCGACGATGCCCGGCAGCAGCGCCACGGCGGGCTGGCCGTGCACCTTGGCGCGGAACACCAGCCGCTCGTTCTTGCCGTCCATCGCGCGCTCAAGCTCGGCCACTTCCACACCGCAGCCCCGGGCGAAGCCCTCGGCGGCCTTGCTGGGCTTGCCTTCGGCGTCGAAGGCGGCGGCCACGGCCGGGCCGAATTTCTCCTGCACCGCGTCCGGCTGTTGTTCCACCAGCTGGATCACCTTCACCGCCAGGCGACGGGGGGCGGCGTAGGCCTCGATGCGGTCATAGGCCAGGCGGGCGTCGGTCAGGCCTTTTTCAATGCCGGCGGCAAAGGCATCGCGCAGGCTCTTGAGGGCCTTGGGCGGCAGTTCCTCGGTGCCGAGCTCGACCAGAAAATCGCGGTTGCTCATGCGCTCTTCTCCTGTTGGGCCTGCCACTGGGCCAGCACTTCGTTGCGGAGGTTCTCAGGGGCCAGCGGGAAGCCGAGCTTGGCCCGGGCATCGAAGTAGGCCTGGGCCACGGCGCGGGCCAGGCCGCGCACGCGCAGGATGTAGCGCTGGCGCTCGGTGACGGAGATGGCCTGGCGGGCGTCGAGCAGGTTGAAGGTGTGGGAGGCCTTCATCACCATCTCGTAGCCGGGCAACGGCAGGCCGAGGGCCATCAGGCGCTGGGCTTCAGACTCGTAGTGGTCGAACTGCTCGAACAGCTTCTCCACCGGCGCCTGCTCGAAGTTGTAGGTGGACATCTCCACCTCGTTCTGGTGGAACACATCGCCGTAGGTGACGGGGGTGCCGTCCGGACCGCGCGTCCACACCAGGTCGAAGATGCTGTCCACGCCCTGCAGGTACATGGCGATGCGCTCGAGGCCGTAGGTGATC
>CAZYQX010000004.1:0-118939 GCA_964649985.1 uncultured Pseudomonadales bacterium | reverse complement strand
CTGGCGCAGGAAGGCGCGCAGGGCATCCGAGAAGGTGAGCCCCACCTTCACGTTGATGTTGACCTGGTTGATGCCCTCCAGGTTGATTTCCACCGGGTCTTCTGCGGTGGAGATATTGCGCTCCGCCGTATTGAGGATGTTGAGGCCGGTGTAGAGGGAGACCGTCTTGCCGGAGCCGGTGGGGCCGGTGACCAGGATCATGCCCTGGGGTTGTTCCAGGGCTTTCATGTAGATGGCTTTTTGCTCGTCCTCATAGCCCAGGGCATCGATGCCCAGCTTGGCGCTAGAGGGGTCGAGAATACGCAGCACGATCTTCTCGCCCCACAGGGTGGGCAGCGTATTGACCCGGAAGTCGATGGCGCGGTCCTTGGACAGCTTCATCTTGATGCGGCCGTCCTGGGGCAGGCGCCGCTCGGAGATGTCCATCTGCGACATCACCTTCAGGCGGGCGGCAATCCGCCCTCCGAGATTGGTGGGCGCGCGGGATACCTCGTGGAGAATGCCATCGGTGCGAAAGCGCACCCGGTACAGCTTCTCGTAGGGCTCAAAGTGAATATCAGATGAGCCGCCCTTGATGGCATCCAGCAGCAACTTGTTGACGTAGCGCACGATGGGCGCTTCGTCCACTTCGGAGCCGTCTTCTTTCGGTGCGGCGCTTTCGTCCACCGCCTCCACGTCCAGGTCTTCCAGGCTGGCATCGTCCAGCCCCTCCAGGCCCCTGGTGGGTGCTTCTTGCTCCTCCAGGAAACGCTCAATGAGCTTGGCCAGGGCACTCTCTTCCACCAGCACCGCCTCGGTGTTGATGCCGGTGGAGAAGCGCATCTCGTCCAGGGCGTGCAGATTGGTGGGGTCGGATACCGCCACAAACAGCCGGGTGCCGCGCTTGAACAGCGGCAGGCTGTGGTGCTTCTTGATCAGCTTGGCATCCACCAAACCTTTGGGCAGCATCGCCTGGTTGAAGGCGGTGATGTCCAGCAGCGGGGTGCCGAATTCGTCGGAGGCCGCCTCGGCAATGGCCCAGCCGTCGACACGCTTCTCGCGCACCAGCCAGGTGACCAAGGGCAGTTTTTCTTTATTGGCGGCGGCGATGGCCTGCTGGGCGGCGGCTTCCTCCAGGAGGCCATCCTGCACCAACCGGCGCGCCAGCCCACTCAGGGGTACGGCGACCATGCTCGAAGTATCTTCAGCTGTTCCGGGCTAAGTGCTTATTGTAGACGGGTTTTGGGCTTTGGCGAGCAGAACCTTTTTGCGGCCTATGCTGAGAATACGCGCGTCGAGCTGTCTTGGCGGCATTGCAGCCTGCATCCAGGTAGAGTCACTGTTGAAGCGGCTTTTAGCCGCTACCTCGGGTGATCAGGTAAACGCTCTAAAATCGCGACTAAAGCCGCTCCTACGAGGGGGCATCGAAAACACAGTATTGGGGTTGTGTTTCCAGGGTGGACAAACCTGTCATTCAGCGTCGCCAGCTGACAAAAACTGTCAGTAGGCAGCAAAAAATGTCGCATCCAGTGCGAGCCGAGTGGCTATCAAATGAGTAAATAGTGTGAGCTGGTTCTCAGTAGGGGCGCTAAAAACCCTGAAACTTGCACTTGGCACGCCGCCTGCTAAATTTCTCCCAGCAGCGCTCGCTGATCAGATGCGACGCAGCGAACGCTAACAGACTTGAGTGACATGACTCCCTGGAGAGTGCAAACATGAAAAAGCAAATGCAACAAGGCTTCACCCTGATCGAACTGATGATCGTAGTGGCCATTGTCGGAATTCTCGCGGCGGTGGCGCTGCCTGCATACCAAGACTACACCGTGCGCGCCAAAGTCGGTGAGGGCATGGGCTTGGCCAGTGCGGCGAAAGGTGTTGTGGCTGAGAACGCGGCCAACGGTGCGCCTACGGCAGCGGGAGGTCTGGCGGCTGGCTATGGTACCGCTGGCGTTGAAGATTTGTCTGCCCGTGCTGATGCTGATGTTGATAACGTCACTGTTGATGCGGCGACTGGTACCATCACTGTTACCTTCAAGTCCACTGTCATTCCTACTGGTGGCGGCAGCACCATCATTTTTACGCCTAACGATAACAACGGTGCTCTGGCCGCAGACCAAACGGCGTCAGGCCCGATCACTTGGAACTGCAGCTTTGCCGCTGGTACTGGTGGCGACTTGATTGCCAAGTACCGTCCAGCCGAGTGCCGCTAATCAGTTAGCTCAAATCGCCTAGGGTTGTCTTCTTGGCAACCCCGGCAACATAAAAGCCCCCCTCGGGGCTTTTATGTATTTTGCATGGTGCTAATGCAAGGTTTAGCTCTCATAGCCTGGTTTTGGCGTTGCGATTGGATGTTGCCGTGTCGGCATGATTGCCTCCACGCCACAGATCGCTATAATACGCAGCCTTTCTTGCCGAAATAGCTCAGTCGGTAGAGCAACTGATTCGTAATCAGTAGGTCGCAGGTTCGATTCCTGTTTTCGGCACCATTCTTCTTTCCCCAAGTGTCTACCTGTGCTTGGCAGCGTCTATGCTGGCTGTATATGCCCGCAGGAGCGACGCCATGTCTTCATATATCCTCGCCATCGACCAGGGGACTACGAGTAGCCGGGCGATGTTGTTCAATCGGCTGGGTGAGGTGGTGGCCCAGGCGCAGGAGGATTATCCGCAGTCCTTTCCGGCCGATGGCTGGGTGGAGCAGGACGCCCGGGACTGGTGGCGCACGGTGCTGGCGTGTTGCAAGGCGGTGCTGGCGTCTGCCGGGGCCGAGGCCAGTGAGGTGGCGGCGATTGGCATCACCAACCAGCGGGAGACCACGGTGCTGTGGGATCGCGCCACCGGGGAGCCGATTGCGCCGGCCATTGTCTGGCAGGATCGACGCACGGCGGCCCAGTGCGCGGCGCTGCGGGAGGCCGGGGTGGAGCCGGAGGTGGAAGCCCGCACCGGGCTGCGCTTGGACCCCTATTTTTCCGCCACCAAGATCGCCTGGCTGTTGGCGCATGTGCCGGAGGCGCGGGCCCGGGCCGAGGCAGGGGAATTGGCCTTTGGCACGGTGGACAGCTTTCTGCTGTGGCAGCTGAGCGGTGGCATGGTGCATGCCACCGATGCCAGCAATGCCTCGCGCACCTTGCTGTTCAACATCCACGAGCAGTGCTGGGACGCCACCCTGCTGAAATTGTTCGATATTCCCGCCGTGCTGTTGCCCGAGGTGAAGGACTGTGCCAGCCACTTTGGCCACACGGCCACCTCGTTGTTTGGGGCGGCCATTCCGCTGGCCGGGGTGGCGGGGGATCAGCAGGCGGCCTTGATGGGGCAGGCCTGCTTCCGCCCGGGCCAGGCCAAGATCACCCTGGGCACCGGGGCCTTCCTGATGATCAATACCGGGTGGGAGTGCGTGGCCTCCAGCGCGGGCCTGTTGGGCACGGTGGCCTACCGGCTGCAGGGCACGCCTACCTATGCGCTGGAGGGCAGCATTTTCAACGCGGGCACCACCGTGAAGTGGCTGCGTGACAAGTTGCGCATCATCCACTCCGCGGCGGAAACCGAGGCGCTGGCCCGGGAGCGGGGCGGTAGCCGCGGGGTGTATTTTGTGCCGGCCTTCACCGGCCTGGGGGCGCCCTACTGGGACCCGGAGGCGCGGGGAGCCATTACCGGCCTGAATCGCGACAGTGACTTGGACGATGTGGTGGTGGCGGCGCTGGAGGCGGTGGCCTTCCAGACCCGGGATCTGCTGGAGGCGGTGCGGGCAGATGGCGGCGAGGTGGATCTGCTGCGGGTGGATGGCGGCATGGCGGTGAACGACTGGCTGCTCAAGCGCATGGCGGACATCACCGGCGTGCCGGTGGCCAGGCCGCGCATGACCGAGTCTACCGTGCTGGGGGCCGCCGCCCTGGCCGCGCTGCAGGCAGGCTGGTATGCCTCGCTGGAGCAGCTGGCCCAGGCCTGGCAGTGTGAGCGGGAGTTTCTGCCCGGCATGGCGGAGCCGGAGCGCGAGGCGCTCTATGCCGGTTGGCGGGCGGCGGTGGGGCGCACCCTGAACCCAGGGGGCTGACAAAAAAGCCCCGCGCTCCCTGGGCGCGGGAGGGCGGGGCGGCAGTTGCCTAATAAGGGCTGAATACGTCCATCAAGGCGATGATGTGAACGACGTCCGCCTGCCTTCAGGGCGCTCTTCCGAGGTTTCTTAGGCTCAGTGCCCCAGCAGTGCGTTCAGCACCTTGATGAAATTCACGTAGACCAATTGTGAGGCGCCGTCATAGTCGTAGCCATTCACCGGAGCGGTGTTGTCCGGTTCAGGGGCCTTGCCGTTCTGGGCCACCATCAGGCCGAGCGGATAGCCGGGCAGGGGCATGGGCAGGTAGTGGATGCCATCGGTGGCGCCCACCTGCTGCAGGCCGAAGGCGCCGATATGCTCGATTTTCCGGCCGATACCGAACAGGTGAAAGCTGTCATCCCCCTGGCTGGAGGCCAACAGGAAGTTGTAGCCCGGCAGGCTGTTGATGATGGCCAGGCCTTCCAGATCGGCTTGCAGGTGCGTGCCGGCGTGCTCCTGGCTGCCTTGAATCACCAGGGTATGTTGCGCTGGGCTGCCGCTGGGGTTGTACTCGCATTCGTACTCGTCATCATCAGGGGTGGCCCAGTAGGGGGCGCCGAAGCTGGTGACCGGCTCGATCAATTGCGCCTTGCCCACGCGCACCTCTGCTGGCAGTGCCTGGCTCATGTCGATGCTGAACAGGCCGATGGTCTCGAAGGCCACGTAGAGTTTGCGGTTGGCGGCGTCGAACACCAGCCCTTCTGACTGCGGGGCCTCTTCCAGGCTCTCGCGGCAGGGGCTCCAGTCATACTGGCTGCCATCTGCGCGGATGAGGGTGAAGTTGGTGTCAAACACAAAGCTGCGCTTGACGGTATAGCTGAGCTTCCCCTGGGCGGTGGGCTGGATGCTGAGCTGGCGCACCACCGCGCGTTCACGCTGGCTGACAAAGATGTCGTTGCCCTGTGCGGTGGAGGTGACGGTGAGGCCGTAGGCGGTGTTTTGGTCGTCCAGCGGGTTGGCCACCCAGCCTTCGCTGTTGCCTCCGGGCTGGCTTACCGAGGGTTGATCGTAGCGGGTTGTAAACACGCGGGGGGCGTCGCTGGCGGTGATGTCGATCAAGGGGCCCTTGGGCGCGCCGGGGTCGATCTTGTAGAAGCGCAGCCGGTCGCAACCGCGATCGCTGACCACCGCGACGTCGGCGCGCGGGGCGTTGGGCCCGCTGCCTAGGCGCACGCCGTAGGCAATATCCACATTGTTGAAGCGCCCAAAGGTGTCGCCTTTTTCGCTGCCTTGGCAGGCTTTGGCGGGGGCGTTGTTGAGGCCGGCGGGGGTGGCCGGATCTTGCGCTGAAACCGTGGGTGCGTTGGGCGGCAGAATGGCCTGCAGCAGTTTGCCTTTCATGTCGTAGGCCAGTAGCCCGGCCTCTTTGGCGGTGGCAATCACCAGGGTTTGTTTGGGGTTGAGGCGGTTTACCCAGATGGCCGGGTCATCCACATCCGGTGTGGCGGGAGCATCGTCGTAGTTGTAGAGCGGCGCAGTCAGCAGGCTGGGGGCGATGGTGACCGGTTCTGCCGCCTGCGAGGGCAGGGCAACGGTGGCAAAGGCGAGGGCAAGCAATGAGGGCTTCATGGGCGGAGGTCCGTCTGCAAGAGTTGCGTTTATCCTAGGGGCTGAATGTTGCGTGCATGTTGCGCCCTTGTGTCTGATCGTGCGATAGCATTTGGCTATTGATAATATTTAATTAATCAATTTTATTTAAATTCGCTTGGCCCCTAATCTTTAACTCGTAGGCAACAACGCCGCCATGAGTACGACAAGGGGAACACCATGAGCAATCACGACTCCGTTACCGTCAAGAACATCGAAGCCGCTTTTGCCGGTGAGTCGATGGCCAACATCAAGTACCGCTACTTCGCCAAGGTGTGCCGGGCCATGGGCGATGAGGCCACTGCCCGGTTGTTTGAGGCCACGGCCGACCAGGAAGTGCAGCATGCCTTCGGCCATATGGACCTGCTCTATCCGAAGGACCAGCTGACCCCGGCCAAGTGCCTGGAGCTGGCCATTGCCGGCGAGACCTACGAGTACACCGAGATGTACCCGCAGTTCCGCCACTTGGCCGAGCAGGAGGGCAATGCCGCCGCAGTGGCCGAGTTTGACGAGCAGATCGCGGAATCCGCCGAGCATGCCGAGCGCTTCAAGGCCCTGCTGGCCAAGGCCACGCGCAAGTTTGCCGCGCTGACCCGGGTGGAAGAGGTGCATGCCGGCCACTACCGCGATCAACTCAACAAGATTTCCGCCTGAGGAGGTGTGACATGAAAAAGCAGCATCAATGCGCAATTTGTGACTACTGGTACGATGAAAACAACGGCGAGCCCGGCCAGGCGATTCCGCCCGGCACCGCCTGGGAGGATGTGCCGGAGAGTTTTGTTTGCCCTGAATGCGGCGCGCACAAAGAAGATTTTTATGTAATCGGTGAGGGGTGATAATTTATGGGCGGCACTTGCCGCCCATTTTCATGAGGCGTGTGTGAGATTTGGTGAGAATGAAGTTTTTACTGGCGAGTAAGTGTTTTTATAAGACATCAATTAAGTTATCGCTTTGATTATTTTTCTGCATAAGAAATGAGCAGCAGCGCCTTGCGGCGGGTGAGATGAGTAGCCGAAATTAGCTTGCCCGGTGCAAGTTAGCGCTGAGTTTGGCCATGCTGCGGATGTGTATCCGTGCAGGCGAGTGAGCCGAGGTGATTCAGAAGGCGTTTAACGCAACGCAATGCGCTGGCCGATTTCGCCGGCGGCATGGCGCGTCGGCGTGCTCCGCAATCAGGGCGTGCGTGGTGTGCAGGCAAAGGGTGGTCGGCATGAAATCTGTTGCGGCGTGATATGCGCTAAAAATAACGGGTGGTAGAGCGCTTAAAACCGGGTATTGCTATATTGGACGCAATGTGTAGTTAAAGCGGGGCCTCTCCGCCGGGCCGCCACTTCAGCATAGGGATGTGTGTGTTGTACTTCGGTTTTCTGATCTCCCTTCATCTGCCAATGCTCTTTACCGGGCGCGAAAGGCATAGTTTTAATCTACTCAGCCCATTGGCGTATGCGCTCACGCCTTCACTCACAAGTCCTGTTGGCCGAGGCGGCCGATATGGTCGGAGATAAATCCATGCGAAACACCATAGTCGCGGTTTGGGTCTGCCTGCCATTTCTGTTTAGTGCAACGTGCATCAGCGCGGCCCCCATGGCCGATTTCTGCCTGAGTGAGGTGCCCGCGTCGGATACGGAGGTCAAACCTGAAACTGGCTTCGAGCGCCCGACCCGCCCCAGGTTCTCGCGCCTGGACTTCGAGGCCGGAGGCAAGAAGTATTATCTGTTGGCCTACGCGCGCCAACTGGCGATGTACCAGGCGGATGGCACGCAAATGCAGGCCTACGAGCTTGAACAGAACGTCGACGAAGCAGATGCGGGTGACATGGTATTACATGAGGGGGGCTGGCTCTGGATCGACACGAAGCCCATGGGCTATTCCGCCTGGCTGGATACCGTGGGCGCCACGCCTTCGCTCAGCCAGCCTAAACCTATCACAACGCTTAAGGATAGCGATCAGTGTGACAGGGATGACGAGTGGTGGTACGGGTGGAGCGCTGGCCGAGCAGGCTCGGATGAGTTCAATTGTGAGCCCGCTTCTGCGTACTACAGCCCGATGTTGAAACGTGTGTTCCTTAAAGGCTACGAGCGCTATTGGGGGTATTTTTATCGCGGGCCAATCTACCAGGAGATACAGGGTGACCACATCCGTGAAATTCCCGCAGAACCTGTTGGAGAGATTCCGAAGTTTGGCATCTATCTGTTCCGGGGGGGTAGCGGAGAGCTGCTGTTTGATGATGGTAACGGTTTGAAAGAATTTGGGAAAAACCGTGACCCCAAAACTGGCCGTAATGATCTGGGCGGGGGGGATTTGGTCGGTGTCGGGTTTATAACGAGCAAGCCTGCGGGCCGCAAATTTTTGACTACGTTTCACCAGCCGGACCGTAAGCCCTTACTCGCCGAGTTGCTTCCAGGGCCTAGGGTAGTACCCATCCTTCTGGGGGGGGGAGGGGGAATAGACTTTATAAGCGGGATATATGATTTCTACCCGCAAGATGTGGCATTCCTGATCCACAGGGGAGGGATTGAAGTGTTGCGCAACCGTACACTGAAGAACGTAGTCAGCGTGACGCGTTCCACGTCAAAAATCGACGAGGTATTTCGGGGTTCTAATGGGAGCATCCGGTTTAGTGTGCGTGAGAAATTCGACAAAGAACGTCGTCGTTATGTTTTAAGGCCGTCGGCGGGGGGCAAGGGATGCGATATCCCGCTCGACCCGGAGCGGCCTGCGCAGCTTGACTATACCGGCCAGGTGAGCAAACCCGGTTTGAAGCAACAGTAATTCAGGAGATTTTTTCGTGTCATACGATGAGAACCTGCCAACAAGAAGCGTAAGATCCGGCGGGAGCATTTTCTTGACCGCATGGAGGAATGTCGTCTTAATTTAACGCACGCCACGACAGAAAATTGCACCATTTAATGAGGATGCGCGGATGAAAGGCAGCTGCCTGTGCGGTTGTGTGACATATGAAATTGAGCCGCCGTTCAAAGGCTTTCAGTATTGCCATTGCTCGCGCTGCAGAAAATTCACGGGCAGTTTGCATTCGGCGAATATTTTTGTGCCGATGGCTCAGTTTCATTGGGTTGCGGGCGAGGAGTGGGTGGGCAAATATGACTTCCCCCAGGCCAAGTATCTGACCACCGCCTTTTGCCGCCAGTGTGGCTCTTCACTGCCGTGGGAAGTGAAAGGTGGGAAAAACATGGTGATTCCCGCCGGCACGCTCGATGAAGACCCCGGCATAAGGCCTGAGCAGAGCATCTTCTGGGGTTCAAGGGCTTCGTGGTGCGTCGAAACCAGTGAGATTCCCAAGCACCAGGCATTGCCGGGCCGGGGCTAGGGCTGGGGGGGAAGACGGCCGCCGCTTGGCGGGTGGTGGCTGGCGTGCGCCGGCGCGCAGGAGCTTGCCGGGCGTCATGTGCCGATTCACTCAACGCGAGCTAATGCTGAGTGACATCGCCCTGAACAGGCTGGTGGTTTCGCTGGGCGTGTGAAGCTTAGGGAACCTCTGAATAAGCCCCTGAAGACGCGCTGGCGTCGTTAAAATCATGCTCAAAATGCTCATTTACGACCAGTAAACTCCGCTTTTTCGCATGATTTTGCCTAGCCATCATCGCCTTGATGGACTTATTCAGAGGTTCCTTAGCAGGCTGTTGAAATGCCCGATCAAGGGGTGCTGCACAAGGCTGGAATGGGCGAGCCGAAGCGCAGCGAAGACCACGCCCGAAGGGGCGCGGCGCAAGGCGCCGGTTTAAATAACGGAGTTTACATAGGGAAATGAGCATGTTGAGCCCGTTCCAACGCCGTGCAGCGTTCTTCTGCGGAGTATTTCAACAGCCTGTTTAGGGTCTTCATGGCGCCAACGGCAACCAGACCCACACCTCTGTGCCTTCGCCATCCTGCGATGCTACGTCAATGCGCCCGCCCAGCTCGGCCACGATCGCCTTGCTGATGCCCATGCCCAGCCCGCTGCCCTGATCTTCCGGCTTGGTGGTGAAGTACGATTCAAACAACCGGCCCAACACGTCTTCCGGCATGCCGCAGCCATTGTCGCGAATGAACAGCTCCACGCCACCGTCCCGGCGCCGGCAGCCACACTGAACAACACCGGCCCACTCGGCATGGCTCGCCTGCTTGGCCTCAATGGCATGGCGCGCATTCACCAGCAGATTCAGGAATACCTGGCCCAGTTGATCGGGGTTCGCCAGCACTTCACCCTGTGGGAGCAGCGCACTGCAATCGAGTGTGATGTTGCCGCTGTCGGTGGCAAATGCCATGCGGCAGGCGCTGTGCAGCAGTATGCTGGGGTCCAGCGCCTGATAGTCGAGCTGTTCACCCTTGGCCTGCAGGCGCATGTTCTGAATGATGCCCGCCACCCGTTGGCAGCCGGCCTGCATCAGTTGTGTCTGGGCGAAGAGGGCCTTGAAGCGCTGGTCGAAGGCGCGCTTGATTTCGATGTCGGTGTCATCTGCCAGCATGCCTTCGATAAACCGCTGCAATTCCTTCAGGCGCTGATCGAGCCGCTGGGCACTGGCGTTTGCCACGTTGTTGGGATTGTTGATTTCATGGGCGAGTTCTGCAATCCATGTCAAATACAATGCCTTTGCTCCTGCATCCATGTGCATGCCCGCATCGGGCGAATCATCATTGATGGTTGAAATATCGCTCACAGCAGATCCCGTATTGAGTTTCACACTTGTTTGGCTTCGTGCGTATCTGGGGCGGATAGGCCCAGCCATTTCGACAAGCAGTTAAATAGCTCAGGCAGTGTGACGGGTTTCTGCAGAAGATCGCACATGCCGGCCAATTTTGCACGATCACGATCAGATTGGGCGGCGTTTGCCGTAAATGCAACAATCGGTGTGTTGCGGTGAGTTTCCAGCGATTTGATTTCCTCGGTGGCGGTGAAGCCATCCATGACCGGCATCTGGCAATCCATCAGAATCATGTCAAAGGCACAGCTGCTGGCAGCGCTGACGGCGCCTACACCATTTTCTGCACTGTGGGTTTCACAGCCGATGCGCTTGAGCATGGTCTCGATCACATTGCGGTTGACCTGGTTGTCATCCACCACCAGCACGCGCGGTTTGTGCGCCAGGGCCAGGTGCAGGCTACTGGTTTGCTTTGCCTCACGGCGCGCATCCAGGGCGAAAACCGGCAGCAGGACTTCGAAGCTGCTGCCTTTCCCGGGGGTGCTTTCACAGTGGGTTTGGCCTTGAAACAGCGTGGTCAGTTGTTTGCAGAGGGCGAGGCCCAGGCCCAGGCCGCCGTGGCGGCGATTGAACTGCATGTTGGCCTGATTGAAGCTTTCAAACAGGGCGGCCTGCTGCGCGCAATCGATGCCGATGCCGCTGTCGATGACGCGCACTTGCAAGGTAGTCCACTGCCCGGCGGGAATGTCGGTTTCATCCCACAGCGGGGGGCAGGGCACGGGGCTATCGCGCTTGATATCCAGCGCGAGTGTGATGCGGCCGGTGTCGGTGAACTTGATGGCATTCGACAACAGGTAGCGCAGGATCTGCACCAGCAGCGCGCTGTCGGTGTGGATGTGCTCAGGCACTGAGGGGGCAATCTGGCAGTCAAAGGCGAGCTGCTTCTCGGCGCAGGCTTCACGCACCTGCTTGCACTCGGTTTCGATCAGTGTGCGCAAGCAAACATCGGCCGGCGACAGGCGCCGGTTGCCCGCCTGGATCTCGGCGAATAGCAGGATGTCGTCCAGCATGCCGCGGATTTGCAGGGCGGAATCGCGCGCTTCATCCAGGTGTGGGCGTATCTCGCTGTGTAGCAGCGGGGAGTTCAACAGTTCCAGGTTGCCGACCACGCCGTGCATGGGGGTGCGCAGCTCATGGCTCACGGTGGCGAGGAACAGGTTCTTGAGGGCGTTGGCAGAGCTGAGCGCCTCATTCATGCGCTCCAGGTTGGCTTTTGCCTCTGCCTCGGCCTTCTCCTTGGCTTCCCGGAGTTCCACGCTTTCCACTGCGCGCTCGACGGTGAGCAGCAGGTCCTGGGTATTGAACGGTTTGCTGATGTAGCGGTAGATCTGGGCCCGGTTGATGCTGTCGACCATGGAGTCCAGGTCGGTGTAACCCGTGATCAGGATGCGCACCACGTTGGGGTTGTAGTCCCGCACCCGCTCCAGCAGCTCGGTGCCGGACATGACGGGCATGCGCTGGTCGGCCAACACAGCGCGCAGTGGCTGGGAGGCGGGCAGTGCGAGAATCTTGCCGAGTGCGTCCTGGCCATTTTCAGCTTTTATCAGGCTGAATTTGTCTTCCAGCACGCTGGTCAGTACCTGCAGGTTGGCCTCTTCGTCGTCGACGATCATGATCAGCGGCTTGCTCTCCGCTGATGAGGGCGCCGCCTGAGCGAGCTTGGATTTGTCGAAAATGCCCATGCGTCGGGAGGCCTCGAAGACCAAATTTAGGACCAGTGTTCAAGTATATAGGGGGGGGGCGCAGGGTCAAATAGATGTGTTAGATATCCTGGGGGGGGTAAGCCACGATGATGTGGTGTTGCAGCAGCCAGGCCAGCAGTTTCGGGCCCAATTCGCCCGGCAGAAAGCGGCTCAGTTTGTCACTCAGGGAGGTCAGTGTGTCGGTGTTTGCGATCAGTGCCAGCACTGGGAACAGTGCCACGCCGGCTACGAAGGCCACCGGGCTGGGCAGGTTGGGGTGGCTGAGGGCGGGCAGCTGTTTCACGCTGGCGTCCAGCAGGGTGGGCATTTCAGTCCATACCGCCTGGGGTGAGATGCATACGCTGTCATGGGGCGAGATAGGGCGTGGTGCTATGGCTGTGGCGGTGATGGTCGGCGCGCTGCTGATGCTGCGCTTTTGCCAGAACGCCGTGATCGGGAAGCGGTCCTGTGCCGCGTAAGCGGCGGCGGCCCACCGCGCATGCTGCTGCACGGTATCGCGCTGGCGCAGGCGATAGAACTGCTGTGCGGCACCACCTTTGGCCGGCTCGCGGAGCAGGGTGTGAACCACCACGCTGCCCTGCAGCGCGGACATCATGGCGGCCTGCACGCCTTGAGATGACAGTGGATCGATGGCAAAGGAGGCGTCGCCCACCTTGATGTAATCATCGCCGATGGGGTTTTCATCGATATAGGCGCCGGCGCTGCAGCTTTGCACCGGCCCCAGGCGCTGGCGGATACAGGCGCTCAGCAGTGGCGACGCCTGCAGCAATGTTGTGTAGATCTGTTCCAGCGGTTGGCGCGTTTTCAGCAGGGGGTGGTCTGGGGCCAGAAACACGGCCGCGTTGAAGCTGCCGTCGGGCAGGGGGGCGCCCCAGAACCAGCCGTGTTCACCCGCTTCGACGCGCGATTCCATGCCCACGTCGCCCTGTGGTTGCCAGTAGGCATAGAGGGCCAGGGTGGGGGGGCTCAGCCGGCGGCATTGGGGGGCGAGCAGGGCGCCCCTGCCGCTGGCATCGACCAGAAAGCGTGCGCTTATTTGCTGCTTGCCATGCGGCGTAGTGGCGTCCACGTGCCAGTGCTGACGAGCCAGGTGCTGAATGCGGCGGGCTTTTGCCGGCTGCAGCACGCGTGCGCCGGCATCGCGGGCGGCGTCTAACAGCATTTGGTCAAAGCGGCCGCGATCGACTTGGTAGCCCGCACGCGCCATGTCGGCCGCTGTTGTATCGAGGCTGTTTTGCCAGCGCACCTGGGCCGAGGCGGGGCGAAAGAACGCCATGGCGTGCATGCGCGCGCTCAAGCCCAGGGTGTTGAGTATCGGCTCGATGCCTGGCGTCAGTGATTCGCCGATGCGCCGGCGCGGGAATTCGGCTTGCTCAAGCAGCACGACGCTGTGGCCGAGTGCGGCCAGTCGATGCGCGATGGTGCTGCCCGCCGGACCGCCGCCGATCACCAGTACATCGCTGTCCATCTGCGTCATGCGGCCCGGTTCCTTGCGCAAGGCGAATTCGACTTCTAGGGTTAACACCTAAGGTTATTCTTTTCAGCCTAGATCAGGGATTGTCTTCATGCCAATTAAGCATATCGAGCATCTGACCGCGCATTTGCCCTCTACGGCAAAATTGGGCAAACACGCGCTGACCAAGCCGGATGAAATGACCTGGCGCGATTACCTGCTGATGCTGCTTAAAATCGATGCGGGCATCGAGCATGGTTTGATGGTGCAGTATCTGTATGCGGCCTATTCGCTCGGTGGCGCCCAGGTGCCGCCGGAGCATCGCCACCGGGTGCGGCAGTGGCAGCAGACCATCCTCAGCATCGCCAAGGAGGAGATGGGCCACCTGCTGACGGTGCAGAATGTGATTACCTGTCTCGGTGGTACCACCTGCCTGGATCGGGAAGACTACCCGTGGGATAGCCCGTTTTATCCCTTCCCCTTCGAGCTGGAGCCGCTGTCGTTGGATACCCTGGCGAAGTATGTGTACACCGAGGCTCCGCTGAACTGGGGCAAGGACAAGAAAGATCCGCAATCCATCGCCGAGCGGGCGGAAATCGACGAGCGCTTGCAACGCCGTCCCATTCCTCCCCGGCCGGATGTGAAACCGGTGCCGGCGCTGTTTGCGGTGGTGCTGGAGATTCTCAACAATCCGGCACTGATCCCCGACGATGCCTTCAACCCCGACAGCTTCGCCCAGCAGGCCAGCTGGGCGGCCTGGGCGCGCAACCACGGCGCGCCGTCGGGGCAGGCGGCCGATGACGGCATGAACCCCGATAGCCAGCAGGCGCAGAAGACCCGCCCCACCACCGCCGATGTGATCGTGGTGCAGGTCACCAATCGCGGCGACGTGATCGACGCGCTGCTGCAAGTGGCCCACCAGGGCGAGGCACCGGAGAACGCCCACGAGACCTCGCACTTCAAACGCTTTCTGCAGATTTACCGCGAGTTCAAGCAGTGCTTCCCAGACAAGCGTGGCGCCATCAAGCCCACCCGGCCACTGCCGGTCAACCCCACCACACTGGCCTATCAGCGTGCCGTGAGTGGCGACAACAGCGCGCGCAACACGCCGATCACCCACCCCGCCAGCGTGAAATGGGCCTCGCTGTTTGATTTGCGTTATCGGTTGCTGCTCACTTGCCTGGCGCACAGCTACCGGGTGGCGCGGCTAGCGCCGAATCCCTCGGGGCCTGGTACCTATCAGGCGCTGACCCATCACGCCTTCACCGAGATGTACAACCTCAAGGCGCTGGCCGACATCCTGGTGCACCAGCCGTTGAAAAAGGGCGGCTCGTTCGAGAAGGAGCCCGCGGCCCCGCCGTTCCAGATGCCCTATACCCTGGACCTGCCGGAAAATCCGGTGAGTTGCTGGCTGCACTATCGCGAGATGATCACCGCCTGCAAAGAACTGGAGCAGTGGTTGCTGGACCCGGCCAATGCCGCGCTGCGCGATAGCGAGCGGCGCTATTTGGAGGCGCTGGCCAATGCTGACGACAATTTTGATGCCTGGTTGGACACCGTGCTGCAATCCACTCGCGCTATGGAGGGCCTCGCCCAATGAAAATCGTCGACCTTCGCCTGCTGCCCTCACTGGCCATCGCGCGCATGGGCTCTGCCGCTGAGCCGTTGGACAACTACGAAATTGAAACTGACCCACAGGCGCCGCTCGGCTATCGCAAGATCACGCGCGCCGAGACCCTGTTGGTGGATGTAGCCAGCGGTGAAATCAGCGGCGTACTGCCGCCGTCAGATCAGCCGCCGGCGTTCAAAAGCGGCAAGAAAATCCGCCCGGTGGCGCCTTTCGTGGAGGCCTTCGTAAGCGTCGCCGGCGCCAAGGGGAAAACCGAGCTGGTGCCCCTCACCAGCCAGCTGCTCAGCAGTGAAAAACTGCGCGTGCGCTGGCAGGTGGAGGCCGCCAATTTCAAGGTGTTTCGCCGCACCAACAACCCGGCGGATCAGGTGCACGCAGCGCTGCGCAATCTTCAGGATCACCAGCAGCACCCGATGCTGGGGCACTGTGAACACTTCATCAAAGACGCCTCGGGCAAGGCCAAGACCATTTGCTTCGGCCAGGTGCAGTTCATCAAGCCCAACAAGGCCTTCCCGGAAATCCGCCTGCGCATCACCCCCAGCCAGGGGCTGATCTACGGCAGCACGCCACTGCCCAAGCACCCGGACCGCGAAACGCCGCAAAAGATGGGCGGCGCGGCGCATTCGGACATACACATCCCCGAGGAGCGCATCGTCTACGACAGCCAGCGCGGTAAGTGGAATTTCAAATACAAGGACGACCAGCCCACGCTGAATACCCTCTCCCAGGGCTTGTACGCCGCCTACGGCAAGGCGCCTTATTTCAACTACTACGACGAGCCGCAACCCGCGCGCGGCTACCTGGACGACGCCTGCGATGGCATCATCACCTTGGAGTTGGTGGACGCGAAACATCAGGTGCGGTTCAGCGCCAAGACCCGCTTCTGCGTATCGCCGCCCATCTTCGCGCCGGATTCCGGTTTCGTGCGCACGGTGGAAGACGACGTGATGCAGGTGCTGTTGGGGCCGCAGCTGGACGATCCGGACAACACCCCCAAGGAGGCCGCGCTGGACATTGTGCGCCGGGCCTATGAAACCGTGCGTTTCATGAACATCGCCGTGCTCAATGGCGACACCATCCAAGGCCGCCCGAACCACGCCGACAACATGGCGAATGACGACAGCAGCGATTACAACCGCCCCTACACGCCGATCATGGCGCCGCACTCGGTGGATACGCTGTCGATCATGGCGCTGCACCAGCAGCTCTACACCACCCTGGCCGGCGGAGCGCCCGCCTGGTTCTATCCGCTGTTGCGCCAGCCCAATGAAACCGCCGACCTCACCGACAAAGGCCGGCGCAAGATGCCGGCGCTGATGTCGGGGGCGGATACCAACTACCTCGCGCTCACCTACCGGCAGATCGACACCATCAAGCAGGCCAGCCGCGCCAACCTGTTTGACAGCGGTGCCGAGCAGGCGCCCGCGCCTGCGCTCACCCCGCGCAACCTCACCGCCCAGTTGCAGTATCGCGGGCGGGGCAACCCGGTGAACACGCATATTTCCTCTTCTGTGGGCAATTGCTGCCCCGGCTTGGAGCTGGATTTCCGCAGTGTGTGGAAGCGCGCCTTCGTCGGCATCACCCTGGTGGAGCACGACAACTACGTGCGCGAGGCCGACCCAGAGCACGCCGATCTGGTCGGGCACCGCCTGCTGAGCATCGACATCCCGGATGACAACGGCAAGCCGGTGCGCTGGCCGGTGGTGGCGCAGGCGGTGGGCCCCAGTGCCGACGGCAGCGTCGGGCCGCTGAGCACCAGCGACAACCCCGACGCGGTGGTCAATCTGGAGTGGTCCAACACTCTGTCACACATCTGGAAGTTCAAAGGGCAGACGCTGAATTGCCGCTTCACCAAGCAGAAAATGCTCAACCAGCAGGTGCTGGATAACTTGCCGGACGACGAAGTGATCGTGCGGGCGATGACGGTGCGCGACTTCTTCGAAACCGACACCACCGTGATTGCCGAGGCCATGGCCATGCCGGGTGAGCTCACCCAGGGCCTGTGCTCCCCCTGGCAGAACGATTTCCGCGAGTGCGTTTGCTACTACTGGGCCTCCAGCCGGCCGGATTACGTCAATGTGGAGCCCGCCGGCAACGGTGGCAGCACCGGCGACAACTGGATGACCAAAAAACGCAGCGGTCAGTATGTGGTGGATGACTATCGCGACAATCGCCTGATCAACTACCAGGAATTGTTCGAGCAGTGGGAAGACCTGCTGAAGTTCCAGATCGGCGGCAAGGATGCACCGGAGCAGCCATGAGCGCACTGATTTGCAGTGATGCGGACACTCCCATGGTCAGTCCGCTGGCGCGCCATTACCTGCAGGCGTCGCGGCCGCGCTCGCCCCACCTGCATCTGTGGCAGGCGGGGGACACGCACCGGCTGCTGGTGAGCAATGGCAGCCAGTTGTTCGATCTGCCGCAGGATCTGGCCGGGCGCCTGCAGGACGCCGTCGCCAGCGGCAGCGAGCTGGCACTGCTGGACGAACTGGGGGTGAACAACCAGCCGCTGATCGACGACAGCGTGCCGGAGGTCAAGCTGCACGCGCTCTCCCTGGCGGTGGCGCAGAAGTGCAACCTGGGCTGTACCTACTGCTATGCGCAACAGGGCGATTTCGGCGGCAGCGCCCGCAACATGCCGTTGGAAAACGCGCTGCGGGCGGTGGATGCGCTGG
The DNA here is from genome assembly GCA_964649985.1 of uncultured Pseudomonadales bacterium. GTDB lineage: Bacteria > Pseudomonadota > Gammaproteobacteria > Pseudomonadales > CAZYQX01 > CAZYQX01. The sequence goes on along the minus strand of CAZYQX010000004.1, from coordinate 101,125 downwards.
TGGAGCAGACCCCGCCCGGCGGGCGCTTCAACCTGGCCTTCATGGGCGGGGAGCCCTTGATCAACCGCCCGGTGCTGCGCGCCGCCACCCAGTATGCCGTAGCGCAGGCCGAGGCAAAGGGGCTGAAGCCGCTGTTCTCCATCACCACCAACGGCACCTTGCTCACCGAGGAGGACGGGGCGTTTTTCGAACAGCACGGTTTCGCCGTGACCATCAGCCTGGATGGCGTCGGCGAGCAGCACGACCAGCTGCGCCCCTACAAGGGCGGCAAGGGCAGCTTCGAGCGCATCATGCGCAATGTGCGGCCGCTGCTGGCCATGCAAAGCAACATGCAGGTCAGTGCGCGGGTAACAGTGACACCGCGCAATCTCGCCCTGAAGGAGATGCTGGATGAATTCCTCGCCGAGGGCTTTCACTCGGTGGGCTTCTCGCCCATGCTCAACGCCCCCTCCGGGCAGGATGAGATGGCGCGGGAGGATCTGGAGCTTCTGCTGAGCGAGATGATCCGCTGTGGCCAGGCTTTCGAGCGCGCGGCCCTGGCCGGGGAGCGCTACGCCTTCGCCAACATGGCCAATGCCCTGCGCGAAATCGACAAGGGCACCCACCGGCCCTATCCCTGTGGCGCCGGCGCCGGTTATATGGGCGTTTCGGCGGAGGGGGAACTCTATGCCTGCCATCGCTTCGTCAACGACGAGGCCGGCTTGCTGGGCAATTTGGCGCAAGGTGTGGATGGCGCCAAACAGCAGGCCTGGCTCAGCCAGCGCCATGTGCACCAGCAGTCGCCCTGCAATCGCTGCTGGGCGCGCTACCAATGTGGTGGCGGTTGTCATCACGAAGTCATGGCGCGTGAGCGATCCGCCTGTGATTATGTGCGCGCTTGGCTACACTACTGCATGGACGCGCACACTCGGTTGTCCAGCCTCCCGAAATCAGGGCAAAAGGAATGTTTGGACACTTAAGGCAGTATTTCTCCTCATCGCTATCGGCTAAAACGCTGCTGCAGTTTTCCATCCGCATCACCTTGGTGGTGGTGGCGGTGTCGGCACTCAGCTATCAGCACATTTTCAGCAACCTGGAAGAAAGCACCTACGACGGGCTGAAAAACTACATCACCGAGCGAGGCCAGAAGGAAGGCGCGATCTTCCGCTTGGCGGAGGATAACCACCGGGTGGCCAAGCAGGCCTTCCTCGAGTATTGGCAGCGCAGCAAGAGCAATCCCGATGTGGGTTTTTCCCGCCTGTTTCAGGCCTGGCCGGATGGTACCTACCGCATCCCCCAGTCGGGCTTCGATGGTATTGAGCGCGGCGATGGCAGTCTCAGCCATGATGTGTCCGGCTTCATCGGCCAGAACGCGCCGATGAATGATCCCGCCTTCCGCACCCGCACGGCCATGGCCTACTGGGTGATTTCCCGCTTTGCCGAGGGTTGGGGCAATCGCTTCCCCAACTTCTATGTCACCATGCCGGAGAATGCGGTGATCGGCTACTGGCCGGGATTGCCCTGGGGCCTGCAAGCGGCCGCCGATTTCGACATCACCAAGGAAGAGTGGTACACCGTCGCCAACCCGGAAAATCTCAAGGGGCGCGAGTCGGTGTGGACCGGCAGCTACTTCGATGAAACCGTGCGTGAGTGGATGGTGTCATGCATCACGCCGGTGGATATCGACGGCAAACGCATGCTCAACCTGGGGCATGACATCCTGCTTAACAGCCTGTTCGAGCGCGCCCTCAACGACAAGCTGGCAGGTACCTACAACTTCATCGTGCGCGCCGATGGCCGGTTGATTGCCCACCCGGATCAGACCGAGGCCCTCAAGCAGTCGAAGGGGCTGTTGTATGTGAAGGATATTCCCGATCCGGCGCTCAATACCATGGTGAATGAAGTGCTGGCGAATGCCCAGGCGCACCCCGGCACCGTGCGCCTGATCAACCAAGAAAACATCGATGCCATTCTGGCGATGACGCCCATCGCCAACCTGGACTGGTATTTCGTCACCGTCTACCCCAAGAGTCTGCTCAGCTCAGCGGCATTGCAAACGGTAAAAACCATCCTGCTGCTCGGCTTGTTATCCGTGGCGCTGGAAATGCTGATGCTGTACCTGGTGTTCCGCTCTAATGTGCTGCGGCCATTCGGGGTGTTTGTGCGCGCCTCAGAGGAAGTGGCCAAGGGTAATTACCAGTTGGCCAACATTGATGGCATGTCGAACATGTTGGGCTATCAGAATGAAGTGGGGCGGCTGGCGTATACGCTGCGCAACATGGCAGAGGAAATCCAGGCCTACAGCTCCGAGATGGAGCACAAGGTGGCAGAGCGCACCCGCGAGCTGGTGGACACGCAAAAAGAGCTGGTGTTGAAGCAGAAGATGGCGGCGTTGGGCGTGCTGACGGCGGGCATCGCGCACGAAATCAACAACCCTAACAACGCCATCAGCGGCAGCATGCAGGGCATCGCCCAATGGCGGAAACAATTCGACGAGTTCCTGCAACAGCTGATGGCGGATGATGTGGACCCCGAGATCCAGGCTGCCTTCAACCAGCGCTTTGCCAAGCTCGACGGCTTGCTCGAGCTGATTGATGGGGGCAGCCGGCGCATCAGCAGTATCGTGGAAGGCTTGCGTACGCTGACGCGCGTGGATGAATCCGCCCGGCTCGAAGTGGATGTGGTGAGTGGTCTGGACCAGTATGTGCAAGTGCTGCGTCCGAACGTGGAGGGGCGCATCAATATCGTCACCGAGTTCCAGGCGCGCCCGCGCTTGTTGTGCTGGGCGGCGGAGCTCAACCAGGTGTTCATGAACATCATCTCCAATGCCTGTTACGCCATCGAGCAGAAGCAGGAGCAGTCCGGCGATGCGACGCCCGGTGACATCCGCATTCGGAGTGCGGTGGTGGGCGATGAGCTGCTGATCGAGATTGCCGACAGCGGCATCGGCATGTCGGCCGAGGCGTTGGAGCGCGCCATGGACCCCTTCTTCACTACTAAAACGGTGGGCACCGGCGCGGGGCTTGGGCTCTCCATCAGCCGCGATGTGGTGGAGAAGCATGGCGGCAGCATTCAGCTGGCATCAGTGCCGGGGCAGGGCACCACGGTGCAGCTGCTGATCCCGCTGGTGGCGCCGGAGCTTTAATCCCCTCGCGATGGGGCGCTGCGGGGGGGGGGAACCCCCGAGGCGTGTCGTCGCATTCATCCCGCTGTTAGCCGACAGGTCTTCGGCCGGCCGGGTACGTGCCAGGCGCGCCAGTCCCCCGCCTATGCAGCCGCTCAGTTTCTCGTCGAGGCCTCCATCACGAAGGCGATCTTGCCCAGCCCCAGCCGGCTGGCGGTGGCCAGGGTACTGGCCACGTGCTGGTAGGGGGTGGTGCGGTCTACGCGCAGGTGGATCTCAGGTTGCGGCTGCTGCTTGGCGCGCTCGGCCAGGCGGGCTTCCAGCGTTTCGGCGGGGATGGCCTCGCCATTCCAGAAGGGCTGGCCGCTGGCATCCAGCGCCAGGTCGATGCGCTCGGGCGGTGTGCTCTCGGGCTGGCTGCTGGCCTGGGGCAGCTCCAGCGGCACGGCGTGATTGAGCACCGGAATGGTGACGATGAAGATGATCAGCAGCACCAGCATCACATCCACCAGGGGCGTCATGTTGATCTCAGCCATGATCTCGTCGATGCCGGGGCTGTCGTTTTTAAAAGCCATGTCGGTTGCGCTCCGTGGGCGTGATCAGGCCTGGGCCTGGAGTTTTTTCAGGCGACCACCGCTGATCAGGTAGGCGTGCAGCTCGTGTGCGAAGCGGCGCAGCTGGGCCAGCAGTTCGCGGTTGGCTCGGGTGAGGGCGTTGTAGCCGAGCACGGCGGGGATCGCCACCACCAGGCCCAGGGCCGTCATCACCAGGGCTTCGCCCACCGGGCCCGCCACCTGGGCCAGGCTGGCGCTGTTCTGCTGGCCGATGGCGGAGAGGGCGTGGTAAATCCCCCACACGGTGCCGAACAGGCCGATGAAGGGCGCGGTGGAGCCCACCGAGGCCAGCAGGGCCAGGCCGCGTTGCATGTGGCGGGCGCTGTCTTCCAGTGCTTGCCCCATGCTGCTCTCCAGCCAGTCCCCCAGGCTCAGCAGGCCGTGCAGCTCGTCGCTGCTTTCGGCGTGGTGGGCGGCGGATGCCGCTCCCCGACGGGCCAGGATGTGGAAGGGGTTGCCGTCCGCCTGGCCCAGTGCCTGTAGGCCGGTGTCGAAGTTTTGGCTGTGCCAGAAGTGGCGGGAGTCCATTGCCATCTTGCGCAGGCGCAGCACGCGCCAGCTCTTGACCAGCATCACACTCCAGCTGGCCACCGACATGCCGATCAGCAGGATGGCCACGGCGTGGGTGATGGCATCGCTCTGGCTCCACAGGGCGGCCAGGGAAAAACTTGCGTTGTTCATGATGGATTCTCGTCGTTTCAAGCGTTCTTGAGGGTGAATTCAATCGGCACGCGCACCCGGCTGCTCACCGGCCGCCCGCCTTCCGTGGCGGGTTGAAAGCGCCAGCGCTGTACCGCGTTGCGGGCGGCCTGGTCCAGCCGGGAGGAGCCGCTGCTCTGCACAACCGCTACCTGCAGGGCGCGGCCGTCAGGGCTGACCTGTACCTCCAGCAGCACCCGGCCCTGCTCGCCCAGGCGGCGTGACATGCCGGGGTAGGCCGGGGCGGGGTTGTTCAGGTAGGCCGCGTCGAAGCGGGCGGGCTCGCTGGGGGGCGGGCTGGCGGCCGGGGCCGGCGAGGCCGGCGCGGGTGTCGCCTGGGGGTTGGCGTTGACCGGCGGGCTGCTGGGGCTTGGCGCCGGTCGAGGCTTGGGCTGCTGCACCGGTTTGGCTTTCTGCACGGGCTTGGGGGGCGGCGTGTGCTGGCGGGCCTCCCGGGGGCTGGTCAGCACCGGTGCGGCAGATGCGCTGGGTTTGGCCGGCGCAGGTGGTGGCGGCGGGGCACTGGGGGCTGCCGCCAGCAGGGTGGCGGTAATGGTGGTGGGGGCGGGCTGGCGGGGCAGCTCGGTGGCATTGACGGCACCTAACAGCCACCAGGCCAGGCCCGCGTGAGCGAGGATCACCAGACTGGTGCCCAGGCCGCGTTCGAGTCCGGCGCGGGTGTAAAGCGGCAGTTTCATTACAGCTCGGCCCACATGCGCACCAGATTGTGATAACAGGCGGTCAGTGCCACGTTTTCTGCCAGTTCACCGTGCTGGCCGCGCAGACTGCAGATGGCGCCATCGAGTTGATACAGCAAACGGCGCTGCTCGCTGTCGCGCACCATGCTCTGCAACCAGGAGAAGCAGCAGATGCGGGCCCCCCGGGTGACGGCTTCGACCCGATGCAGGCTGGAGGAGGGGTAGAGCACCATGTGGCCGGCGGGCAGCTTGATACGCTGTTGGCCGAAGGTGTCTTCGATCACCAGTTCACCGCCGTCGTATTCCTCCGGTTCGCTGAGGAACAGGGTGAAGGAGAGGTCGGTGCGCAGGTGGCGGCCGCTGGCGGCGTGGGTGCGCACGGCGTTGTCGACGTGGTTGCCGAACTGGTTGCGGGCACCGCTGTAACAATTGAACAGCGGCGGGTAGATCTGGCGGGGCAGGGCGGCGGCGAAAAAGCGGGCGTGGCTGCCCAGGGCATCCAGCACCAGGGCGCCAAGTTTGCGCGAGGTATCGCTCTGCTCGGGCAACTGCAGGTTTTGTTTGGCGCTGGCGGACTGCTGTCCGGCGGTGTCGCGGCCGTCGACCCACGCCGCCTGTTCCAGGCGTTGGCGGCAGTGGCTGACTTGCGCCGGCGTAAGCACATCGGGCAGGTGAAGTAGCATGCGTGGCTTCCTCTGGTCACCCCGCGTTGGCGGGGATTCGGGTGGCTGGCGTTTTTGGCGAGTGGCCCCGGCGGGCTGGGCGGCCGGGGCAGTCTCTGCCTTAGAACTTCAGGGTGGCACTGAGCTGAACGGTGCGTTCGGTGCCAGGCACCACGTGGCCACCGTTGTCGTAGATGGCGTCGTAGTACTCCTCGTTGAGCAGGTTCTTCACGTTCAACTGGGCGGCCCAGTCCTTCTCCTCGTAGCTGAGCATGGCGTCCACCCGCTCGTAGCGGGGCGCGGTGCGCTCCTGGATCGGGGCGGCGGTGGTGTTGATGCCATAGGCCTCGCGCTCGCCCTTGGCTTCAATACCTGCGCCGATCTTCCAGCCGCCACCCAGGGCGTAGGTGCTCCACAGGTTGTAGGCGAAGGGCGGGGTGTTGCGCGGGCGCTGCCCTTCCAGGTAGGGGCTGTGTGGCGTCACGACACCGGTGGTGGTGTTGATGTTGTAGCCGGGCTGATCAATCTCCGAGTCCATGGCGGTCCAGCCGGCGAACAGCTCCCAGTTGTCCGTGAGGCGGCCGGCGGCCTCGATCTCGATGCCATCGGTGTGGCGCTGCTTGCTGAGCAGGCCGCCGGTGGAGTTGAGATCGGTGTTGCGCTCCCAGTCCTTCACCGCGCGATAGAGGGCGGTGCGCAGGGACAGATTGCCGTCCAGCAGATCCCACTTGGCGCCAATCTCCCGGGTGGAACTGCGCTCGGCTTCGAAGCCGCGGCCGTCATCCAGCTGGTAGAGGTCAGCGGTGGGGTTGAAGGAGTCGTTCCAGGCGATGTAGTAGGTGGCCTCGTCGCTGGGCTGGAAGATCAGGCCCGAGCGGTAACTCCACTCGTCGTAATTGAGGTGGTTGCTGCTGGCGGGCGCGGTGCTGGAGCCTTTGAAGTTGTAGTCGGCCTTGAGTTCGTCGTGGCGGGCGCCGGCCAGCAGCTTCCAGCCCGGCAGGAATTCGATGGTGTCCTGCAGGTACAGCCCGGTGGAGAAGCCGTTGTAGTCGTTGATGTTGGTGCGATCCTGATTGCCGTAGCGCGGGTCCAGCCCCGGGGCGCTGGCGTGGCTGTCGCCCACGGTGGTCGTGGGGATGGTCAGGCCGGTGGTGTTGTAATTCCAGCGGCCGGCATCCTCCTTGAGGAACTCGGCGCCGGCCAGCAGCTCGTGGTTCAGGCCGAAGGTCTCGGTGCGGTGGGTGAAGTCGGTCTGGCTGGTGTAGGTGTTTTCCTGACCGCCGCGGGCCTTGATGGAGCGGTTGATACAGGTGGCATCACTGATGCTGGTCGGCGTGCCCGTGCAGGAGCCTGCGTTGCGCAGCTGGGGTTGGGTGGCCCACAGGTCGCGGTCGTAGCGGGCGGTGCGCAGCACGCTGCGCAGCTCGGTCTGCTCCGAGAAACGGTGCAGGTAGCTGCCGGTGGCGATCTTGGTCATGTTGTTTTCGTAGTCTTGCCGGGTGCCGTAGAAACGGTCGGTGGGCACGTCCAGGGGCTCGCCGTCGAAGAAGGGCAGGCCGTAATCCGGGGTGTTGTGGGTGTTCAGGTAGTAATAGCTGAGGCTCAGCTCGTCGTTCTCGCCGATGCCGGTGCGCAGGGTGGGGGCGATGCCCTCGCGCTCGGAGCTGACGTAATCCCGGGTGCTTTCTTCGTCGGTCTTCATGGCGTTCAGGCGCAGGGCGGTCGTGTCGCCCACCACCTGATTGATGTCGGTGCTGATCCGCTGGTGCTCTTGAGTGCCCACCGAGGTGGTGATCTCGCGCTTGTTGGCCAGCATGGCCTGCTTGCTCACCTGGTTGATCACACCGCCGGCCTGGCCGCGGCCAAACAGCATGGAGCCGGAACCGCGCAGCACTTCCACCTGCTCCAGGTTGAAAACCTCGCGGTTGTACTGGGCCACATCGCGGATGCCGTCCAGGTAGAGGTCGCCGAAGGAATAGAAACCGCGCAGGTTCATGTTGTCGCCGATGCGGCCGCCTTCACCGGCGTTGAAGGTGAGGCCTGGCACGCTGTGCAGGGCGTCCTTCAGGGTGTTGTCCTGGCGGTCCTCGATCAATTTCTGGGTGACGATGGTCAGGGACTGGGGCACATCCTTGGGCATTTGCGCCAGCTTGCCCACGCGGGTTTTCTGTGGCTGGTAGCTGTTGGCCGCGGTGTTTTCGCGGGTGTCCTCCACTTTGACGGTGGAGAGGGTGGTGTCTGCACTGGCCTGGCTGGCGACAAAGCCGAACAGGGCGGCGCCCAGGGGCAGCAGGGGGGAACGGTTTGGGCCGGGCATGGGATCTCCTTGCGGGGGGATTCCTTGCTGGCTGGCTTTGGGCTGGCTGGCTGGAAGCGTGGGTCGGATTGTGGTGGTCTATCAGGGGGTGGCAGAGCGAGCGATCAGGGTGCCTTTGGCGCGCTCAGGGTGAAACTCGCCGACGTAGTCATAGCGGCCCGCTGCTAGCGGCTGGAAAATCATGCTGATCTTGGCGCCGGGGGGGAGGATTTTTTCCTTGCCCAGGGTTTCACTCTCGAACTCCTCCGGGGCGGCACTGTCGTTGCGCACCACCAGGCGGAATTTGGTGTTGGCGGGTACCTCCAGGCTGGCAGGCTCGAATACGCCGTCGCGGTTGATCCGCAGGTCGAAGGTGGGCATGCCGGTGGCCAGGCTGTGGCCGGAGGCAATCAGCAAGGCGGCGCAGCCCAGGCGCAGGGCATTTTCCAGCGATGGCATGGTGTGACTCCGGGGCTTATTTGGTGAGTAGCAGCTTGTTTTCGCGCGTGATGCGCAGCTGATAGCACTGGCCGGCGTGCTCAATCTCGACCATCGACTGACCCTTGAACAGGCTTTGGCTGCTGATGCGGGGCGTAGAGGCGTTGGCAGCCTTCTCGGAGGGCGGTGGCGCTGATGGCTGCATGATGATTTCGCTAATGCAAACAAGAATGGTTCGCATTATATTGTGTGGGTGTGGGGTGTCAATGGCAAAAATGAAGCTATTGGATTCCGTCACATTGGCAAGGGGGGATGCCGCGCCCAAGGCTTCGCAGGCCATGCGTCGCAGTGGGTGCCAGGGCGGCAGCCTGTGCCTGTTATGCGTGCTTTATCTGGGGGGGCTGAACCGCAAGCGGTTTCGAGGGGGGCGGACCGCCGCCCCGTTGCAAATGCCGGGGTGAGGTCTGCGTTCAGGCGGGGGTGGGCAGTGCGCAACACTGCCCAGGCGGGCTGAGGCTTACTGGACCCGGCGCAGCAGGCCGAGGGTTTTGACCATGGCGACTTCCTCGAACAGGCCTGAGCCCTTGGCCAACAGCCAGATCTCGTAGGGCGGGCGGCCGCCGTCGGCGGGGTTGGGGAAGATGTCGTGGATGGCCAGCAAACCGCCGATGGCCACCTGGGGTGCCCAGGTGCGGTAATCGGTCAGTGCGGCTTCCATGCTGTGGCCGCCGTCGATGAACACCAGGCCGAACTGAGTGCTCCAGGCGCGGCCCGCTACCTTGGAGGGGGCGACGATGGGCACCACGGTGTCTTCCAGCTTGGCGGCGCGCATGTTCTTGCGGAACTCGCGGAAGGTGTCCATCAGGCCCATCTCGGCGTCGTACAGCTGTGCGTCGTGGTATTCCTCACCCAGCTGGTGCTCTTCGGAGCCGCGGTGGTGGTCCAGCGCGTACAGCACCTGGCCGGCCTGCTGGCAGGCGGTGCCCAGGTAGATGGTGGACTTGCCACAGTAGCTGCCGATCTCGAGCGCGGGGCCGATGTGTGCCGTGTCCAGGGCCGCCTGGAACAGAGCTGCACCCTCGGTGGGGTCCAGAAAGCCTTTCACGCTGTCGATGTCGATGGGCAGTTGCACGCTCATGGGAGTTGTCCGCTGGATAAAGAGAAGAATTTTATCATTTTCGGTGTGTGCTATACGATCTGCACTAGCATTGGTTAGAATGAACCTTTACCCATCTTGCTGGAGATATTCGTGGCCTGCCGCGATGACGCCCTGCTCAACCACAAGCTGATGCGCCAGGTTACCCGCTGGCGATGGTAATGCACGCGCGCGCCTAGCCCGTTCATCCATCACTTTTTTCCAGCAGGGACACGCCATGACTCCCGAACAATTCCAAGCCCTGGCCGATCAGGGTTACAACCGCATCCCGGTGGTGCGCCAGGTATTTGCCGATCTCGACACGCCGGTCAGCACCTATCTGAAGCTGGCCAATGGCCACTACTCCTATCTGTTTGAATCCGTGCACGGCGGCGAAAAATGGGGGCGTTACTCCATCATCGGCCTGCCGGCTTCCACCGTGTTGAAAATTTCCGGCCACCACCTGCAGGTGCTGGCGCATGGCCACGTGGTGGAAGAACACCGGGTGGATGAGCCGCTCGCATTCGTCGAGGATTTCCTGCAGCGCTACCGGGTGCCCGAACTGCCCGGCCTACCCGCCTTCAACGGCGGACTGGTGGGCTACTTCGGCTACGACACCGTGCGCTACGTAGAGCGCCGCCTGGCCAAGAGCTGCCCGCCGGACGTGCTGGGCGTGCCCGATATCCTGCTGATGGTGTCGGAAGAGGTGATCGTGTTCGACAACCTGGCCGGCACCATGCAGCTGATCAGCCACGCCGACCCCGCCGTGCCGGGGGCCCTGGCCGCCGCCGAGCAACGCTTGGACGCGCTCTCCGCCCGGCTGCGCGAAGTGGCCACGCCGCCGCTGACCCTGTTGCAGCCCGCCGCCAACTGCGGCGTGCAGGAGAGCGAGTTTGTCAGCCGCACCGGCCAGGCCCGCTTCGAGGAATCGGTAGAGCGCATCAAGCAGTACATCCTGGCCGGCGACGTGATGCAGGTGGTGCCCTCCCAGCGCCTCAGCGCGCCCTTCAGCGGCGAGCCGGTCAACCTGTACCGCGCGCTGCGCCACCTCAACCCCTCGCCGTACATGTACTACCTGGATCTGGGCAAGTTCCACATCGTCGGCTCCAGCCCCGAGATTCTGGCCCGGCTAGAAGACGGCGAAATCGCCGTGCGCCCGATCGCCGGCACCCGCCGCCGCGGTCACACCCCGGAGGAAGATAAAGCCCTGGAAGCCGAGCTGCTGGCCGATCCCAAGGAGATCGCCGAGCACCTGATGCTGATCGACCTGGGCCGCAACGACGTGGGCCGGGTGGCCCGCACCGGTTCGGTCAAGGTCACCGAGCAGATGGTGGTGGAGCGCTACTCCCACGTGATGCACATCGTCTCCAACGTGCACGGCGAGATCGCCGAAGGGCTGGATGCGATGGACGTGCTGCGCGCCACGCTACCCGCCGGCACCCTGAGCGGCGCGCCGAAGGTGCGCGCGATGGAGATCATCGACGAGCTGGAGCCGGTCAAGCGCGGCATCTACGGCGGCGCCGTCGGCTACCTCGGCTGGCACGGCAACATGGACACCGCCATCGCCATCCGCACCGCCGTGATCAAGGACGGCCAGCTGCACGTGCAGGCCGGCGCCGGCGTGGTGGCCGACTCCGTGCCCCGCCTGGAGTGGGAAGAGACCATGAGCAAGGCGCGGGCGGTGATTCGCGCGGCGGCGATGGTCCAGGGCGAAGGGTGAGGAGACAGCCATGATACTGATGATCGACAACTACGATTCCTTCACTTACAACCTGGTGCAGTACTTCTGCGAGCTGGGCGCCGACATGCGCGTAGTGCGCAACGACGAGCTGACCGTAGCCCAGGTGGCGGAGCTGAAGCCGGAGAAAATCGTGATCTCCCCCGGCCCCTGCACGCCCAACGAGGCGGGCATCTCCATGGAGACCATCCGCACCTTCGCCGGGCAGATTCCCATCCTCGGCGTGTGCCTGGGCCACCAGAGTATTGGCCAGGTGTTCGGCGGCGAGGTGGTGCGCGCCCGCCAGGTGATGCACGGCAAGCTCTCGCCCATGTACCACCACGGGCAAGGGGTGTTCGCCGGGCTGCCCAGCCCCTTTATGGCCACCCGCTACCACTCGCTGGTGGTGAAGAAGGACACCCTGCCGGACTGCCTGGAAATCACCGCCTGGACGCAGCTGGACGACGGCTCGGTGGACGAAATCATGGGCCTGCGCCACAAGACGCTGGACGTAGAAGGCGTGCAGTTCCACCCGGAATCCATCCTCAGCGAGCACGGCCACGCGCTGCTGAAGAACTTCCTGGAGCGATGAGCATGGACATGAAACAGGCCATCGCCCGGGTCGTCGACGGCCATTCCCTGAGCGAGGCGGAGTCCGCCGCCGTGTTCCGCCAGATCATGACCGGCGAGGCCACGCCGGCCCAGATCGGCGGCCTGCTGATCGGCCTGCGCATGAAGGGCGAGACGGTGGACGAGATCGTCGGCGCCGCCCAGGTGATGCGCGAGCTGTCGCTGCGGGTGCAACCCGCCAGCGATGCCTTGATCGACACCTGTGGCACCGGCGGCGATGGCGCCGGCATCTTCAATGTCTCCACCGCGGCGGCCTTCGTGGTCGCCGCGGCGGGGGGGCGCGTGGCCAAGCACGGCAATCGCAGCTTCACCAGCAAGAGCGGCAGCGCCGACCTGCTGGAGGCCGCTGGCGTGCGGCTGGATATCCGCCCGGAACAGGTGGCCTGCTGTGTGGATCAGGTCGGCGTCGGCTTCATGTTCGCCGTCAACCACCACACCGCCATGAAACACGCCATCGGCTCCCGTCGGGAGCTGGGCACGCGCACCATCTTCAACCTGCTCGGCCCCCTCACCAACCCGGCCGGGGCACGCTTCCAGGTAATGGGTGTATTCGCCCAGCGCTGGCTGCGCCCGATGGCCGAAGTGCTGCAGCGCCTGGGCAGCGAGCGGGTGCTGGTGGTGCACGCCGAGGATGGCCTGGACGAGATCAGCCTGGCGTCCCCCACCCGCGTGGCGGAGCTGCGGGATGGCCAGATCAGCGAATACACCATCGCCCCCGAGGACTTCGGCCTGGCGCGCGCCGAACTGCGCGAGCTGGTGGTGCACAGCGCCGAGGAGAGCCTGGTCAAGGTGCGTCAGGCACTGAGCGACGTGGACAGCGCCCCCTCGCGCATCGTCGCCCTCAACGCCGGCGCCGCCATCTACTGCGCGGGCCTGGCGCTGGACCTCGCCCAGGGCGTACACATGGCCCAGGACGCCATCGCCGGCGGCATGGCCATGGAGAAACTGGAAGACCTGCGGGTCATGACCCAGGCGATGACGGCAGAGGCCTGAACACGTTCGGCTCTGGGGCGAACACGTAGGGTGGATAAGCACAAGCGCATCCACCGATTGTATGAACGCCTGGTGGATGCGCTTGTGCTTATCCACCCTACATAAACTCCGGCACCGCTTGCCCCCGTAGGAGCGGTCCATGACCGCGACCTAGCCGCAGGGCGAGAGGTTGTGGCACCCGCCCGAACAGAACAGCAGGATGTGGTGGCTTCGTGTGCCACCGCGAGCAACGCAGACGCAGAGACACCATGAGCACACCCACCATCCTCAAGAAGATCCTGGCGCGCAAAGCCGAAGAAGTGGCCGAGCGCCGCGCCCTCGTCAGCGAAGCCCAGCAGCTGGAGCGCGCACGGGCGGCCGATCCCGCGCGCGGCTTTGTCGCCGCCATCGAGCGCAAAATCGCCGCCGGCAAGCCTGCCGTCATCGCCGAGGTGAAGAAGGCTTCCCCCAGCAAGGGCGTGATCCGCGAGAACTTCGACCCCGCCCAGATCGCCCGCAGCTACGAAGCCGCCGGCGCTGCCTGTCTGTCGGTGCTCACCGACGTGGACTTCTTCCAGGGTGCCGACGCCTACCTGCAGCAAGCCCGAGCTGCCTGTGGCCTGCCGGTGCTGCGCAAGGATTTCACCGTCGATACCTACCAGATCGTCGAAGCCCGCGCCTTGGGCGCCGACTGCATCCTGCTGATCGTCGCCGCCTTCGCCGATGACAAGCCGCGCCTGGCCGCCCTGGCCGAGTGTGCCCGCGAGGTAGGGCTGGACGTGCTGGTGGAAGTTCACTCGGACTGGGAACTGGACTGGGCGCTGGAGCTGCCGGTGCGCCTCACCGGCATCAACAACCGCGACCTGCACAGCTTCGACGTGAGCCTCGACACCACCTTCAACATGCTGCCGCGCGTCCCCGCCGACCGCATCGTGGTCACCGAGAGCGGCATCCTGGTACCGGACGACGTCGCCGCCATGCGCGCCAAACACGTCAACGCCTTCCTGGTGGGCGAAGCCTTCATGCGCGCGCCGGAGCCGGGTGAGAAACTGCGCGAGCTGTTTGGGGCGATCTGAAAACTGTTGCTGGTGCGCCGTTGCGCAACAGGTGAAAGGTGTTGATCCCGCCAAGGGGCCGTTATCAATAATGGACGAGAATTGCCCCTTCTCAGTCATCCGCGAGGCATTAGCCTGGGAGCTTCTGAATAGGCTCTAAGGAAAAATGATGTCGGATGGCGAAGTTTACTGGCCGTGAAATTTAGCCCGAACATGCTTTTAAGGCAGCAGTGTTGCTGTGGAGCGTGGCGTGCCCGCCCTCTCGTGCAGCGCCATCCCTATCCGGCAGGGGGGGGCTGGGCGCCCAGCAATGAAGCGATTCATGGAGTTCAGGATGCGATTGCGATTTTTGTCTAGAGACCGGGTGTATCGCCGGCTCTTGAGTGAGTCTCAGTTGTCAGTAGCCTTCGTCGTGCTCAATGCGCTTGCGGCGGTGATTGCCTCATACAGCCTACTCGTCGACAGCGTGCCGGGGGTGATTGGTGCAATGTTGGTGGCGACGCTGTTGGGCCCACTCGTTGCATTGGGCTTCGCTATCGTGGATGGCAGCCTCTCGATGTTTCGGCGAGCCTTCGTCACGCTTCTGATTGGCTGTCTCGTGGTGGTGTTGGTGTCTTTTGTCATAGGCCTCATCCACCGGGATATACCACCAAGCCATGAACTGCTGGCTCGAACCCATCCGGGCTTGGCCGATCTCGTCATTGCAATGGCTGGGGGGGCTGTTGGGGCATTGGCGGTGCTTTCTCCGGGCATCAATGTTGCTGTGGTGGGCGTGGCGGTGGCGACAGCGCTCGTACCCCCACTTTGCGCCGGTGGGTTGTTGCTGGCACGAGCCGATATCAGCGGAGCGAGCGGGGCATTACTGCTTATGGTGACCAATGGCGTCGCAATTCAGGTGAGCGTAGCCGTGGTTTTATGGGTCTGTGGCTATGGGCGCCGGCCTCGCCGTCATGTGATGTCTCTGCTGCTTGCTGACGTGGCAAGCATGGCCATGCTTGGCGCTCTGGCTGTGGGCCTGGCCTTTAGTACTCATCGTGCCATGGGGGAGTTAATGTTCACCCACCAGGCGCGACTGGTGATTTCTGAAAAAATCGAATCAGTGCCAGGGAACCGTTTGGCTGATGTGGTCGTGACGGGATTTGGTCAGCAGCGCCCTGTCGTCATCAGGGCCCTTGTGCGTGGTGTGCGGATGCCATCCGCTGTCGATGTGACCGAGATGGAAAAGAAGCTCTCCGAGCTTGCAGAAGGCGATGCCGTGCTGCGTGTGCGGTTTATGAAAGTAGAGGTAATCACACGCGATGGGATGGTGTCCCCGGATGATGGTGACACAGGCTTGCCTCGTGATTCTCTGCAGCGCTAACTGACGAAAAGACGAGGTAATGGTGGCGGACGTATTCAGCAACCTGGATTTCAACGCCCTGATGATTTTTGGTGTGGTGTTGCTCGGGGGGGCTCTTGGTGGCGCGCTGGTGCATCGAGTTCCGATGATGCCCAGTATCACGGGCTTCATGCTGGTGGGCGTGCTGCTTGGGCCCGATGTGCTGAATGTTCTGACCCATGAGGCCCTGTTGTCCGCCCGGGTCTTTGTCGATGTCGCATTGGGCTTGATCTTGTTTCAGTTGGGGCTGGGACTGGATCTAAAATCGGTGCTGCGTGATAAGGGGCTGATGCGAATGAGCATGGGGGAATCCCTGCTTGCTTTCATCGGTGTGGGAGGCGTGCTGGTTGCCTTTGGTGCATCACCGCTGGTCGCTGCGCTTGTGGGCGCCATTGGCGTATCGAGTTCACCTGCGGTACTGATGCTGGTGGCGCGTGAAAGTGGGGCCGATGGGCCTGTGACGCGCCGGGGTCTGGCGATGGTCGGGCTCAATAACGTGATTGCGTTCCTTATGTTCTCCGCCATTCTGCCTTGGCTGCATCTCAGCCAGCAGTCCGGATGGACCGTGATACTGTTTGATCCACTGTATAGGCTGATTGGGTCGGTATTGCTGGGTCTGTTGATGGGCGGGGCGCTGGCATGGTTGGTGCTGGTGACGCATACCGCCCAGTCCTATCGTTTTGCATGGATTGTGGGGATGATTGCACTTGGGGTGGGGTCATCAAAAATGATGCACCTTTCACCGCTGATGACACTCCTGGTCATGGGACTTGCCGCCAGGCGATGGGAGAGGGCAAAACTCATCAGCCGGGTGGATTTTGGTCCGGGCGGTAACCTTTTCTTTATCGTGCTGTTTGTCCTGGCGGGGGCAAAACTCCATTTAGGAGCCCTGCTAAGCGTCGGTTGGATGGTGTTTGCATTCGTTGCGGTCAGATCCACCGCTAAAGTGCTTGCATGTGTGGCTGTGGGGCGCATGGCGGGCTTGGAGTGGCGGCAGGGTGCGAGTATTGGGGGCGTGCTCGTGCCAATGGCGGGTTTGGCCATCGGGCTGACACAGACAACCCAAAACCTTTACCCCGAGATTGGGGCCTATCTCTCTTCGGTCGTATTGGCCTCGGTGGCGATTTTCGAGACCGTGGGGCCCATTGTCACGCTGTTCGCACTGAAGGCCGCAGGGGAAGTGCACGAAGATGCATCAGCCGAACACTGAGCCAGTTTGGCAGCGTCCGAAATGCATCTGGTAGTCTTTCGGTGACATCCCTACACGACGCCTGAATAACCGGCGGAAGGAACTGGTATCGAGATAGCCCACGCTCAGGCCAATCTCTTCAACAGTAAGACGTGAATTCCTTAACGCAAGCTTGGCTGCTTCGATCCGTAAGTGCTGCAAATACTGCACCACAGGCAAGCCTGTGGCTGCCTGGAATCTTCGCTGAAATGTCCGGCGATGCAACCCGCTAATCACAATGGCTCGACTGGCCGCTTCGGATTCTCGAAAGTTTTGTTCTAGCCAACGCTCGATATCCTTAATGGCCAGGTCTTGATGTCCCCGTGGGACAAAGCCGCTTAAAGGCTTCTGGCCCTCGCGGTGCTCCTGTAGTAGGAATAACTGCAGCAATTGAAGTGCAGTGCTCTGTCCCCCCCATTCCTCAATCAGATGCAGAACCAAATCCTGCCAAATCAGGCCACCTCCCGCCATCAGAATATTGCCCTGCTGCAGTAGGGCAGTATTGGATTCGAGCTTGATCCGCGGATACAACGTCTTAAAACGTTGTTCGAAGGCCCAGTGGGTGGTGGCACGACGGCCCTCCAGCAGACCGGTGGCCGCTAGCAGGAATGCCCCGGTACAGATACTGGCAACGCGAGTGCCCTGCGCTGCATGCATGCATATCCAGTCGCAAAGCTCGTTCACCATTGAGCTGGTGAGTGCTTCCGGTGTCAGTGAGGGAATCAGGATGACGTCAGTTCGCTGGATCTCGGCAAGGGTGCGGTCCGCGCCAAGCGTTATACCATGTAGGCAACGGTAGGGTATCGTGCTGGGCGCGACCAGTTCTGCGTGCAGGGGAGGACTGTTTTCCGGTTGGAGAAGGGCAGCACTCCTGAGCAGATCGAGTGGTCCAAGCACACTGGAGGCGACGATATCAGGGAGAAGTAACAGGCTGATGTGCACGATCGCACCTCATGTCGCAAATGGCTCGATTTTGTCCTTCTAGGCTCTTATCGGCAAGTAGGCATGGCGTCAAAATGAAAGCACCACATCAGTAGCGGGTGCACCATGTTGAGAATGACGCGTGCCGAGTTATCCAAACTTTATGATGGCCTGCTGCCCCCGAAACAGTTACCTCAGGGGCTCCTGATGGGAGCGGCCATGGGGGTTCCGCTTCTGGAGCACGTGCCCGCAGCGTTGCGTGGCGGCCTATTACATCTCATCAATGGCCCTGTGTTGGGGTGGTGTTGGCGATGGTTCTGGCGTGGCAAATTCTTCGAAATTGACGGTCGAGGAGGAAACTGCTGGGTGCTTGGAGGCGCTCGTTGCCAGTGGGGGATGTACCGGGCGCGAATGGATGAAAGTCGCGCCTGTCTCTTGCTCGACTATTCCTCCGGTGATAATCCTGCATGGCTATTGAATCTGCGTGGGGAGTTGCGTGAGTTCGCACCAGGCTCGTTGCTTGGCAAGGTCTGGTACCGGGAACGCCTGCTGATGTTCTTCACGCTACAGGAGTCAAATGAATCATGACTTCGAGTGATGTCATCATTATTGGTTCAGGTTTTGGCGGTGCCATACCCGCCCAGTTGCTGAGTCGGGAGGGGGGCTCAGTTACCCTGCTGGAGCGCGGTCCATGGCGTGACACCACGGAAGTTACCGCAGCTGGCATCCACCAGCGTGCCGCGTTGCCACATGGGTGGCAGTTCCTGCCTCAGGTTCTTCATCGCCTTCATCATCGCTGGCTACCGACGCGTGGTGTGACTATCAACCCGCGGGGCCTGTTGGAGTTGTTTTTCGCTGATGGCATCAATGTCGTCTGTTCAAACGGAGTGGGGGGGGGCAGCCATGTCTACTCGGGGCTGCATGCGCTTCCATTGCACGAAAACTACTGGGATGGTCGGGCCGAGGGCGTAAGCGTAGTGAGCATGGCGCCGCACTATGAAGCGCTGCTGACCCAGTTTGGGTCGCGCCAGCCCCCTTTGCTTCATGGGTGCGAGGGGCCCGCGCTCCCTGAAGGATTTTCTGCGCTGCTACCGTCGGCGCAACCACATTGGGGCTATCGTTCGCTAGATGTGGATGGGCGGAGTGTAGATTTTCGTGAAGAGGGTATGTTCGGTTCTCCTCGTGGTAATAAATTGACTCTCGACAGTGCTTGTTTACTACCGGCCATGGCGGATGGGCTGAGGCTTGAGGCTGAATGTGAAGTGGTGTCGATAGCACGTGAGACATCTGGCGTGTTCTGTGTGACGGCACGCAGGCCGGGGAACCGTTTCGAAGCATTTCGTGCGCCGCGAGTGATAGTGGCGGCGGGAGCGGTGAACACAGTTTCATTGTTGTTGCGCAGTCGTGCTGGCGGTGGATTGTCGGGAATGCCTGCACTTGGGCGTGGTTTTGGCAGCAATGGCGATGTGATGGCCTACTGGCCGGTCAATCAATCGGGTGTCGACCACACTGTGAGTGGCGTTTACGAACGTATGTTTGCCCATCAGGAGGATAAGGATGGCCCGGTCTTCATGCAGACGGGTATTGCCGGGCTGGCAGCGATTCCCATTCCGTCGTGGCTGAAGAGGCGGTTGCGACAGGATCTATTCGTTGCGGGCATGGGGGTCGACAGTGCAGATGGTCATGTGGGGTTGCATGGGCAGCGCATCAGGCTGAGTTATAGTCGCGATAATAGCCCGGTGTTTGCTAGAGCCTATTCAAGGCTCTGCGAGCTTGGTGTGAGTAGTGCCGTTTCGTTGCGCATCCCCTCAGCAGTGACAACGGTGCATCCCTTGGGGGGCGCTGTACTGGGTGATGACGAGACGCGAGCCGTTATTGATGCAAAAGGTCAGGTATATGGCATTCCTGGGTTGTATGTGACGGATGCCGCCGCCCTGCCGGCAGCGCTTGGGGCACCGCCCTCATTATCAATTGCCGCGTGGGCGCGGCATGTTGCAATGAGCATCGCCAGGCAAGGCTAGCCGCTGGTGTTTTCTAAGGTCAAATGAGCTATGCCCTATCAAGAAAATGACCACAGGTGCGTAGTGGTTCGATGTGCTTGCGTGCTGCGATGAATTCTGGTCGAGGCTTCAGTCCATTTGCGGGAGCGCGCAGCAGGTTATCCATGCTGTTGTAGACGAAGAATGCATTGCTCCGAGGGTGTGGCGATATATTGCTGTTTGAACCGTGCATCAGGTTGGCATCGAAAAATACGACTGTGCCGGCGGGCCCCTCGATAGCATCGATTCCACCTTTATCGACAAGCATGCTAATCGCGAGCTTGTCGGGAACGCCAATACTTTGTTGTTTCAATGAGATTTTGTAATTATCTTCCGGCGTTTCTCCCGAGCAGCTCACGAAAGTACGGTGTGAGCCAGGGATCACCATAAGGGGGCCGTTCCAATGATTATTGTCGGTCAGTAGGACTGAGCAGCTGACTGCTCGCATATTGGGCATGCCGTCTTCGATATGCCAGGTTTCGAAGTCGGAATGCCAGAAAAACTCCTTTCCGTAAAGTCCTGGTTTGTAATTAAGTCTTGACTGGTGGATGTAGAGGTCACTGTCGAGAATCTGTCTGGCCATGTCAAGTAAGCGCGAGTCCCTGCAAAGTCTGGAGAAAACTTTGCTGCTTCTGTGAATGGAGAAAAGCGAGCGAAGATGACCGGTTTCTGGTTCTAGAATGGCTTCTTCAGGTTTCTCATCTGCGCATCTTTTTCTCAGTTCGTCCATTTCTGATTGAAGTGCTTCCACCTCTGATGATGAAAAAATATTTCGCATAACAAGATAGCCATCTTTTTCATAGAGAGAAAGCTGCCGTTCATTTTCTGGAGATATCCGGCTTAATGGGCCATGAACTGCCGGCTCCCTGCGAGCCAGTAACGCATCTTCCTTGGCGCTGCGGGATGGGTAGCTGTTTGTTATCAACATCATTAGGTGCTCCTGTGGTGCAGGATGTTCGGGCTTCTCTGAAAAATTATTTAAGGAAGCTCTGTTGAAGTGACTTTTGTGTCTTTCGTGCGGCCAGTTTTTAGTGTTTTTTGTAGCGCCGACGGTCTTTTTGAGGCCTCTGTCGAAACGTGCCTAGCGTAATTGTGACGGCCCTCCCTCAGGGTAAAAGGGCGAAGTCATAAGGCTGTCTCATGGTTTTAATCCGGCAGTGGGTATGCGCCTGTTTCATCATGGACTTCGCGTCCAGTGACCGGTGGGTTGAAAACGCAGATCAGTTTCAATTCCGAAAGGGCATGGAGGCAATGTTCATCGTGTTGATCGAGTGCATACATCAAGCCCGGGTTTATGTGGAACCGCTGGCCAGAGGGAAGCACTTCAAGTTCACCCTCCCCGGCGATGCAAAAGACAGCCTCGAGATGGTTTCGATAACACATGTGTGTTCGACTGCCTGCGGCCATGGTTGTTTCATGCAGTGAAAACCCCATGCCGTCGTCCTTGATTAATAGGCGCAGGCTAGTCCAGGTGGCGCCATTCACTTCCCGCTCTCCACCTTTGATGTTATTTACATGGCGTATCAGCATGTCGGCCTCACTTGACGCGTCGGACTTGGTAGCGAGCCGCATTGATCACTACGTGTACCGCTCGCTCAATAATGGACAGACCCTTGTCCAGTTCAGCACTGCTGATGGTTAGGGGGGGAAGTAATTTCAGTACCTCGCTGTGGGCGCCGGAGGACTCTATGATCAGGCCGCGCTGGAAACAGAGATTGGCCACTTCCTGTGCCTGAGCGTGATGGCTAAAGGCAAGGGCCTGTATCATGCCGCGTCCACGCACTTCCAGTTTTTCGTCCCGGTGGCGATTGGCTGTTTCCGATAGTGAAAGGTGCATTTGCTGGCCTTTTATCAAAGTTTCCTTTTCAAAGGAACTGTCTGACCAATAATTAGTGAGTGCTTCTCGCGCGGTAACGAAAGCCATGTTGTTACCCCGGAAGGTACCGTTGTGCACGCCAGGTTTCCATAGGTCGAACTCTGGTTTCATGAGTACCATTGCCATGGGCAAGCCATAGCCACTCAAGGATTTTGATAGCGTGATGATATCTGGTGAAATGCCACTATCCTCAAAGCTGAAAAAACGACCCGTGCGGCCACAGCCGACTTGGATATCGTCGACAATCAGTAGAATTTCATGGCGGCGGCACAGTTGTTCCAGAGACTTCAGCCAAGGGGTGCTGGCAACGTTGACTCCACCTTCGCCTTGTACGGTTTCAATCATTACCGCAGCAGGCTTGTCCAAGCCGCTGCTGGGGTCCGAAAGTATTTTCTCCAGGTACACCGTGGTGTCGACAGTAGGCCCCAGATAGCCATCGTACGGTAAGAACGTGGTGCCTTGCAGTGTGGTGCCTGCAGCCTCTCGGAACTTCTGATTCCCTGTCGCAGCCATGGCGCCTAGGGTCACGCCGTGAAAGGCATTGGTGAAGCAGATGATGTTCTGACGGCCAGTGACGAGTCGGGCCAGCTTCATGGCTGCTTCGACTGCGTTGGTGCCAGTAGGCCCGGTGAATTGCAGTTTGTAGTTCATGCCTCGCGGAGTAAGAATTAATTCCTCAAAAGTTTCCATGAAAAGACGTTTTCGCGAAGTGGCCATATCCAGACCATGCACAATACCATCCTGGTCGATGTAGCGCTTTAGCTCTCGTTTGATTAACGGGTTGTTGTGTCCGTAGTTGAGCGAGCCTGCGCCCGAGAAGAAATCGAGGTAGCGACGGCCTGCTTCATCCACGATTTCCGCACCCTTCGCTGTGCTGAATACGGTTGGAAAGGAGCGGATATAACTGCGTACTTCCGATTCGATACGATCAAATACACCCATGTTCATGGTGGTATCCTCATTTTGATTTATGGAAAATAAAGGCTATGTGAAAGGCTGGTGTATCACCCTGCCTGAGAGGGGGGGCAAGGGAACGGCGGTTGGCGCTGTTCAGGCTTTAGAGGTCCAATTCGATAGAGGTGCTCCGCTTCATGTACGGTATTTCCGAAGTGGAGTGCGCCGAATAATTCGCTGACGCTTAATTGGGCTGAAAAGTCCTGAGCGATGCTGGAAAAAAGGCGTGCGGATGGGCCGTTGGATGCCGATACGGTAGCTTCCAGATAGTGTGCACAGGCAGTAGCAGGTCGACTAAGAATTGAGTGCAGCATCCGCTTGCCGAGTTGCTGGCCTCGTTGTGCTGGGGCTACGGCTACTTGCCACACAAACAGTGTGTCCGGTTGTTCCGGAGGTAAGTAGGATGATATGAACCCGACAACCTCTCCATCCCGGAGTGCGATTACTGAAGTGGTGGCGAAATGATGCCCTATCAGTAGATATGCGTAGCGGCTATTTATGTCCAGTGGTGGGCAGTGCTTCACCAGTGTGTGGATTGCATTACCATCTTCGGGCGTCGGTTCACGCATAATGAAAATGGGGGGTGGGTTATGGTCCAGTGTTGGAACAAATAGAGTCGACAAAACTCATTCCTCCTGTCGGTTCGCCCCTTCATCTAGAACTGGGCGAGCGAGTTGCACAGGGTCTACCGCAGGGAGAGGTGACCCATCCACATGTCCGATTTCCATCAGTTCCACGATGCGCTCAAGAGAGAGTGCGATGGTGGCTTGTTCTAGCTCAGGTAGGCTGCGTAATGCGCCGGCCAGGGAGTTTTGCAGCGGAGAGGCGCCGCTATAGGCCAGTGCTTTGCCTGATTCCGTGGGGGTGATCCAGACGACGCGGCGATCCTTCTTGTCGCGGTTGCGTGCAATCAACCCTTTACTTTCCAGGCGATCAAGAATGCCGACAACAGTGCTCGCGGAAAGGTTCACTGCCTCGCTTAGGGACGAGACGGTGTGGGTGTTTTGGTCGACGATTTCCACCAAGCAGACCAATTGTGGCGCCGTAACCTGATAGGCATTCAGCAGCGATTTGGAATGGAGGTCCACACTGCGGATCAGCCTGCGCATGGCGCGAAGGATACGGCTTTCGAAGGTGCTCGTAGTGAGATCCTTGTGCGGGCTGGGTGAGTCGTGGTTCATGGACTGACTTATTTAGTTTGAGTTGAAATAATTATTGATCAAACCATGCCGGCGGTCAAGTCCTTCTTTATTAGGTGGTGGGGCGTGAGTCGCAGGGGGTGAATCGTATGCTGGGAGGAATATGGCGTGAGAGTGGTGTCTTTGCGTTGCCGTTTTCGTCGATTAGCCCCCAGCATCCTCCTTGAGGGCCTTCATATTCCGTTTTCCAGGAAGCATCGAAGGCTGAGAAATAGAAGTATTCGACGTTGTTTTTAGTTGCCCAAGTAGTGAATTCTCGAAAATAACGGGCGCTATTCTCGGGGCTTGCTATGGCTTTTCCTATTTTTCTACCACAGCTTGGCCAGCCGGTTTCGGAAATGATAATGGGTTTTCCTGGTGCTCTTGCCTGAAGTTCACGGTAGGCGCTATCCAAAAAAGCAATGCTGGCCTCAATGGAAATGCCTTCCCAATATGGATAAAAGTTGGCGTAGATGACATCCATGTCCTCAAGCAGGGGTTGATTGGCTTTGAGTTGGTCGTGTGTATCGGCATAGCCAATCTCACCGTAATTGCCGAGTTTTCCTCTCGCATAGCGCAGATACTCACCTAGCTGCTTGGCATCGAGATCGTGGCGCAGTAATGCTTCGCTTCCAATAATGGCCCTGGGCACTTTATTGCGCAGCATTGTCGCTGTTAATGTGTCGATTGCTTCCAGGTTGCTGATGTGATCCTTGCCAAGCCAGGCGCCGGGGGTCACTTGGATGCCCTGCAGCATGGCCATATCGACAACCCGATCCATGCCCCAGCGAACACTGAAAGTGCGAATGTGGCGAGTACAGTCTTCAATTAGGGTCAGGCGTTGGGCGATCTGTTCAGGTCTGATGTATGGGTTCCTCCCAGGGTGCTGAGCGCTGGGGTAAGGGCTGAAGTTTAGTCCTCCAATGGGAGTGGCTAGGTCCGCGCAGGGGCTTTCGGCTTTCAGCATTGCTTTTGATTCGCCAGTCATGAGTAGCATTGTGAAAAAAAGATAGGTTTTAATTTTATTTTTCATGTGTCCAATCCGGTTAGTATTGAAAGGGGGTTTTCTGACAAACAGAAAAATCTTAAGGTTTTTCTTGTGGGCTCAGTTTTTTCAAAAAGAAGATGGTTGATCCGAGAGGGTTTTTTGATTGGTCCCTATGGCTGCCAGCGGATGGTGGGTTAGGGGACCTATGGGTAAGCCCATGAAGACGCGCTGTCGTCGTTAAAATCATGCTAAAAATGCTAATTTTAGATGAGTTAACTCCGTTTTTTCATGATTTTATTTGGCCGTCATCGCCTTGATGGAATTATTCAGAGGTGCCTTGGGCTCAGGACTTCGGGCCTTCTTCAACCTGAATGGTGGTTCGTGTGCTGGGGGCCAGCAGTTTCGTTGCGAACGGTCTTTCAGAAAATTCCATTCAAAGATGTTGAGGTGGTGGTGGGGCTCAAAAAAAGTCGTTCATGAATTTAAGAAACTGAGCATGCAACACAGCAATTCAAAAATGAATTTACCTGGTGTGCGCAAGATAAAAACCATATTGTGAGTGCTGGTTTTTAAGGTTGTTGATGCTAGGGCGAAGTGACGGGCATTAATGAGACCTGAAACAACTCGGAGTGGCTTTGACTTGGTTGGGGCTAGATTCTATCAGAGAAAATATTCGTGGTCTAATTATTCGTGTTGACATTTTGTGGTGGGGCGGTGCCGCTTAGGGACTTTCGTCGTGATTGTCCCCAATTCGCCAAATGTCTCGGATGGGGGGCATCTGCCTGCGGGAGGCCAAAGTATCTGTGATGGCCATTGAGTGGGCTAAATAACCAGTTCCAGGTCTGTGATTCCTTAGCTGTGACAGGGCTGTGTGGGCCGCTACAATGGCAGCCAAATCCACACAGGTGACCTCTCATGACCCTCGGCACTGCCCTTTCCCCCTCCGCCACCAAGGTCCTCATGCTCGGCTGCGGCGAGCTGGGCAAGGAGGTGGTGATCGAATTCCAGCGCCTGGGGGTGGAAGTCATCGCGGTGGATCGCTATCCCAACGCGCCGGGCATGCAGGTGGCCCATCGCAGCCATGTGATCAACATGCTGGATGGCCGCGCCCTGCGCGCGGTGATCGAGCGGGAGCAGCCGCACTACATCGTGCCCGAAATCGAAGCCATCGCCACCGAGACCCTGCTGGCGCTGGAGGCCGAGGGCTTCAAGGTGGTGCCCACCGCCCGCGCCGCGCGGCTGACCATGGACCGCGAGGGCATCCGCCGGTTGGCGGCTGAAACGCTGGGCCTGAAGACCTCTCCCTACGTGTTCGCCAGCACCTTCGAGGAATACGCCGCGGGTATCAAACAGGTGGGTATTCCCTGCGTGGTGAAGCCAGTGATGAGCTCCTCGGGCAAGGGCCAGAGCGTGGTGAAATCCGAAGCGGATATCGAGAAGGCCTGGCGCTACGCCCAGGAAGGCGGGCGCGCGGGCCAGGGGCGGGTGATCGTCGAGGGCTTCGTCAAGTTCGACTACGAGATCACTCTGCTCACCGTGAACGCGGTGGACGGCGTGCACTTCTGCGCACCCATCGGCCACCGCCAGGAGGATGGCGATTACCGCGAGTCCTGGCAGCCCCAGGCGATGAGTGCGCTGGCGCTGGAGCGCGCCCAGGCCATGGCCCGCACCATCGTGGAGAATTTGGCTGGCTGGGGCATCTATGGCGTGGAGTTGTTCATCGCAGGGGATGAGGTGTTCTTCTCCGAAGTCTCGCCGCGCCCGCACGACACCGGCCTGGTGACCTTGATGAGCCAGGACATGTCCGAATTCGCCCTGCACGTGCGGGCGGTGCTGGGACTGCCGATTGGCGAGATCCGCCAGTTTGGCCCCACCGCCTCATGCGCCATGCTGGGGGAGGGCGAGAGCAATAATATTCGATTTGATGGCGTGGCCCAGGCCCTGGCCATGCCCGGCACCCAGTTGCGCCTGTTCGGCAAGCCCGAGGTGCGCGGCAAGCGCCGTCTTGGCGTGACCCTGGCGCGGGGCGCGACGGTGGAGGAGGCGGTGCAGCGTGCCGTGGCCTGCGCAGGCAAAATAAGCATCGTGGCCGAATAAAAAATTTTGCACAATTTAGGTGCGATGGCGTGCTATCGCTGATGGGGTGTGGCGCGCTTTTGGTGCGCTTTGCCCTGTTTTTGTGCGCTCTTTCTAACGCGTTGCGTGCATAAAATCCCTCGTCTATAGCTATTGGCAGCTCCGGTCAGGTTTTACGGATTGCCTTTTTGTGACGCGTTTATTCGCGCGTCTCGTTCTGGTTTTTCTCGCACTGGCCGCCCGCTGTTCATTGAATCGATTTGGGTGTGTGCTTCGATGCTTTATCCCGCCATTGCCTTGTTGCGGCGCTTCCGCTACAGCGGAAAATTTCTACTGATTGGCCTGTGTATGCTGGCGGCCTACGGTGCGGTGACCAGCGCGTTGTGGTTGAACTACAGCGCGCAGCTGGCGTTCACCCGCCAGGAACGAACGGGCCTGGTGTTGATCAGCGCCCTGCAGCCGGTGCTGGATGGGGTGCAGCAGCACCGGGGCTTGGGCAACGGTGTGCTGAGCGGCAACGCGGCACTCAAGGCGCAGTGGCGGGAGCAGCGCCAGCTCGTGCGCCAGGCCATCGCCTCGCTGGAGGCTCACACCGCCGGCATGCAGGCGATGAAGGCCGATGGGGCATGGCGGCAATGGCGCAGCCAGTGGGACAGCCTGGCGGAAGAGGTCGAGCAGCTGGACGCGCCGCGCTCCTTCGAGCGCCACACGGTCTTGGTCAGCGAGCTGTTGGGGCTGATGTCCACCATCGCAGACAGTTCAAACCTGACCCTGGACCCGGCGCTGGACAGCTACTTCATGATGGATGCCGTGGTGACCCGGGTGCCCGGCACGGTGGAGCAGATCGGCCGCCTGCGGGCCATGGGCATGCGCGTGTTGGGCGATGCCAAGCGCGGTTCGGTAGCCGAGGCTGAGCGGCTCAAACTGGGTGTGTTGGGGGCCTCGGTGAATGAAGGTATTGCCGGCCTGCGCGCTAATGTCGCCAAGGTGGAGGCGGCCAATGCCGGGGCTGGTAAGGCACTTGCGCCTGCCATGGATCGCTTTGAGCAGGCCTGCGGGCGCCTGCTGGAGGTGGTGCAAGCTGAACTGGTCGCTGGCCGCTACGCTATCGATGCCAAGGCCTATTTTGCCTTGGCGACCGAGGCTACCCGCCTCGGCTTCGACATGCTGAAGGTGTCCTCGGCGCAGCTAGACCAGGTGCTACAGGCGCGCATCGCCAGGCAGCAACTTGAATTGTGGAGCGTGCTGGGCTTTTCCATGGCGATGTTGCTGGCCATTGCCTGGCTGTTTATCGGCCTGGCGCAGCACACCCAGCACCAGTTGCACCGCATCAGCGCGGCGCTTGCCCGTCTGTCCCAGGGCGATTTCACCGCCCAGGTTGCCCCCCAGGGGCGGGATGAGTTTTACGATCTGGCGACGGATTTCAACCGCACCGCCGAGGCCGCCTGCCGGCTGATGCGCGAGGTGGATGCCGCCGGCGATCAGCTCGCGGCGGCCGCCGCCCAGTTGGCCAGTGGTGCGCGCGCGCTGGTGGCGCTGAGCGCCGAGCAAGGCGGGCAGGTGCAGTCCACCATCACGGCGGTGCACCAGATCTCTGCCAGCATTGGTCAGATCAACCAGGTGTCACAGCAAAGTCAGTCGCTTTCCGCCTCCTCGCGTGTGCTGGCCACCCAAGGTGGTGAGGTGATCCAGCAGGCGATTGGCGAGATCGGCCGCATTGCCGAGATCGTGCGGGTGGCCTCGGGTAGCATCCAGGTGCTGGGTGAGTGGTCTTCCGAGATCGCCCAGATCGTGGGTTCCATCAGGTCGATTGCCGACCAGACCAACCTGCTGGCGTTAAATGCCAGCATCGAAGCCGCCCGGGCGGGGGAGCAGGGACGAGGCTTTGCGGTGGTGGCCGAGGAGGTGCGGGAACTGGCCGCGCGCACCGCGGGTGCCACCCAGGAAATCGGGCAGGTCATTGGCCGCATTCGCGGTGCCATCGCCGATGCTCAGCAGCATATGGGCGATGCGGTGCAAACCTCGGCACAGGGGGTTCAACTGGCGACGGATGCCAGTGGCTCGGTGGCGGCGATTCGCGATGGTGCCGAGGGCGTGGCGGGCACGGTGCACGCGGTGAGTCAGGTGTTGGAGGAGCAAACCCAAGCGACTCAGGAACTCAGCCAGCGGGCGGACCAGATGCGCGGCATGATCGCGGAAAGCGAGCGTGTGATCGAGGAGTCGGCGGAGATGGCCCAGCACCTGTCGGCACTGGCGCGTGGCTTGCAGATGGCGGTGGGGCGGTTCAGGTTGGCGTGATCACCGGCCCACCCAGAAGTGCTCTGGGTGGGCCGTCGGCTCTCAGCCCTTTTGCTGCTCCAGCAACAAGCCGAGCTTGCGCGCCACCAGCGGCGTGGTGCTGGCCTGAATCAGAATCGTCATCAAAATGGCGATGAAGGTCACTGCCGCAATGGTCTTCGCCCCTGGCGCGTTCATGCCTACCAACATGCCCGCCAGCGCGGCGGGAATGACGCCGGTCTCGCGTTTCCAGCATATGAACAACAGCTCTGGCAAACTCCACTTGGCGCGGCGGTCGGGCAGGCAACAGATGAACACGGTCACCGGGCGGGCCACCAGCATGAAGACGGCCACCACAATGGCGCCGCCCACCAGATACTGGTTGATCAGTGCGAAGTCGACATGGCTGCCTAGCAGAATGAAAATAAACATGCGCATGATCAGCGCAAAGATGCCGACGAAGCTTTCCAGTGCATGCTCGTCATCTTCGGTGAAGCGAGCGCCGAAGACATCTTTATTGCCGACCATGATGCCGACGATAAACACGGCCATGAAACCACTGGCTTCCACATGCTCGGAGATCAGATAGGCGGCCAGAATGGCTGGGATTTTGGCGGCCGAGGCCAAACCACCGAACAGGTTGAGCCGGCTGGGGGAGACCAGGAAGATCAGCGCGGTACCACAGCCAAAGCCGATCACTGCGCCGATCCCAGCCTTGTATGCGAGGTCGTAGAGGCTGTGGCCTAGTGAGAATTCAACCCCGCCCGTGGCTACCGCCAGGATGCTAAAGGTGGCGATGGCGCCCATGGCATCATTAAAGGCGGATTCCGACATCACGGTTTGGGCGACGCGCTCGCGTATCGGTACCTGCTTGAAAATGGGCACCAAGGTGGCGGGGTCGGTGGACGCGATGGTCGCGCCCAGCAGCAAGGCCACCATGACCGGGATACCCAGCACCCAGTAGGCGGTGGCCGCCGTGATGGCGCCGGTGATCAGAACCCCTACGGTGGAAATGACCAGAATGGAAATCCACACTTCCTTCAGCACACTGAGGCGCAGTGAGGCGCCGCCGTCAAACAGCAGGTAGCAGGCGCCGAAAATGAGAATGGCCTGGTTCAGTGCACCGGCATCGGGGATGTCGACCAGGTCCAGGGCGCCGGGCCCCGCCATCATGCCCAGCAGCAGGAAGATCACAATATCGGGGATCTTGAGCAGGCGGGCTATGGTGCTACCTACACAGCCCATGGCGATCAGAATGGCAAAGCCTTCCAGGGTCTGGCGTGCAATATCGAGCGCGTTGGCTTCGCTCATGGAGGATCCTTAGTCAGAGCGGCTAAACCGGCAAATATACGCCAGCGGTTGAGATCTATTGTAGCGTCGTCAGTATGGCCTTTTCCCGTTTGTGCCTACTGGGCCATCCGCTGGCCGGGGCGTCAGTGCGTGGCCTTGGCCTGCTCGGCGTGATGCTTGAACTGGGCGTGGCTCGCCTGGCGGTGTCGCTGCAGGGCCTGCTGGGTGGAGGACTCCGACAAGCCGATGCCGCCCAAGGTATGCCCCGCCAGTTGTAGGGCAGACTCAATCGCATCCGGGGCCACCTCGGTGGCCCCCGCAGCCATCAGGCGCTTGGCGTGTTCAGCGTGTTGGGCGCGGGCGTAGATCGGCGTGTGCGGGAAGTGTTGCCGAATGGACGCCACGGCGATCACCCCCGCTTCGGGCTCATCCACCGTCACCACCACGGCGATGGCGCGCTCGGCGTGCAGCTTGCGCAGCAGCTCCGGCTTGCTCACATCGCCGAATACCACCGGGCAACCTTGTTGCCGCAGCCGTTGTACCTGCGCTTGCGAGCGCTCGATGGCCACCCAGGGTTGCTGGGCGTCGCTCAGCACCTGGGCGACCAGTTGTCCTACGCGGCCAAAGCCGGCGATCAGCACGTGTTGTTCCAGCATGTGCTCGGGGGTGTCGGTCGAAGCGCGGCTGCGGGCATCCAGCTGCACCTGCAGGCGTGCGCCCCAGTTGGCCACCAAGGGGGTCATCATCATGGTGGAGCCCACCACCAGCAGCATGAACTGGGCGGTGTCGTAGGGCAAAATGTCCAAGGTCATGGACATGCCGATCAGGATGAAACCAAACTCCCCCGCCTGACTCAGCAGCAGGCCGCCATGCACGGCGGCCCCCCAGCTGAGCTTCTGCAGCCGCATTAGGGGGGCGATCAGCGCCGCTTTCAGCAGCATCAGGCCCAGCACCGAGGCCAGCAGCCAACCGGGCTCACGGATGGCGTGGCCCAAGTCGATGTTCATGCCCACCGCCATGAAGAACAGGCCCATCAACAAGCCGTTGAAGGGCTCCAGGTTCACTTCAATTTCGTGCCTGAATTCTGTTTCTGCCAACAGCACTCCCGCCAGGAAGGCACCCAGGGCCAGGGAAAGGCCCAGGGCATGGGTCAGCGCCGCCGTGCCGATGGCGGTCAACAGGGTGATGGCCATGAAGGACTCACTTTGCTGCTGGGCCGCCACCCAGCGAAACAGCGGGCGCACCAGCCAGTGGCCGCCCGCGACGATGACGACAATGGCCAGCGTCGCCTTGCCTAAGGCAGTGGCGATGGGGAGCCAGGGGCCGCCGTCGCTCTCCTGACCCAATAGGCCCACCAGCAGCAGCAGGGGTACCACCGCCAGATCCTGCAACAGCAGAATCGAAAAACTGGCGTGCCCCACCGGTGACCCCAGCGTGCGCTGCTCCTTTAACAGCTGCATGGCGATGGCGGTGGAGGAAAGCGCCAGGCACCCGCCCAGTATGATGGCGGCATCCACGCTGTTGCCGAAGGCCCAGGCGATGCCGCCGATGGCCGTGCCGCACAGCGCCAGCTGGGCGCTGCCCAGGCCAAAGATCCAGCGCCGCATCTGCCACAAGCGATCCCAAGACAGCTCAAGGCCGATCAGAAACAGCAGCATCACCACGCCAAGCTCGGCCAAGGCGCGCGCCGCGTCCACTTCCTGCAGGGTAACGACTTTAACCAGGGGTGAGTCAGGCAGCAGAGCACTCAGGCCAAAGGGCCCCAACAGCACACCGGCGAGCAGGAAGCCCAGCACGGCATTGATTTTGAGCTTGCGCAACAACGGGATGAGCAAACCCGCCACGGCCAGAAATAACAGGGCGTCGTGCAGGTCGGGCACGGGATGTGACGTTTCGCTCACCTGAGGGGGCTTCCTCTGTTCAGTGCAGGTTTCTATCGCTATTCTGCTGCTCAAATATCGACTCTATTATGGAAGAGACTGGGGGGTAATGGCGCATGAGCGATGTCAAAAAATCCGTGATCGACCTGGTGGATGCCTCGCCGGCGGCGGTGGCGGCGCATGCCCGGACGGACTGGCTGGCCCTGTTTGCGCCTCTGCATGTGGTGGAGGACCCGGTGGGTTCGGCGCCCCATATCGGCGGGCTTTACGATGTGCAGAGTGGGCGGCGTGGCCACGCGCCGCTGGCGCGCTTCTACGATACCTTCATTGCCCCCAATGACATCCGCTTTCACGTGCACCACGATGTGGTCTGCGGGCTGCACATGGTGCGCGATCTGGAAATCGAGATCGCCATGTCGCCGGTAGTGACAGTGCGGGTGCCCATGCACCTGCTGTATGAACTGGTGAACACGCCCGAGGGGTTGCGCATTCAGCGCCTGGCAGCCCACTGGGAGCCCGTGCCGATGGTGGCCAGCTTGCTGCGCATGGAGCGCGACTACCTCAAGGTGTTGTGGCGCAACAACTTGCGCCTGCTGCGCACCATGGGCCTGAGTGGCATGGTGGGCTTTGCCAAAGGTTTCTTTTCCGTCGGGGAAAAGGGGCGCGCGCTGGTGCGGGATCTGCTGTGGGCCATGCAGGGGGGAGAGCTGCCGGTCGTGGCCAAGAGCTGCCCGGGTATCACCCTGGCAGGCAGCGGGCATGTGATCATGGCGCCGGAAGCGGTGGATCTGCTGCGAGGCTCGGATTGCCCCAAACTGCTGGTGGCGGGTGACGTGGTCAGTGCCAGCATTCGCCTGCGGGATGGCCGGCAAGGCGTGTTGTTCTTCTACCTCGGGCGGCGTCCGCTGCATGTGGTCAGTGCCGTGCTCTACCTGGATGAGACCGCTCATGGGTGATGTGCTTCCGTTCAAGCGCCCGGCCCCGAAGCCCAGAGATGGCGGCACCTTGTGCCAGAACGGCCACCACAAGTGGAAGGTCGACAAGAAACAGCGTTTTGATACCAAGTTTGGCCGCTTGGTCACGGTATACCGCTGCGAGCGTTGCGGGCTTGAGAAGGTGGTAGGCACCTGACAGGCCTGGTGCTGGAGGCTGTCTATACTTATCCCGCGGCGCCTGACCAATTGGGCTTGGTTATCGGGGGATGCATGGCGAGCAATACCGGTGTTCTCTCTGTCAACGCGGAGGGCATAGTCATCTCTTTTGATGAGCAGGCGGCTCGCTTGCTAGGCCTTTCGTCGGATGACATGCAGGGGCTGAATCTGTCAGGTGTCTTGCGACTCGATGGTTACGCCTCCCTTCAAGAATACCTTTCGATCTACGCGCGCGCCCGTGAGGCATTGGCCCGGTTGCGGGTAGCCGAGGCGGAGGTGCAGGGACGGCGACTGCAGGTCGCCGTATGGGATGATGCTGACATCTTCAAGGTTTGTCTCAGCGAGGCGATGGTGATGAGCCCGCTGCTGATGGACGACCGCGCACTTCTTTCGGCGATCAACGAATTACAACAACTGTATGTCACGCGCGAGTCGGCTTATGTGCTGTTCAGTCGTGCGCTGGATGTATTGTTGGGTATTACGGGCTCCGAGTACGGCTTTATTGGTGAAATCCGCTACTCTGCCGAGGGCCGCCCCTTCCTGAAAACCCACGCGATTACCAACATTTCCTGGAATGCAGAAACCGAGGCCTTTTACAAAGAAAATGCCCCATCGGGTATGGAGTTTCACAACCACGATACGCTGTTTGGCTTTACCGTGGCGCATGCCTTGCCCGTTATTTCAAACGATGTAGCGGGTGATCCGCGCGCCACCGGTAGGCCGGCCGGTCACCCCCCGCTATGGCGCTATCTAGGGGTGCCCATTTTCATCGGTGAGATCTTTGTCGGGATGGTTGGCCTAGCTAATCGACCCGGGGGCTACTCGCAGTCTCTGGTGGATTACCTTGAGCCGCTGTTGCTTACTTATGGCAGTTTGATGCTGGCGTATCGCACTGAATGCGAACGTCAGTTCGCCGAAGAGGCCTTGCAAGAGAAGGTTGTGGCGCTTGAACAAGCCAACACGTCCAAGTCGCGTTTTCTCGCCTCCATGTCTCATGAGCTGCGCACGCCGCTCAACTCGGTGCTGGGGTTTAGCAAGCGCCTGCTGCATGGTTCTTCATCCCGCTTGGATGAGCGCGAGCAGGAGGCGCTGCGGGCGATTCAGCGCAATGGCGAGCACCTGCTGCAGGTCATCAATGATGTGCTGGATCTCTCCCGCATCGATGTCAACCGAATGAATGTGGCCATCGTGCCCTGCGAAGTGAGCCATTTGTTGCTAGAGGCGAAAGCCCAGTGCGAGGGCTTCGCTCTCGCCAGGCAAGTGATGGTGCAACTGGCGTCAATGCCGGCGATGTGGGTGAGCGCAGATCGCCAGCGCATGGTGCAGGTATTGGTCAACCTGATTTCCAATGGCATCAAGTATGGTGGTGGTCGAGTATGGTTGAGTGCTGAGCCGTCCTCGCATGACGCCTTGGGCGAGGTGGTTGTACTGTCGGTGCAAGATAATGGGAAGGGTATTGCAGAGTCGGATCAGCGCAAACTCTTTCGTAAGTTTACCCAGCTGGGGGGGGAAGATGAACGCATTGGCAGCAGTGGTCTCGGCTTGGCGCTAGTGGCAGAGCTGAGTCGTTTGCAGGGGTGTGAGGTTGAACTGCAAAGCGAGCCCGGGCGTGGGGCTGTTTTTCGTGTGTTTGTACCTCGGGTGCTCGAAGCTTGAGCGTGTTCATATATTCAGTGCTGGTCGCCCTGGCTTATGCCTTGGTGGGTAAGCTCAGCCTGTTCTTAGCGGTTTTGCCTGGTGACGCCTCCCCCGTCTGGCCTGCCGCAGGGATTGCCTTGGCCGCCGCCCTGTTGGGTGGTTGGCGCATGTTTCCTGCCATCTGGCTTGGGGCGTTCTTCGCCAACCTGAGGCTGGATAATCTGGCATCGACGCCCGATGTGCTGATGGCGGTCGGCGCCTGTACGGGCGCTGCCCTCCAGGCCAATCTTGGAGCCTGGCTCATTGCGCGCCTTCAACGTGGGGATACGCGACTTCCGGTGCGGGACGGGCAGTTAATCCGTTTCATGCTGTTGGCCGGGCCAGTGGTGTGTCTTCTATCGCCAACTGTAGGTATGAGCTCGCTGCTGCTGGGCGGGCGTATAGATCTCGTTGACTTGCCTTATGGCTGGGTCGCCTGGTGGGTAGGTGACTCCATTGGCACCATGCTACTGGCGCCACTAATGCTGATTTTTTTTCGGCATGTTCAGGACGATCTCGAGTTACCTAGAGTGGGAACGATTGTTCCACCGCTGTTAGCGATGGCACTTGTGGCGTCCGGCTTTTTTTGGGTGCATCAGGCCGAGTTGAAGCGAGGTCGTGCCATGTTTCACCAGCAGGCGGAGATACTGTCGGAGCAGCTGCAATGGCGACTCAAAGAGGCAACCAATGCCTTCAGAGGGGTTCAGGGCTTGTTCATGGCCAGCAGTGAGGTAACGGAAAGCGAGTTTCGCGTTTTTACCTCCCGGGAACCCCTGCATCTCCTGTCACTTGAAAGCTTGCTGTGGGCGCTGCCTGAGCCTGCAGTGAGTGGACGTGAAGGGGCGCTAAGCCACCGCTTCCGGGTCAAATTTCAATATCCATCGGCCGGGGCGGGGCAGCAAATTGGTCAGCCGTTGGAGAGTGAAGCCAATCTCATCCATGCTTTGGCGCGCATCTCCCAGACGGGGGAAGCAACGGTATTTGCGACGTCGGCTAGTGCGGGCTCGCCTAATGCCATTGCAGGCTGGTTGCTGCCTGTGATCAAGGGGGGAACGTTGCAAGGGGTTCTGCTCGGGCGGTTGCGTGTGGCCGAGATGGTTGATGACCTGCTTGCAAAGCAGGATAGGCGCGACATAAGTGTTTATATCGAGCTACACGGGGGGGAGCAGCTCTTTGGTGAGCGGCTCACACAATACTTCGCCGCCCATCAAACGGGGTTGCAACTGGAAGATAGGCACTGGTCTTTCACTGTCTATGCTGATTTGGACTATGTGCGTGGCATGGACCTTTCGGCATCGTATGTCACCTTGCTGGGGGGAATGCTGGTGACCTGCCTGTTGAGTTTGTTTTGTATTGTGATCAATGTGCGGGCAGCGCATGTGCGGCGGTTGGTTGAGGTGCGTACGGCGGATCTCAAGCGGGAGATGCAGCGCGCTGAAGAGGCCAGCCGAGCCAAGAGTTTGTTTTTGGCCAGTATGTCACATGAACTTCGCACGCCGTTAAATGCTGTCATCGGCTTCAGCGCGCATTTGTTGAAGGGCGCCTCTGCTCAGCTGTCGCAGCGCCAAGTGGATGCGCTGTCGTCCATTGAGCGAAACGGCCGCTACTTGCTCCGCATCGTGAGCGATGTGCTGGATATCGCGCAGATCGAGACGGGGTGTATGTCCATCTCAGTCGATGAGGTGGCGGTTCACGAGGTGTTGTCTGATGTCGAGTTACAGATGCGTGGCTTGATGGAGGCCAAGGGCTTGTCATTCGCCGTCGGCGCGGCCAGCCCTGGCTTGGTGCTATTGGCGGACAAGCAGAGGCTCATGCAGTTGCTGCTCAATCTGGTGGCTAATGCACTCAAATTTACCGAGCAAGGCAGTGTGGTCGTCACTGCGGATGCGTGCGTTCGGGGCGGCCGCAGTGGGGTTCAATTTTCAGTGGTCGATACCGGCATCGGGCTGACAAAAGAGCAGCAGCACCGCTTGCAGAAACCATTTTCCAGCATTGATAGCCGGGTGTCTGGTCGCATCGAAGGGGCTGGGCTTGGGTTGGCACTGGTGCGGGAGATCGCTGAGCTGCATGGTGGGGTGATGTGGGTCGATAGCGTGGAAGGGCAAGGGGGTCGCTTTCATGTATGGCTGCCCTCATGGCCCGAGTGCGTATTGGACGCGCTATGAATTCACGCAATGCCACCTTGTTGCCTACGTTTCAGCCGGGTGATGTGTTGCGAATCGCCGTGTTGGCGTTGTGCTACGCGCTTGCCGGGCAGGCCAGTTTTGCTGTCTCGGTATCGCACGGCATCGTCACACTGGTGGTCTTTGCCGCTGAGGGCTTTGCTTTGGCGGCGACGATCCTCTTTGGCCCCCGGCTCTGGCTCGGGGTGTTTTTCGGTCAGTGGGTGCTGGCACTTTTCAATGGCTTGGCGTGGCCGGTAGCCCTGGGGGTTTCTGCGGTCAATGCGCTGGAGGCCGTGATTGGGGGGTGGTTATTTATACGCTTGGGGCTGCGTAGGGATATCAGTCGGGTACGCGATATCTTGGGTCTGTTGGGCTTGATTTTCCTCGTGCTTCAGCCGTTTAGTGCTAGCTTGGGGCATCTGGTGTTGTTCGCGGGGGGGATTGTCGCGCCGAATGCGTTGCTGGTGTCCTGGGGGTCATGGTGGTTTGGGAATAGCATGGGGCAAATCTTGATTGTGCCCTTGCTACTGTCGCTCGCGGCCAATTGGGGGAACGGTGCGCTTCAGCCATGGCGGCTATTGTGGGTGGCCGCTTTGGTTGGGCTCACCGGCGTGCTGTTGCTCAGCGGTGCAGCCTGGGTCAGTGTGGCGGTGGTGTTTGCCGTTTTGACGCCCCTGTTGGTGTTTTTAGCCGCCCGCCATGGGATGGCTGAGGCCTGTCTTGGCCTGACGATTTTCTCCATCCAAGCGCTGTTGTTCACGCGCTTGCAGCACGGGCCGTTCTGGCAAAGTGGGCAGGCCTTGTTGCTTGACCTCAATATTCTGTTGCTGGGAGAAGCCCTGATCGTGCTGCTTGTCTCAGCCCTGTTGGGGGAGTTGCGGCGGTCGACCCAGCTCCGAGGCGATCTGCTTGAGCAAATACATCGCATTGAGGGTGAAGTGCCCGGGGTGATCTATCAATACCGCCTCAAGCCTGATGGCACGCAGGAGTTTCCCTATGTCAGCGCAGGCATCAGCCAACTGTGTGCTGTTTCAGTGGAGCAAGTGCTGGCGGATGCCTCCATTCTGTTCGATATGATACATCCGCAGGATTTGCCTGGACTGTTGAGGTCGGTTGAGGCGTCGGCCCGCCAGCTCACGCCGTGGCGACAAGAGTACCGCGCATTTGTGGCGGGGCGTGAGCGCTGGCTTCAGGCCAATGCGACACCGCGCCGTGAGGCCTCCGGAGCTGTTTTGTGGCACGGCTTTTTGACCGATGTCACCGAGCGGCGGCAGGCGGATGAAGCCTTGCAAGACAAAGCGCGCGCACTGGCTGAGGCGAGCCAGGCAAAGAGCCGATTTCTGGCCAGCATGTCGCATGAATTGCGCACGCCACTCAATGCTGTGATCGGGTTTACCGGGCGGCTTATCGCGACAGATGAGGGGGCATTCAGCCCACGACAGCGCGAGGCACTCTTTTCCATCGAGCGCAATGGTCGCCACTTGTTGGGGATCATCAATGATCTGCTTGATATGGCGCGCATTGAGTCTGGGCAACTCGAGATCCAGTTGGATCGAGTCGCACCGGGTGATGTCTTGCTGAATCTGAAACAACAAATGGCAGCTTTAGCCGAGCAGAAAGGGTTGCGGCTTCAGTTCGAGCCGGTTGATCCTGATTTGATTTTGTTGGCCGATGCCAAGCGCCTGTTGCAGATCCTGATTAACCTGCTGGGGAATGCGATAAAATTTTGTGCACAGGGGCAGGTGAGCGTATCTGCGGTGAGCGCGACGCGCCACGCATGCGCAGGGGTTCTGTTTTGCGTAGCTGATACGGGGCCCGGCATTGCTTCAGAAGCACTGCCACGCTTGTTTTTGCGCTTTTCTCGCCTGGACAGTCGCGTTTCAGAGCGCGTGGAGGGGGCCGGGCTTGGCTTGTCCCTCGTGCGCGAGCTGAGTGAGCTGCATGGTGGAGAGGTTTGGGTCGAAAGCCAACTGGGCCATGGCAGCCAGTTTTACGTCTGGCTGCCGATGGCACCGCAATGCCGGTTGGGCTGAGTCGGCGCCTTTGGCCAGTGTGAGCGGCTATTGACGCCGGGCGCACGCCCCGTCTGTTTAGAGCAACAACCCAGCCGCCATGGCCGCCGCCATCGCCACCAGCCCGGGTAACACTCGCCGCGCCAGGTCTGCGCCGCCGAGGGAGACCGCCAGCGCACTCTTGAAACCGATGTTGGACAGCATGGCCAGCACGATGGCGATGGCCACGTGATCTGCCGTCAGCTTGTCCAGATTGAACAGGCGCAGGCTGGACAGGACGATGGCATCCACATCGGTGACGCCGGCGGCCAGCGCCACCGCATAGAGCCCCTTGCTGCCCGCGATGTCTGAAAGCCAGGCGGAGAGAAACAGCACCAGCGCGTACAGGCCGCCGAAGGTCAGTGCGGTGCTGAGTTCGGTGGGGTTTTTCACCTCGGGCACCGCCATCGTGTGGCCGTTGCTGCACTGGCGCATGCAGATCATGGCGGCCGCGGCACCTGCCGCCAGACCAAGCCCCATGATGGGCAGCACATGGCTGAACATGGCCGGCGCCACCACGGCGATCACCGCCAGCAGACGGCCAAACACCATGGTGTTGGAGAGCAGAATGACCGCGCTGGCGGTGCTGGCAAAGCCGGGGGTTTCCCGGCTGCGGCGGGAGAACACCATGGTGGTGGCGGTGCTCGACACCAGCCCGCCCAACAAGCCCACCAGCCAGGTGCCCTTCTCGGCGCCTACGATCCTCAGCGCGGCGTAACCCGCCAGGCTGATGCCCGACACCAGCACCACCATGGTCCATATCTGGGCCAGGTTGAGGGCCTGGTAGGGGCCGAATTCCGTGTTGGGCAGAATCGGCAGTACCACCAGGGTCAGCACCAGGAATTGCAGCATGGAGCGCACATCGCGCCCGCTCAGCTGCTGGCTGATGCCGCGCAGCTCGGTCTTGAAGGCCAGCAACATGGCGGTGATGACGCCCAGAATGGCGGCCACGGTGGTGTGGCCGAACCAGCAGAGGGCGCCCAGCCCGAAGGCGAGCATCAGCGCCACCACCGAGGTGGTGCCCGGGTCCTCCTGGTCGGGGCGCTGCAGATAGGCGGCGATCATCATCGCGCCCACCGTCGCCAAGCCCAAGGCCACCGGCCACACTGAATGCAAGGTGTCGCCGAGTTGCGCGCTCAGCGTGCCCAGCAGCGCGGTGAGGCCAAAGGTGCGCAGCCCTGCACGCGATTCCGGGTGGCGCTCCCGCTCCAGGCCGAGCAGCAGCCCCAGGCTCAGGCTGATGGCGAAAGGGTAGAGCTGGTCGAGCAGCGGCGAGTTGAAAGCGGGCAGGTTCATGGCGTGCTTAGTGGCGACTGTTGCTTTCAGTCTGGGAGAATACGCGGGGAATCTCAAGGCTTGGCAGGGGCTGCGGTGTGCGAATGGCGCTCGCCATCGGTGAAACTTGATCTGGATCGCGTGGTGTCATGCAAAACCCGGATAGTCTGCACGTTGTGAACGGATGGGGCCGGTGGGCCAGGTAGGGGGACGATGCGCAGCATGATCGTGAGCATGGCATTCGCACTGGCGGTGCCGGCGAGTTTTGCGGCCTCTCAGGGACAGTGCATCAAAGCCGGCAACAGCCTGCCGGCGGCCGATGCGCGGGCCTGTGCCAGGCAGGCGGGGGAGTGGCGGCGGCCGCCTGATCCGCTGGAAAAAAAGGCTGCGAGCCTACCGCAGTCATCTGGCCGCCACATGCCGGTAGACCCGCTGGAGAGCAAGGCGGGTGCAGCGCGCAGCCAGCAAGATGCCGGCAGCCGGCAGATGCCACCCGATCCGCTGGAGAGGCAGCGCTAAGCACCTGTTCAGGCGTGCGATCAGGGCGGGGCGCTGCCTGGCCGATGTTGATGCGCTGCTAAGCCTCTCAACGCGATCTTGCACCGGCGCAAAAAAAAGGGCGACATGAATGTCGCCCTTTGCGTTTTCCGTTCAGGCTTCAGGCCTTCACGTTCTCCGCGCCCCAGTAGGCTTTCATGGAGACAACCTTGCCCTGCGCATCGAACTCGAACACGTCGATAACGTCGATCACCATGCCCATGGCGGCCACGCTGAAGGGGAAGGCCACGGCGTTGCCGGCGGCGCGCACCGGGCCGGTCAGGGTCAGCTTGGCGTCGCCGGCGAAGCCTTGCTCGTAGAACTCGCAGATGGCCGCGATGCCGGTGCGCACGTCGGTGCCCACGGGGTCTTCAACCGTGGCGTTTTCGGCATAGATTTCCTTGATCAGGTTGATGTCCTTCTTGTCGAAGGCCTCAACGTATTTCTGTACCACGGCGGCTTTATCTGCAGCGTTCATGTGTGTGCGTTCCGGCTGGCTTGAAAAATGGCGTTTATACCGGAAAACAGCGCGTTGAGATAGCCACCAAAGGTATGAAATGGCGAGTGGGCGGCGCGGTGGCAGGGGGCTAAAACGCAGAAGCCCGCCGGGGGGCGGGCTTCTGTGAACAGTGTCGGGCGAGGCCCGACGGCGCTGCCTTAAACTTCGGGCATCAGGCTGTTCAG
This sequence comes from uncultured Pseudomonadales bacterium, assembly GCA_964649985.1. Lineage (GTDB taxonomy): Bacteria > Pseudomonadota > Gammaproteobacteria > Pseudomonadales > CAZYQX01 > CAZYQX01. The sequence goes on along the minus strand of CAZYQX010000004.1, from coordinate 59,481 downwards.
GCGATCAACCGCGTCAACGTATTCGCTGATCAGGCGGAACACCACGTCCTTGGAGGACTCGATGTGGTTGATCTGGCCAACCACCTGGCCGACCGGGTTGAAGGCCACTTTCTGGCAATCGCCCACGGCGGCGTACTTGTGGGTACGACGGATGGCGTCGCCGGTGACCAGGCCCTGCAGCGGCATACCCAGCGGCTGGGGGTTCTCCGGGTTGCCCCAGGCCTCGGTCCAGTCGTTTTTCAGCATGCGGCAGGGCTTGCCGGTCCAGGAGCGGCTGCGCACGGTGTCTTCGGAGGTGGCCTTGAGCAGGCTCTCCTTCTGGGCCGGCTCGGCTTCGGCTTCTTCAACCGTCAGCCACAGGGAGCCAGTCCACACACCAGCGGCGCCCATGGCCATGGCGGCAGCCATCTGGCGGCCGTTGCCGATGCCGCCAGCGGCCAGTACGGGTACCGGGTGGGCAACGTCTACCAGCTGCGGCCACAGTACGATGGAGCCGATTTCGCCGGTGTGACCGCCGCCTTCACCGCCCTGGGCGATGATGAAGTCCAGGCCCGCGTCTTTGTGCGACTTGGCTTGTTTTACCTTGCCGCACAGCGCGCCGATCAGACGGCCGGTGTCCTGCACTTTCTTGATCACGTCGGCGGGCGGGGTGCCCAGGGCGTTGGCGATCAGGCGGCACTTGGGGTGTTGCAGGGCAACGTCCACCAGCTGAGTGGCGATGGCTTCGTTCCAGCCCAGCAGGCCCATTTGGTCGTTCTTGTCGGGCCACTCGGGTACGCCGTGGTCTTTCAGCAGCTTTTCTGCGAAATCGCGGTGTTCCTGAGGCACCATGCCCTGCAGCATTTCTTCCAGCTTGGCCGGGTCCATCTCGCCCATGCCTTCGTACTTCTGCGGGATCACGATGTCCACGCCGTAGGGCAGGTCGCCGATGTGCGCGTCGATCCACTCCAGTTCGGTTTTCAGCTGCTCGGGGCTAAAGCCCACGGCGCCGAGAACGCCGATACCGCCGGCTTTGGCAACGGCCACTACCACGTCGCGGCAGTGGGTGAAGGCGAAGATGGGGTATTCAATACCCAGTTTTTCGCAGATTTCAGTGCGCATGGGCTGATGCCTCGCAAATGGGTTGTATACGGAGAGAGGCTCCCGGCGGGAGTGGTTTCTCTGTATAGCAGTATTTCTCACCGCGAGTGAGGGAACAATGACGAAAAGGTGCGTAGTCGTTGTCCCAAGCGATCAAAACAACTCCACCTCGCCGGTGGCGATGTCGTGGTGCAGCAGCCCGGCGGAGACCAGGTTTTCGAAGCCATTCACCTGGTTGCGGCCGTTTTGCTTACTGAAATACATGGCCTCATCGGCCCGGCCGAGGATCACGGAGGAGGGTTCATCCCGGTAAAGCCGGGCAAAGCCGATGCTGACGCTGACCCGCCCCACGCCCGGGAACAGGTGCTGGGCCACCGCGTGGCGAAAGCGCTCGAAGGCGGCGAAGGCCTCGTCGTAGGTGTTGGCCTGCAGGGCCGCGGCGAACTCCTCCCCGCCCAGGCGAAACAGCGAGTCCCCCTGGCGAAAGGTGTGGCGCATCAGGTTCGCCAGGATGATCAGCACCTCGTCGCCGTAGAGGTGGCCATAGGTGTCGTTGATGCGCTTGAAATGGTCGATATCGATCACGCCCAGCCAGGCGGCGTGCTCAGGCACCAGGCTGCGACGGCGCTCGCTGGAGCCCACGCCCTTTACGCGCAGGTGGCGGATGCTGGCCTTGAACAATTCGGCCTCGAAGGTGCGGCGGTTGGTGAGGCCGGTGAGGGTGTCGCGCTGGCCCATGTGCAGCACATTGAGGTGGTGACCGTAGACCACCACCAGGTGATTCAGCAGCGGCAACAGGGCGGGGTGCTGCAGCAGGCGACCGCGCAGGGCCAGCAGGGCATGGACCTGCTCTCTCACCTTGACCGGCAGCACCACCACTTGATGGCGGTTGTCCTGCAGCAGCGAACAGGGGCCGGCGATATCGCACTCGTTCTGTGGCCCCAGCAGAGCGCCCAGGCTTTCCGGGGTGACGGGGTTGTCTTCATCCGCCTGGGGGCGCACGTCGTAGCCGGCCACCATCTCGCTCAGCTGTACGTGGTGATCCTGGTGTTCCAGCTTGAATACCCACACCTGGCGGGCGCCGCTGACTTCCAGGGCGCCGCGGGCGAGGGCGGCGTCGAGGGCGTCCTCATCCAGCTGGGCGCTCATTTCCTCGACGGCGTGCAGGGTCTTGCTCCAACGGCGTTTCACAGCTTCCTCGCAGTTTCTTGGCGTTGGCGCGTGCTGCGCATGCAACTGTTTGCCCATAGATCGGCAAACCCGTTTATTATTTTAGGCTTATCTCAGCTGAGTCCGCACCTACACCATGGCCACATTCGCCGACGACGCCAGCATCGAGCGCCTGCCGCTCAAGGCTTATACCGAAAAAGCGTACCTGGATTACTCCATGTACGTGATCCTCGACCGCGCCCTGCCGCACATAGGCGATGGCCTCAAACCGGTACAGCGGCGCATTGTCTACGCCATGAGCGAGCTGGGGCTCTCGGCCAGCGCAAAGTACAAGAAATCCGCCCGCACCGTGGGGGACGTGATCGGTAAATTCCACCCGCACGGTGATTTCGCCGCCTACGAGGCGATGGTGCTGATGGCCCAGCCCTTCAGCTACCGCTACCCGTTGGTGGATGGCCAGGGCAACTGGGGCTCGCCGGATGACCCCAAATCCTTCGCGGCGATGCGTTACACCGAATCGCGCCTGTCGCGGTTCACCGAGTTGCTCACCGCCGAAGTAGGCGAGGGCACGGTGGACTGGGTGCCCAACTTCGACGGCACCCTGGATGAACCCCTGGTGATGCCGGCCCGGGCGCCCCACGTGCTGCTCAATGGCACCACCGGCATCGCCGTGGGCATGGCCACCGACATCCCGCCGCACAACCTGCGGGAGCTGGTGGCGGCCTGTGAGCACCTGCTGGACCACCCCGGCGCCACCGTGGCCGAGCTGTGCCAGTTCGTGCCGGGGCCGGACTTCCCCACCGACGCCGAAGTCATCACCCCGGCGGAGGACCTGCGCAAGCTGTATGAAACCGGCCGTGGCAGCCTGAAGATGCGCGCGGTGTGGGGCCGGGAGGAGGGCGACATCGTCATCACCGCGCTGCCCCACCAGGCCAGCGGTGCCAAGATCCTGGAGCAGATCGCCGCCCAGATGCAGGCTAAGAAACTACCCCTGGTGGAGGATCTGCGCGACGAATCCGACCACGAGAACCCCACTCGTTTGGTGATCGTGCCGCGCTCCAACCGGGTGGATGCTGAAGCCCTGATGGCCCACCTGTTCGCCACCACCGACCTGGAGAAGTCCTACCGGGTCAACATGAACGTGATCGGCATCGACGGCCGCCCGGCGGTGAAGAACCTGGCGCAGATGCTGGGCGAGTGGTTGAGCTTCCGCACCGGCACCGTGCGCCGCCGGCTGGAGTGGCGGCTGGAGAAGATCAACCGCCGCCTGCACATCCTGGACGGCCTGTTGATCGCCTTCCTCAACATCGACGAGGTGATCCACATCATCCGCACCGAGGACAAGCCCAAGCCGGCCCTGATGGCGCGCTTTGGCATTTCCGAGGAGCAGGCCGAGGCGATCCTGGAACTCAAGCTGCGCCACCTGGCCAAGCTGGAGGAGATGAAAATCCGCGGCGAGCAGGACGCGCTGTCCAAAGAGCGCGATGGCATCGAAGCCATCTTGGGCTCTGCCACCAAACTGAAGAATCTGGTGAAAAAGGAGCTGCGCGAAGTGGCCGAGCAGTACGGCGACGCGCGCCGCTCGCCGCTGGTCACCCGCGCCGAGGCCAAGGCTTTCAGCGAGCTGGAGCTGGTGGCCAGCGAGCCGGTCACGGTGGTGCTGTCGGAGAAGGGCTGGATTCGCTCCGCCAAGGGCCACGAGGTGGACGCCGAGAACCTCAGCTACAAATCCGGCGACCGCTTCCTCTGCGCCGCCAAGGGCAAGAGCCACCAGAGCGTGGCGCTGCTGGACTCCACCGGCCGGGCCTACGCCCTGGCCGCCCACACCCTGCCTTCAGCCCGGGGCCAGGGCGAGCCGGTCACCGGCCGCATCAACGCCCCCAGCGGCGCCAGCTTCATCAGCGCGCTGATGGCCGAGAGCGAATCCCGCTATCTGCTGGGCACCGACGCCGGCTATGGCTTCCTGGTCAAGTTCGAGGAGCTGCTCGGCAAGAACCGCGCCGGCAAGACCGTGCTCAACGTGCCGGACGGCGCCCAGGTGATGCCGCCGCAACTGGTGCAGGACCAGGAGACAGACCTGGTGGCCGCCCTCAGCAACGAAGGCCGGCTGCTGGTGTTCCCGCTCAAGGATCTGCCCGAGCTGGCCCGCGGCAAGGGCAACAAGATCATGGGCTTGCCCGGCGCCGAGGAGCGCCTGGTGGCACTGATCGCCCTCAGCGCTAGCGACAGCCTGGTGGTGCAGTCCGGCAAGCGCCAGCTCACCCTCAAACCCAGCGACCTCAGCCACTACCGGGGCGAGCGCGGCCGTCGCGGCCACAAGCTGCCACGTGGCTTCCAGAGCGTGGATGGGGCGATGCGCGGCTAGCGACAGCGCCGCAAACGACAAGGGCCGCCATGCGGCCCTTTTTTGTGCGCTAGCGGCAGATCACTCCCCGCCCGGCGCGCCCTGGCCGCCCAGTTGCTGGTACTGGCGCTTGAGCAGCGACAGGAAGGGCTCGTGCAGGCGCTGCCCATGGCCGCCCCCCCTAAACAGGGCTGCTCCAGCATGGCGCCGGGGGCGTTGTTTGTCTTGTCATGCACTTGCCGCCATCCACATAATGAGCCTTCACCTCATGGAAGAGCGTGCCGCCACATGCTTTCGATCTTGTCTTCATCCCCTGTCTGTAAAACGCCATGCCGCGTTTCGGCTTTATCCCTGCGCCTGCGCCTTGGCCTGCTCCGAGAGCCCTTCCCATGTCGATGAATGTCCCCGCGCGCTGGCGACACCTGCTCGGCGCCGCCGCGCTGTGCACCCTGGTCAGCGCCTGCCAGGCCTGGTCGCCGTTCGGCCATAAGGAACAGCCCGACCTGCGCCCCTTCGACACCCCGCTGCCGGTCAACACTCAGCCCAAGCGCATGGCCATCGGCAACCGCTTCGTGGTGGCGGTGAAAGCCGATGGCACGGTGTGGAGCTGGGGCAGCGCCCACGAGGGCGAGCTGGGCACCGGCGACACCCGCCACTATCAGCCCAAACAGCTGCCGGAGCTGAGCGACGTGATCGAGGTCACCGCCGGCTTCAACCACGTCATTGCCCTCAAGCGCGACGGTACCGTGTGGGGCTGGGGCAGCAACCAGTACGGCCAGGCCATCGGCGAGGGCCCGGCCAAGGTGGAGCGGCCCACCAAGATCAAGGGCGTGTCGGGCATCAAACGGGTGGCGGCGACGGCCAACGGGGTGGTGTTTTTGAATGGCAAGGGTGAGCTGTTTGGGATGGGGGAGAATGATGGCAACCCCTTCAACCTCCCGGACAAGGTATTGCGTTCACCGGTGCGTTTTGCGGTGGTTGAGGATGCGGCAGCACTCTTCGCAGGGGTCACTTGCGTGGGGGTGGTGAGCAAAGATGGGCGTTTGCAGAGCTGGGGCGAGTTTCAGCAGAAGCATGCTGGACGCTTAAATGATTACCCAGTCGTGGATGTCGTAATTAAATGCGGAGATGCGGTTGCCTTGGGGCAAGACGGTTCTGTGCGTGTGAGCGCGACAGTGACCCGCTCGCTCAATGGAAGCAAAAAATCCGTAAAGTTGGGTGAATATGTTGCCGTTCAGGGGGGCGGACGGATAGTAAAGCTGGCCATGGGGAGTTCAGTTGTAGCGCTGGATGAAAGAGGGCGAATCTGGCAGTGGGGGGGCTCGGTGACGGCGCCTTCGGATCCCGGGGGCATGGGAATCAATGAAGTATATGAACCAACGGTATTATTCAAACTAAACAGTGTAGTTGATATTTATTCTGCAGGGGCCAGTGCCGCGTGGACCGCCGATGGAAGTGTGTATTTCTGGAAAAACGGGTCTGGCGGAATGCGCACCCGCGAGTGGCTGGACCACTGGCCCAGCAAAGAGGAGTGGACCCAGCCCGAAAAAATCAACTGGACCTGGAAATAGTGAAACAAGGAGCGTGAACCATGAGTGAACAAATCAAACAGGCATTTTTCAATTCGATGGTGGCCCGCGCCGCCTATGCGAATCTCTAAGCGGGGCCGGCAGAGACCTGATCATTGAATTATCCGGCGGGGACGGCCACCCAGGCGGGCTCCCCTCGATGTTCAGCGCCTCCCGCTAGGCAGGGAGCGGGAGCGCTGGTACGCCGTGTCGTCGTTATTCATGCCACATACCATGACAATGCTGCGGGTATGGCCATCACCGCTGGCGCAGACGGGCGAGTTTCACATGGCCTGATTCTGCGGCCCTTGTCGCTTCTGCCCGTAGCTGCTTATTCCCCGCCCGGCGCGCCCTGGCCGCCCAGTTGCTGGTACTGGCGCTTGAGCAGCGACAGGAAGGGCTCGTGCAGGCGCGCCAGGCGCAGGCTGCCGGCGGCGTGGGCCGCCATGGGTTCCAGCAGGGTGCGCTCGCTGAGGCCGGGCTCCCGGGCGCAGGACGGGGTGACCAGCAGCTCGCCGGGGGTGGCGATGCCGGCCAGTTCTTCGGCGTCGCGAATGGCGCGGCGGGCGGCCAGCTGGGCCAGCAGCAGGCTGGCGGCCTGGGGCTCGCGGGCGATGCCAGCAGTCAGCACGTTGCGGCCGCCCGCGCGCGGGAACAGCCAGAACACCAGCTTGGCGCAGCAGATGGCGCGGAACACCGGGTCTTCCCGGCCGGGGGCCGTTTTGAAGCGCAGGCTGAAGCCGGCGTCGGTGGTGCCGCTGATCTCGCCATCGTAGAGGGCGACCACGTCTTCCGCCACGCTGCGCAGCTTGTTCAGCAGGGTTTCCAGCTCCTGGGCGCTGAGTTGTTTGAACACCTGCTCGATGTTGTCGATGGCCACCGCGCACACCACCGCACCGGTGGGGCCGTTGCTGGCCACCGGTTTGCGCGGGGGCACGTTCAGCTCGGCGGCGGCCAGGGCCAGTGCCCCCAGCTCGTCTTCGGCATTGCTCAGGGCGGGCAGCTCGCCGCTGCCCTGCAGATAGCGGGTGATGTGCTCCAGCTGGCTGCCCACCCGGCGCCAGCCGAGCAGGGTGATGAAGCCGGCCACGCCGATCAGCACCAGGCCGGTGATGATCACCGTTTCCAGCCGCAGGATGGCGCCGGCACGGTTCTGGCTGGCATCAATGCCGACGATGATCTTGCCGGCGGTGGCATCCTGAAAGGTGATGGGCGATGAATAGCTGTCCAGATCGGCGTCGGCCTGGCCGGCCTCGGCCAGCACCTGGCTCTGCATGTTCTGCACCGAGATATGGGCCACCGGTGAGCGCACGGCGTCGGAGAGTACCGATTGAAGGCTCACCGTGTCCTTGTTCACCAGCATGGGGGCGGTGGCCAGCGCCAGCTGGTGGGCGAGGGCTTCGCCGAACTGGCGCCCCGCCTGGTGGGCCGCGGTGTAGAGGCGCAGCTCCGACAGGCCGCCGATGATCAGCGCGGTGACCAGGGCGATGCCGCCGCCCCAGGAGGCGGCGCGGAAGGACAGGGCAAAGCGGGCAATCTTGAACAGCGCCATGGGCTCTAGGGTCTGCCGATAAATGCGGGATATTAGCCTAAAGTCGGCGGGTTTGCTTACTTCTGGTGCGTGCGGGGCGCGCGGAGGGAAAATTCCTGTGCCGCTGCCCTGTGTGAAGGGCCGCGGCGCCGCTACAATAGAGCGCTATTCAACCTTCCCTTTGCACAGGTCGAGCGTGAACGAGCTGCTATTGATTTCTCTCTCCGGCGAGGACCGTCCTGGTGTCACTGCCGAGATCACTGCGGTGCTGGCGAATTATGAAGTGGACATCCTGGACATGGGCCAGGCGGTGATTCACGACACCCTCTCGCTGGGCTTGCTGGTGGAGATTCCCGAGAGCGCCGAGCACTCGCCGGTGGTGCGCGATGTGCTCTACAAGGCCCACGCCATGGGGCTGCAGGCGCGCTTCACGCCGATCAGCGCCGAGCAGTATGCCCACTGGGTGGCGGGGCAGGGCAAGCCGCGCCACATCGTCACGGTGCTGGCGCGCAAGATCACCGCGGCGCACATCGCCCGGGTCAGCTCGGTGGTGCGCCAGCACGGCCTCAACATCGACGGCATCCGGCGCCTGTCCGGCCGCATTCCGTTGGGCGAGGCCCGGGAGCAGAGCAAGGCGGCGGTGGAGTTTTCGGTGCGCGGCCTGAGCACCGATCTGAACGAGGTGCGGCGCGACTTCCTGCACATCGCCAACGAGCTGGATGTGGACATCGCCTTCCAGGAGGACAACATGTTCCGCCGCAACCGGCGGCTGGTGTGCTTCGACATGGATTCCACCCTGATCGAGACCGAGGTGATCGACGAGCTGGCCCGGGCGGCCGGGGTGGGTGAGCAGGTGGCCGAGATCACCGAGCGGGCCATGCGCGGGGAGCTGGATTTCAAAGAGAGCTTCCAGGCCCGGGTGGCGCTGCTGAAGGGGTTGGACGACAGCGTGCTGGCCGGCATTGCCGAGCGCCTGCCGATCACCGAGGGGGCCGAGAAGCTGATCGGCACCCTCAAGCGCCTGGGTTATCGCACCGCGATTCTGTCGGGCGGGTTCACCTACTTCGGCAATGTGCTGAAGGAGAAGCTGGGCATCGACTACGTGTACGCCAACGAGCTGGAGAGCGTCGATGGGCGCGTCACCGGCAATGTGGTGGGCACGGTGGTGGATGGCGAGCGCAAGGCCCAGCTGCTGCGCGAGATCGCGGCCCGGGAGGGCATCTCCCTGGAGCAGGTGATCGCGGTGGGCGATGGCGCCAACGACTTGCCGATGCTCTCCATCGCCGGCCTGGGGGTGGCCTTCCGCGCCAAACCCATCGTCAAGGCCAGTGCCAAGCAGTCCATCTCCACCCTGGGGCTGGATGGCATCCTCTATCTGATCGGGCTGAGCGACCGGGAGTCGCAGCTGGCCTGAGCCGCAACCGCCAGGGAGGGCGGGCATGATGCAAGAAATCACCATTGCGCCATTGCTTTCGTCGCGAAACCTGCGGCGGCGTGCGATGGGGCGCCCGCAGGGCTTTCCTCGTTTGAGGCGGCTGCCCGCATGATCGACTCACTCGACCATCTGGTGCTCACGGTGCGCTGCATCGACAGCAGCTGCGATTTCTATTGCCGGGTGCTGGGCATGCAGGAAGTCCGTTTTGGCGAGGGGCGTCGTGCGCTGGCCTTCGGCCGGCAGAAAATCAATCTGCACCCGGCTGAGGGGCCTTTTGAGCCGCATGCGCGGCTACCCCAGCCGGGGTCTGCCGATCTGTGTTTTCTGTGCGAGGTGCCGCTTGAGGATGTGATTGCCAAGCTGGCGGCGTGTGGCGTGGCCATCGAAGCCGGGCCGGTGCTGCGCAGCGGGGCGACGGGGCCAATTCTATCGGTGTATTGCCGCGATCCGGATGGCAACCTGATCGAGCTTTCCACCGCGCAAGCGGCTTGATGACTCGCGGGTGTTTGGCGCGTTGCCTAGGCTTGTGCTCGGGCGCGCTTATGCCAGCTCGGTGAACTCGTAGGTCATGTCGGCCAGTGGCGCGGCCAGGTAGTGGCCCTGGATGTAGTTGGGCCCAACTTGCCACAAGGTGGCCAGTACCGCCGCGTTTTCGACAAAGGGCACGATGGCGTGTTTGCCCTCTTCGCGCAGGCCTTGTATCAGCGCGCGCAGGGCCTGGGTGTCGCTGCTGTTCTGCTGGATGGCCCGCGTAAAGGAGCCATCCACCTTCACCATGTCGACCGATAGCTGCTTGAGGCTGCGGAAGGGGTCCGGCGAGCAACCGAAGTCGCACAGGCTGACCCGGAAGCCCGCGTGCTGGAGCGCTTGGCTAATGGTTTTGGCCATTTTGGAGAACTGGGAAACATCCTCCTCGGCGAACTGAAAAATCAGTGATGATTGCGGGACGCCAGAGGCGCGCACGGCTACCGTGAGCCAGTCCAGCAGGCCTTCGTCCTGCATGGCATTGCTGCTGAGGTTGATGATCAGCGTGGTGTCATGGCCGGCTTGGCGGTGTTGGGCGAGGCGTTTGGTGGCCTCCATGATCAACCAGCGATCCAGGCGCGTGTTGCCCCCCTGGCAGTGATTGCGGATGAAGTTGTCGGGCGTTTGTTCTTGACCGTCTTCCGAGGTATAGCGCAACACCACTTCATAGAACTCGCCACCGGCGGAGCGCAAACTGATGATGGGTTGGAACAACAAGCGGAATCGCCCTTCTTCCAGGGCATTTTCAAGCACCTGGCCGGTGCTGCTGGCGACTTTCCGCACCTGAGCGCCCAGTGCGCCGTTGCCACCTTGTTGCTGGCGTTTCAATGCGGCACGCAACACATCGTCAAGAATGGTATCTGCGCCACCTTGATCACCACTGAGACCGCAAACGCCAATGCTGACCGTGCAATGAAGCGATTGGTGTTCAGTGTCAAAACTGTGCTCGGCAATGGCGTGCGCCAATTGCTCGGCCAGGGTGTGTGCCTTACTGGCTGCACACTCGGGTTGCCACAGCAGCACCAACCCTTGGGTGATGGCCATTTCAGTGGCATCGCCCAACTGCTCTTGTGCGAAGTGGGCGATGGCTGAAAGCAATTGGGCGCTGCCACGCAGGCCGGCTTTCTGCTGCAACTCCCCGAGGTTGTCTGGCAACACGGCGAGTAGGCCACCCCCTGCACCGGCTAGGAGCCCGGTGTTCAAACGCCCAATGAAGTTTTCCAGTGCACTCACCACTGGCAGGCATGCCGGGTGCTGTTGGGCGGCGGCTGGGGGGGGCGCGGATACTGATGGGCTGGGTGATACTTCCAGTGCTGGCGACATTTCCCGGTCGTTCAGCAGCATGATCTGCACACAGGCCTCGCCATCGTATTGAGAGCGCTCAAGCGCTACTTCGATGGTGTGCGACTCGCCTTGAGAGGTGGTTGCCTGGAGGGTGAGTTGGCCTTGGTCTGTATCACCTTGCTGGATGCTGACCAGCAATTTTTTCAGCGCCGCTTGGTCGGAGGGATGGATGAGATCCACCACCGGGACGCACTCGAGTTCACTGGGGTCGGCAAAGCCGAATTGTTGGGCGTATACGGGATTGGCGTATACGTGCATGCCGTCAGCGATGTAGGCCACGGCATCCCGGGTGTCGTTGAGCACTTGCTCGCAGCGCTCACGCGTTTCGATGAGGGCGTCCTGAAGGGCGATGCACTGCCGCAGATGATTAAGCGCTGTGGCCTCACGCTCGGCAACCAGTACCAATCGATAGAGATCGGTCTTCGGCACGACGTCCCGGAGCCCGCTGCGAAGGCAGTGACTGATCAGCTCGCCGTCGGCCGGGTCGCCTAACAGGACCGTTGGCAGCAGGGGGAGGTGATCGCGCAGCGACGGCAACAACTCGTCCAGTTGATCCGGTCGCACATCCAGGATGGCGAAATCCCACGCCTGGCTGGCCAGTTCTTCGCTGAGGCTCTCGGCCTCGAGTACCACATGTGCACGGGTCGCGCGGCCCGCGTTACGGAAGGCCGCGACCATGGCCTCGCCATCATTTCGCGAGCTGCTCAGAATAAGCAGTTTCAGACTCTCACGTGCGCTCATGTGCTACTACTGAATATCCCTTATATGCCATGTTTCATGCTTGGCGAAGTTGCATTATAGCCATGTCGGGACGCAGTGTTAGGATGTGTGCATCACAGTTTGTCCCAAATGGCATCAAAGCCCTCGTGGCCAGGCTCACGGTGTTGGTGCATGTTGTTGGGCTTGCTGAGTTCAAAGCTGAATTGCGCCACTGCTGAGGTGCCGGCAATTTTACTGAGCAACTGCCCCTGCACGGGCTTATCGTGTTCGAGCAAGAGGATCTTTTGGCGTTCACGGAAGGGTACGCGAGGCAGCAAAAGCGTCGCGGGCTGCCCGACCAGGGGCAATGGTGGCAGCTCGATGCCGCGCATGTAGTCGCCGTGTTCCCCCGTTTTGTTGAACACGCGGGCGGCTACCGGGGTGCCTCCTGGGCTGAGCAGTTCCACGCCCAACAAGGTGCCTGACGCTTCCTGAGCACTCAACCAGCGGATGACGGCAATATTCCATTGCGTGTGGCCTTCATGCCGCAACCCGACAATCTCGCCCGCTTTGATTTGAGGGGGAACGTTTTCTTCCCAGCGCAGGCAACAGCCGCCTGCGCTGGCGTTTAGCATTTTGACTTGCTGGCTCATGCCCTGCTTGTTGTCCGCGGCGCTGGAGCCGCCTGCTGCGGCCTTGCCCGGCATGTCAAGGCTGTAGTCGATCTGGTCCAGAATGCTGTTGCCTGGTTTGTATATTTGATCCCAGACGTCTTTTTTGGCCTGTGTTGGGTGTTTGGCCGTCGTGCCATGGAAGGCGTGTACGGCGCGGCCTTGTTGTTGAGCGCGCTGGAGAAAAGCGTCGAAACTCAGCTCACCGGCCAGCATGAAGTGCACGGCGGTGAGGCCTACACACACTTCCACTGTGTTGTCGGTGCGTATGCGCGTGAAATGCCGTTTTTGCGGCGCTCCCAGTGCCCGGTCCAGATGCTCGCGCAATCCTTCGGGCAGGTTTTCATGGCTTTGGTGCAGCTTTTCAAGCAGGTGGCTGGTGTTCAAACCCAAACAGCCAGCATCCCAATTCCCCTTTAGCAAGGTGGTGTAGCAGGCGGGGAAGTCTTGCCTTGGGTCGACGCAGAGCACGGCGGTGGAGGCACCGCGCGCCAGTTGGGCGCTGGCGGCCAGATGACTCAGCGCGTTATATAGCGGGGCGATGTCAGCTTGGCGCAGCTGGTTGGTTTTGCTACAGCCAAGCAGCAGGGCCTGCAGATAGGTGCTGCCTAATTGGCGGGCACCCGCCGGGTGCTCTGGGTCGTACACTTCGCAGTCGAGCAAAGCGCGCTGTTCAGCCAGCAGAAATAGCTGGTGTAGCTCGTGCCATGTGCGGACAGGGGGCGGCATGTAGAGCTGACAGCTGCGCAGAATGACTTGGCCCAGCTCACTCATGGCGCGCTGCACCGCCTGGGGGATGAGCCCTGCGAGTTCGGGCTGGCTGACCGCCTGGGTGGCGCATTGTGCACAGATGATGACGTACTGCTTGGCCAGCAGGCCCTGCAGGGTCTGGGCAAGTTGTGCGACCTTGCGGCTTTGCGGTGGGAGCACCACCGGTTGGTTGAGATAGTGGCGCTCTAGAGCCCGGTTGGCGTAGCGGATCAGTGGCCGCAGGTGCTCTGCCAGCTGCATGCGCGTGGCGGGTGACACCGCCACGCGGGATAGCTCGCTGGTGTATTGGTAGAGATTCTTGGCCGTCTCGCCAATGTTGGCCTTGGGCAGTGTTTCCAGCCACGCATCAAGCTCGCCTGGCGTCGCTGGGCAAGCGGTGGGGCGGGCGAGATCCTGCTTTGGAATCTGAAACCGGATGGATTCCCCTGTCATGTCATTCCTTATGTTTTCATAACAGCCTGGGCCGATGCCGTCCTACTCAATACCCACCTGTAGCTCAGGTGTGGCTCTGTATAGTCTCGCGTCTCAGCAGGTGTGATGCCTCGAGTGGTAGCTTGGCGGGCACACCTGCAATTTCTTTAACTAATTTTGGCACTAAATAGCCAGATTGGCTCGCAGCGAGGCGTGAAATTAGTGCTTTTGCTGTTTCGTCTGGCACCAGAAAGTGATGGCTGCCGGCCACTTTGTCCAGTGTGTGAAGGTAGTAGGGCAACACGCCGATGTCGAATAAGCGCAGGCTGAGCGCGCTCAATGCTTCAACGGAGTCGTTCACACCGGCCAGCAACACCGACTGGTTGAGTAGGGTCAGCCCGCGTGCTCGGGCCCGCTGCATGGCTTCGGCCACGTGGTCGTCCAGCTCCTGGGCGTGATTGGCGTGGATCACCAGCACGGGCTTGAGGCGGGTGGCGCTGAGCCAGTCCAGGCAGCTGTCGTCCAGCCGGGCCGGGATCACCACCGGCAGCCGGCTGTGAATGCGCAGGCGCTGCAGATGGGGGATGGCCGCCAGTTGCTCCACCAGCCAGCTCAGATAGCGGTCGTTGGCGGCCAGGGGGTCGCCACCGCTGAGGATGACCTCGTCAATCTGCGGGTTGGCGGCAATATAGGCCAGCGCGTCTTGCCACTGCTCACGGGAGGGGTTGTTCTCGCTGTAGGGGAAATGCCGGCGAAAGCAGTAGCGGCAGTGCACGCCGCAGGCGCTGGCGGCGATCATCAGCACCCGGTTGTGGTATTTGTGGATCAGCCCTGGGGCGGGGTTGGCTTGGCGCTCTTCCAACGGGTCTGGGCCATAGCCGGGTACTACCTCTAGCTCGGCACCGATCGGCAGCACCTGCCGCAGCAGTGGGTCGGCCGGGTCGCCCTTGCGCATGCGCGCGGCGAAGGCGCGCGGCACCCGCAGCGGGAAATCCCGGGCGGCGGCCTCGGCGGCGGGCAGCAGGGCCGGGTCCAGCTGCAGCAGCTGCAACAGCTCGGCGGGCTCGCGAATCACGTCGGCCAGCTGATCCTGCCAGCGTGGGGTCTGCCATAACGGCACGGTTCCGGGTATCATGGGCGCCTTTTTATTCTGTCGACCGCACAGGGCATTCAAATGGCGACCTATTCTACCAACGAATTCCGCGTAGGGCTGAAAGTGATGCTCGAGGGTGATCCCTGCAGCATCCTGGAAAACGAGTGTGTTAAGCCCGGCAAGGGCCAAGCCTTCAACCGCGTGCGTATGCGCAACCTGAAGACGGGCCGCGTTTGGGAGCGCACCTTCAAATCCGGTGAAAGCCTGGACGGCGCCGACGTACAGGACATGGAAATGCAGTTCCTGTACAACGACGGCGAGTTCTTCCACTTCATGCAGCCCGAGAGCTTCGAGCAGTATACCGCCGACAAGAACACCGTAGGTGACGCCGCGCTGTATCTGAAAGAGCAGGACACCTGCATTGTGACCCTGTGGAACGATGCCCCGCTGGCGGTGACCCCGCCCAACGTGGTCGAGATGGAAATTGCCGAGACCGATCCCGGCCTGCGCGGCGATACCGCCACCGGCGGCACCAAGCCGGCCAAGCTGGCGACCGGCGCCGTGGTGAAAGTGCCGCTGTTCCTCTCCACCGGTGACGTGATCCGCGTGGATACCCGCACCGGCGAGTACCTGGGCCGCGCCAAGGCCTGATCCCGAACTGGGATGCCGACGGGCCCGCAGTGCGGGCCCGTTTTGTTTTGTGGCTGTTCATATTTTGCAGATGATGCTGGCTGCGCCCCCCGGCAAGGCTTGAGAGGACTTCCATGATGCACGATGCCCCCGCCTGGCAGCCCAGTGCCAGCCTGGACAACCTGCGTGCCCGCGCGGCCCTGCTGGCCCGGGTGCGGGCCTTCTTCGCCGAGCGCGGCGTGATGGAGGTGGAGACGCCGCTGTTGTGCCGGGCGGGCGCGACCGATGTGCTGCTGGCGAGCGTGTTGGTGCGCAACCCGCTGGCCGAAGGCGCGGACTGGTATCTGCAAACCTCGCCTGAATTTGCCATGAAGCGCCTGCTGGCGGCGGGATCTGGGCCCATCTACCAACTGTGCAAGGCCTTCAGGCATGGGGAGCAGGGGCGCCATCACAACCCCGAGTTCAGCATGCTGGAGTGGTACCGGCCGGGCTGGGACGACCAACAGCTGATGGACGAGGTGGTGGCACTGGCGAGCCTGGCGCTCGGCGCGCGGCCTGTGGAACAGCTCAGTTACCGGGAGGCCTTTCAGCGCCAGCTGGGCATAGACCCCCACAGCGCCAGCCTGCAGGAGCTGCGCGCGGTGGCGCAGGCGCATGTCTGCGTGGGCTTCGACAGCGACGAGCGGGATACCTGGTTGGATCTGTTGATCAGCCACTGCCTGCAATCGCAGTTTGGTCGCGGCTGCTTTACCTTCCTGCGCGACTATCCCGCCTCCCAGGCCGCCCTGGCCCGCATCGAACAGGACGCTTGGGGCGTGCCGGTGGCGCGCCGTTTCGAGCTGTACATCGATGGCATCGAGATCGCCAACGGCTATCACGAGTTGGTGGATGGCGCCGAGCAGGCGCGCCGCTTTGCCGCCGACAACCAGCAGCGCCGCGCGCTCGGCCTGCCGGAGGTGGTGGTGGATGAGCGGCTGTTGGCGGCCTTGAGCCACGGCATGCCGGAATGTGCCGGTGTAGCGCTGGGCTTCGACCGCTTGTTGATGCTGGCGCAGGGGGCGTCCCGCCTGGCCGAGATATTGAGCTTCGAGGCCGAGCGGGCCTGAACGCGTTGTCATGAAAACGACACCGGCGCGTCATGCCGGTGTCACCTTCAGCGGTTTTCATAGGCGTGAACCTGCCCGTGGAAACCGACGCCAGTGCTCAATATCGCCATCGTCACCGAAACCTACCCACCCGAGATCAATGGCGTCGCCATGACCATGGGGCGACTGGTGAGCTACCTGCGCGAACAGGGCCACCGCGTGTTGCTGGTGCGACCCAGGCGGGGGGATTTGCCGCCGCCAGAGGGCGATGAATTGCGGCTGCCGGGCATGTGCGTGCCGGGATACCCCGCGTTGCGTTTTGGCTTGCCGGTGGTGGGGCGCCTGTCCCGGGCGTGGCGGGCGTTTCGCCCGGATGTGGTGCACATCGTCACCGAGGGGCCGCTGGGTTATGCGGCGCTTCACTCCGCCAGAGCGCTGAATATTCCCGTCAGCAGCGGCTTTCACACCTGCTTCGATCAGTACACCCGCCACTACGGCCTCAGTGCATTGCAGGGTGTGATCGCGGCGTATCTGCGCCATTTCCACAATCGCGCCCACTGCACCTTTGCCCCGGGGGTTGCCACTCGCCAGCGCCTGCTCGCAGCGGGCTACCGCAACGTGATTCAGCTGGATCGCGGGGTGGATGCAGGCTTGTTTGACCCCGCACGGCGCTGCGCTCGGCGGCGCGCCGAGTGGGGGGTAGAGGACGATCAGCCGCTGGTGTTGAATGTGGGGCGGCTGGCGGCGGAAAAAAATCTGGATCTGCTGTTTGATGCCTTTGCCGCGGTGCAACAGCGCTGGCCCAGGGCCCAGCTGGTGCTGGTGGGGGATGGACCGGCCCGGGCGGCGCTGCAGCGGGCGCATCCGGAGGCGGTGTTTGCCGGTTTGCGGCAGGGCGAGGATCTGGCCGCCCACTATGCCTCCGCCGATCTGTTTCTGTTCCCCAGCCTCAGTGAAACCTGGGGCAATGTGGTGGTGGAGGCCATGGCCAGCGGGCTCCCGGTGCTGGCCTTCGATTACGCCGCGCCGGCGCAGCTGATCGATAGTGGCGTGAATGGTTTTCTGTGCCCTTATCAAGACCGCGCGGCATTTTTGCGCCAGGCCGGGCAATTGCCAGCGCTGTGCGCACTGCGCGAGATGGGCGCGCGCGCTCGGGCGCGTTGCGCCGGCATGAGCTGGCAAGCCATCGGCGTGGCCATGGAGCGCGAGTTTATCCGTATCAGTCACAAACCCACCTTACAGGGAGCTGTGTCATGACCCTCAGCACGCTGGCAATGAACAAAATCTGCGCCTGGGATCTGGCCTGGTGCGAACGCATGAACCGCGCCTCGCAGCGGGAAAACGTGTGTGTGGTGTTTCGCTTGGTGAGCCGTTTGGGCGATGGCGTGTTCTGGTATGTGTTCTGGATGGCACTGCTGCTGATGGATGGACGCCAGGCCATCTGGCCGGTGCTGCACATGGCCCTCACCGGGCTGGTGTGCACCTGCAGCTACAAGGCGCTGAAAGTGGCCACGCTGCGGCCGCGCCCCTATCAGATTCACCAAGTGATCAAGCTGGGGGCTGCCCCGCTGGATCATTTCAGTTTCCCCTCCGGCCACACCTTGCATGCAGTGGCCTTCAGCGTGATGCTGGCTTGGTACTATCCGCAGACGCTTGTGCTGTGTGTGCCGTTTACGCTGTTGGTGGCCATATCCCGGCCGGTTTTGGGGCTGCACTACCCCACCGATGTATTGGCGGGGGCGGCCCTGGGGGGGGCGATTGCCTGGGCATCGCTGTTGCTGTTTTAGCCTGGTGATGCTGGTGGGGCAGGGCGAGTGCAAATCGTGCATCGGGCATCAATCCCACCCTGTTCGCCTGGGGCATTCATGCGGCGCTGTCGGGGGCTTCCGCCACCTGGGCACACAGCGCGAGCCAGCGCCTGATGCCCTCAGAGAGGAATTTGTCGCGGTGGCGCACCAGATAAAACTGCCGGCGCAGGTCGCGATTCGGCACGCTGAGTGGCATCAGGCTGCCGCGGGCAAAGGCGTCGCAGAGGGTGATGCGCGACAGGCAGCCCAGCCCAAGATCGGCTTCGACGGCGCGCTTAATGGCTTCGGTGTGCTGCAGCTCCAGGGCGATGTCCAGTTGTGGAATCAGGCCGTGCATGGCCCGGTCGAAGGCTTGGCGGGTGCCGGAGCCTGATTCACGCACGATCCAGCGCGCCGCGAGCAATTCGTCATCGCTGAGGGTGGGGGCTTGGGCCAGCGGGTTGCCGGGTGCGCAGAACACCACCAGCTCGTCTTCCATCCAGGGGCTTACCAACAGCTCGGGGTGTTGCAGTTCGCCTTCAATCAGCCCCAGATCCAGCTCAAAATTGGCTACTCGCCGGGCGATTTCGGCGGTATTGGCCACCTGCAGGGCGACCCGGGCACCGGGGTTCTCGCGCATGAACCGGGCCACCATGCCCACCGCCAGATAATTGCCGATGGACAGCGTGGCGCCCAGCTGCAGCGCGCCCAGGGCGTGTTGCTGGCGCAGGGCCTGCTCCATGGCGTGTGCCTGTTCCAGCAGGGCCTCGGCCCGGGGGCGCAGGGCGCGGCCGAACTCGTTCAGTTGCAGTCGCTTGCCCACGCGGTCAAACAGCCGCACATCGAATTGGCGCTCCAGCTCCGACAGTGCGCCACTGGCGGCGGATTGCGACATGGCGAGTTGCTCCGCCGCGCGGCTGACGTTTTCCCAGCGGGCGATGGCGAGGAATACTTCGATCTGGCGGAGGGTGTAGCGCATATCGGCATCATCGATGAGTGGCGGTGGCGATATCGGAGAGTACTGTATTCCGCTATCGCCATGCCATCATCCACGTTGCCTGGGCGTGTCAGCGCTTCAGCATGCGGGCCAGGTTGTCTTCCATCTTCTTGCCGTAGGGCGGGATCATGCCGCCCAGCTTCATCATGTTGAACTTGGTCTGCTGATAGATGGGCTTGGGGTGGCTAAAGGTCTTGAAGCCGTCGAAGCCGTGGTACACGCCCATACCGCTGTTGCCCACGCCGCCGAAGGGCAGGTCTTCACAGCCGACGTGCTGCATCACGTCGTTGAGGGTCACGCCGCCGGAGATGGTCTTGCTCAGCACCTTGCGCTGCTCGTCCTTGTCCTGGCCGAAGTAGTACAGCGCCAGTGGGCGGGGGTGGGCGTTGATGTAGGCGATGGTCTCGTCCACGTGCTGGTAGCTCTTGAGGCAGAGGATGGGGCCGAACAGCTCCTCCTGCATCACCAGCATGTCTTCGGTGGGGTTGATGACCAGGTGCAGCGGCATGCGCTGCACACCCTGCTGCTGGCTGAAGTTCTCATTGGCGGGGTTGATCACCCGCACGGTGCCGCCTTTTTCCCGGGCGTCGGCGATATAGCTCTGCAGGCGCGCGTGGTGTCGCGCGTTCACCACCGAGGTGTAGTCGGGGTTGTTGAGGATGGTGGGGAACATGGCCTTGAAGATGGCCTCGAAGTGGCCGACGAAGGCATCCAGCTGTTCCTGTGGCACGAACACGTAGTCGGGCGAGATGCACACCTGGCCCAGGTTGAGGGATTTGCCCTGGGCGATGCGCTGGGCGGCCTCTTGCAGGTCGTAGCTGCGGCCGATGATGACCGGGGACTTGCCGCCCAGCTCCAGGGTGACCGGGGTGAGGTTCTGGGCGGCGGCGCGCATGATGTGCTTGCCAATGCTGCTGGCGCCGGTGAACAGGATGTGGTCCAGCGGCAGCTCGGCGAAAGCCGCGCCCACGTCGGCGCCGCCGGTGATGCCGACGCACTCGCTTTCATCGAAGTAGCGGGCAAACAGTTGCTTGAGCAATTCGGAGCTGTGGGGGGTGACTTCCGAGAGCTTCACCATGGCCCGGTTGCCGGCGGCGAAGATGCCTGCCAGGGGCCCCAGGGCGACAAATACCGGGAAGTTCCAGGTGGTGATGTTGCCCACCACGCCCTTGGGCTGGTATTCGATGCGGGCCTTGGCGCCCAGCAGACCGAGGGGGAAGGGGGCGCTGCGGCGCTCGTCCTTCATCCAGCTGCGCAGGTGCTTTTTGGCGTGCTTGAGGGCTTCCAGGGTGCC
The DNA here is from genome assembly GCA_964649985.1 of uncultured Pseudomonadales bacterium. GTDB lineage: Bacteria > Pseudomonadota > Gammaproteobacteria > Pseudomonadales > CAZYQX01 > CAZYQX01. The sequence continues at coordinate 39,046 of CAZYQX010000004.1, read as the reverse complement.
GTAGAAATCGGCCATGCGGGACTGGTGCTTGGAACGGTTGCCGAAGTCGGCCGACATGGCCTCGGCCAGTGCGTCCTGGTTGTCCATCAGCAGGGCGATGGTGCGGTCGATGCGGTCGATGCGGATCTCTGCGCTGACCACACCCTCGTTGAGGAAGGCGTTGCGTTGCTTGTCCAAAATGGCCAGCATTTCGGCGGGGGTGGTCATCGGGCAATCCTCTGGAATTAGTGGGGTTGAGCAGTTTAACCAATCCTTCGTTTGGGTGGGTGAGCCTGTAGAAATCGTCACGTTGGCCGGTTTTGTCATGATGTGTTGTCATGCGCCTGTCATGTTCTGGGCCGAGCATCGCGCAATACCTTGTATCAGTGGAGGCGTGGTGAGGGATTCCCTGCCCGAATTGCAGCAATTGGAGGCCTTGATTCAGCGCGGCGGGCGTTTTTTGCGCGCGGAGCGGCTGGCGAGTGTCGATGTGGATGGCCGAGCGCTGCCGATTTACTGCCTGGAACTGGGCCCGCGCGACGATGACCTGCCGGCGCTGGGGCTGTTTGGTGGTGTGCATGGCGCCGAGCGCATCGGTACCCAGGTGGTGTTGGCCTACCTGAGCAAATTGATCGAGCGCCTGCACTGGAGCGCGGCGGCGCGCTTGCAGCTGGCGCATGTGCGGCTGGTGGCGATGCCGTTGGTGAACCCCGGTGGCATGCTGAGGGGTACCCGCTGCACCCCCAGTGGGGTGGATCTGATGCGCAACGCGCCGCTGGAGGCCGAGGCGGAGGTGCCCTGGCTGCTGGGTGGCCACCGCCTGAGCCCGCGCTTGCCTTGGTATCGCGGGCCACGCCATGCGCCCATGGAGCCCGAGGCCCAGGTGCTGTGCCGGGTGGTGCGCGAGCGCTTGCTGAATGGGCCCTTCAGCATCGCGCTGGACTGCCATTCAGGCTTTGGCATGCGGGATCGGGTGTGGTTTCCCTACGCCCGCAGCCGGGCGCCGTTTCCTCATCTGGCGGAGACCTGGCGCCTGCGGGAAATCTTTCAGCGCACCTACCCCAATCACCGCTACTACGCCATGGAGCCCCAGGCGCACAGCTACACCACCCACGGCGATCTGTGGGATTACCTCTACGATCAGGCGCGGCTAGAGACGGCCTCTACACTGTTGCCGCTGACCCTGGAGATGGGCTCCTGGCTATGGGTGAAGAAGAACCCCCGCCAGCTGCTCAACCCGCTCGGCATGTTCAACCCCATGCTGCCTCACCGCCAGGAGCGGGTGTTGCGGCGGCATCTGCACCTGATCGACTTTCTGTTGGAGGTGGCCACTTCCTGGCGGGAGTGCATGCCGACCGGCGAGGCCCGGCAGCAGATGATGCGCGCCGCCTTGGCCCACTGGTACCCCGGGAGGGCATCATGAGCACACCGTGGATACTGTTGCGCGGGCTGATTCGCGACAGCTATCACTGGGGGGATTTTCCACTGGCGCTGGAGGCTGCATTTGCAGGCGCCGAGGTGGTGTGCCTGGATCTGCCGGGCAATGGGTCGCGTTGGCGGGAGCACAGCCCGGCCTCGGTGGGCGAGGCGGTCGAGGTGCTGCGCGCCGGGCTGCGGGAGCGGGGCATCCCGCCGCCGTATCGCCTGCTGGCCATCTCGCTGGGGGGGATGGTGGCGCTGGAGTGGTTGTGCCGCTATCCGCAGGAGGTGGAGCGGGCCTGCCTGATCAATAGCAGCCTGGGGGGGCTGTGCCGGCCCTGGCAGCGCCTGCGGCCAGCCAATTATGCGCTGCTGTTGGGCCTGTTGCTGCTGCCGGCGGCGCTACAGTGGCGCGAGCGCTTCATCGTGCACGCCAGCTGCAACCAGCTCGGGCCTGCCCGGCGGCGGCAATTGGCGCTGCGCTGGGCCGAGCACGCGCGCGCGTCACCGCTGTTTCTGGGCAATGCCCTGCGCCAGCTGTGGGCGGCGGCGCGCTACCGGGCGCCTGCTGCGGTGGCGGGGGAGGTGCTGTTGTTGTCGGGGGCGGGGGATCGCCTGGTCAATCCGATCTGTTCCCGGCGGATGGCGGCGCGCTATGGCTGGGCCTTGCGGGTCCATCCCACGGCGGGGCACGACCTGGCGCTGGATGATCCGGGCTGGGTGATCGGGCAGTTGCAGCAGGTGTTGCCGCCGTCGGTGGAAACTGCTCCAAACGGCCCAAACAGTGCGCAAAACCAGGTTTAGGGGCTGTTTGGGGAGGCTAAACCCGGTTTTAGCGCATCTAACACGTTTTGTTTTTTTGGCCGTCGCTAGCCCGGGTCCCGCAACAGCGCCATGGCGCTCACCTGGCGCAGCCGGCGGCGCTCCCACAGGGTGGTGGCCAGGGCCAGGGCAATACCGGTGATCAGGCTGTACAGTGGCAGGCCCAGATCGGGGGCCAGCTCCAGTTGCAGGGCCTGCCGGCCGACCAGCCAGCCGGCCAGGGATGCTCCCAGCCCCGCCACCAGCCCGGCGATGCCGCCGATGGACGCGCCCTCCCACCAGTGGATGGCGGCGATGCGGCGACTGTCGGCGCCCAAGGCGCGCAGCAGGGTGGTTTCACGCCGGCGCTCTGGGGCGGTGGTCTCCAGGGCCGCCAGCATCACCACCAGGCCTGCCGCCAGGCAGAAGCCGAACACCAGTTGCAGGGCGCTGCTGACCAGCGCGATCACCTGCCGCACCTGGGCCAGGGAGGCTTCCACGTCGACCAGCGTCACATTGGGGAACTGGGCCACCAGACCGGGCAGGGCGCTGCGCTGTTCCGGTGCCAGCCTGAAGCTGGTGATCATGCTGGCCGGCATCTGGGCGAACAGTGCTTCGCTGCCGGTGACAAAGAAGTTCACCCGGAAGGATTCCCAGTCCACCTTGCGCAGGTTGATCACCGGGGCGCTGACGCGGCTGCCGGCGATGTCGAAGCTGAGGCTGTCGCCCAGTTTGATACCCAGGCTTTGGGCCAGCCCACTTTCCACCGACAAGCCGGGCTGTGCCCCCAGTGGCTGGCCGGCGATCAGGCGGTTGTCGGCGCGCTCGCCCTGGCCGGTGGAGAGGTTGAATTCGCGCTCCGCCAGGCGCCGGGCGCGCTCCTCCTGGAAGCGATTGAGATCCACCGGGGCGCCGTTGTGGGCCACCCAGCGGGCCTTGATCATGGGGTACAGCGTGGCCTGGATGCCCAGGGCCGCCAGGGCCTGGCGGAAGGGCTCGGCCTGCTCCGGCTGGATGTTGATGGCAAACTGGTTGGGGGCATCGACGGGAATCTGCTGCTGCCAGATGCCCAGCAGCTGGGCCTGCACCGAGGTGAGCAACCACAGCCCCATCAGACCGGTGGCCAGGGCCGACAGCTGGGCCAGGGCCAGCCAGCGCCGGCGCAGCAGTTGGCGCAGCGCGATACGGGCGGCGAAGCCCCGGCTCAGCGCGCGCAGCCACCACAGGCCAAGCCCCCCCAGCAGACCGGCCAGGGCCAGGGTGGCGGCCATGCCGGCGGCCACGCTACCGGCCAGCGCGGGGCTGCCGGCCACGGCCAGAAACAGCGCGGCAAAGGCGCCGCCGGTGAGCAGCCAGCTCAGCCACAGCGGGGCACTGGCCTGCAGCTCCCGGCGCAGCACCCGCAGCGGCGGGGTGCGCGCAAGTTGCAGCAGCACCGGCAGGGCCACGCCCGCCATCAACAGGCAGCCCAGGCCTGAGGCCGCCAGCCAGGGGTAGGCACTGCCGGGGGGCAGCGGGGCCGGCAACTGGGGCTGCACCGCCCAGGCCAGGCCCTGCTGGGCCAGCCAGCCCAAGGCGCCACCGGCCAGCACGCCGATCAGCAACAACAGCCCCAGCTCGGCCAGCAACAGTGCCTGCACCCGGCGGCGGCTGGCGCCCAGGGTGACGTAGAGTGCGATGGCGTCGGCCTGGCGGGCGGCGTGGCGGCGGGCCGCCAGCAGGATGGCGGCGGCGGAGAGGGTGGCGGCCAGCAGGGTCACCAGCCGCAGGAAGGTCTCGGCCCGCTCCAGGGCGTTTTTCACTTCGGGCCGCGCCTCGCGCACGTCCTCCAGTTTTTCTCCGCGCTGCAGCTGTGGCGCCAGGCGGTGCTTCCAGGCCTGTACCGCCTCGGCTGGACCAGCGCTCAGCAGCCGGTATTTGACCCGGCTGCCGAAGCCGATCAGGCCGGTGGCGGGCAGGTCGTGCTGGTTCATCAACAGGCGCGGTTGCAGGCTGGAGAAATCCACCGCCGCATCGGGCTCCCGGCTCAGCAGGGCGTCGATGCGCAACTGGCTGCGCCCCACCCGCAGGCTGTCGCCGGGCGCTACCGCCAGCAGGGTGGCGAGCCTGGCATCCACCCACACGCTGCCGGCCGGGGGCGGCCCCTGTACCGGGGTGACTTGGCTGCCGCGCTCCAGCAGCAGTTCTCCGCGCAGCGGATGGGGGCCGCGCACGGCCTTGATGCTGGTCACCTGGGTGCGGCCGTTGGCGGACACCATGCTGGGGAACAGTGCCAGCTCCACCTGTTGCAAGCCCATGGCCTCGGCCTGCTGGCGGTAGTGCGCCGGCAGGGCATGATCGGCGCTGAGGGCGGCATCGGCCGCCAACAGGTTGTTGGCCTCGGTGTTCATCAAGCGGCCCATGCGCTCACTGAAGGTGCCCACCGCGCTGAGGGCGGCCACGGTGAGCACCAGCGCCGCCAGCAGGGTGCGGTAGTCGCCGGCGCGCAGGCCGCGGCGGAAGCGTCGCCAGCCGAGCCCGATCATGCCGTTAGCCCCGTCAGCGCGGCCACCTGGCCTGCCGCCAGCCGCAGCTGGGCGCCGCAGCGAGCGGCGAGGGCTTCGTCGTGGGTGACCAATACCAGGGTGGCGCCGGTCTCGTGGTTCAGCGCGAACAGCAGGTCGGCAATGGTGTCGCCGGTGTGGGCGTCCAGGCTGCCGGTGGGCTCGTCGGCAAAAAGAATCTTCGGTGCACTGGCAAAGGCCCGGGCCAGCGCCACCCGCTGCTGCTCGCCGCCGGAGAGGGTGCGCGGGGTGTGGTGCAGGCGGTGTCCCAGCCCCACCCGCTCCAGCCAGCGCCTGGCCACCTGGGCGTGGGGCTCGCCCCGGCGCTCAAGCAGTTCCAGGGGCAGCATCACATTCTCCAGTGCGCTGAGTTCAGGCAACAGCTGGAAGGACTGGAACACGAAGCCGGTGCACTGGCCGCGCAGCCGGGCGCGGCCGTCTTCATCCAGCGGGCTCAGGGCCTGGCCGGCCAGCCAGACCTCGCCGCTGCTGGGTGTATCCAACCCGGCCAGCAAGGACAACAGGGTGGATTTGCCGGAGCCCGAGGCACCGAGTATGGCCAGGCTGGCGCCGGCCGGCAGGCTGAAGGAAATATCCGACAGCAGGTCTAGCCTTTCGTCGCCAGTCCAGACATGCTTGCAGAGTTGTCTGGCCGCCAATATGGCAGGGGAGGAATTTGTGCGCTGGTCTGTCGTCATCGCTACATGCCTGAATATGCTGTTGGCTGCCTGCTGGGCCAGGGCCGGCGATCCCGCCGTGGTACTGGTGTTCGGCGACAGCCTGTCGGCCGGTTATGGTATCGCGGCTACCGACGCCTGGCCGGCCCGGCTGGAAAAAAAGCTGCGCGCCGAGGGGCGCGACTGGCGGGTGGTGAACGCCAGTGTGTCCGGCGAGACCACCGCCGGCGGCCGCACCCGCCTGCTGGCTGCGCTGGCCAGCCACCAGCCGCGCCTGCTGGTGCTGGAGCTGGGGGCCAACGACGGCCTGCGCGGCCTGCCGTTGGCAGAGGCCGAAGCCAACCTCGCCTTCATGATCGAGGCCGCTCAGCGCAGCGGTGCCCGGGTGCACCTGGTCGGCATGCGCCTGCCACCCAATTACGGCCCAGATTACACCGATGGCTTTGCCGCACTCTTCCCCCGTTTGGCGGAGCGCTACAAGACCGGCCTCACGCCTTTCCTGCTGGCGCCCATCATCGAGCGCCCGGAACTGTTTTTGCCCGACCAGCTGCACCCCACCGCCGAGGGCTGCGAGCTGCTGGCGCAACAGATGTGGCGTGATCTTGCACCCCTGTTGTGATCAGGCTTGGCCCAGCCAGCGCCTGGCCACGGCCTTCTGCAGCTCCACCAGCGTGAACACGGCAACGCCCACCATGGCCACCAGCGCCCACTGCCGAGCGGCCAGCCCACGGGTGTCGAACAGCGCCTGCATGGCCGGCAGGTAAGTGAACAGCAGTTGCAGCAACAGCAGCCCCGCGACCGCCATCAACGCGTAGCGGTTGCCGGTCAGGCCCTGCCAGTTCAATACCGGCGCCAGCAGATAGCGGCAGTTGAACAGATATACCAGCTCGGCCATCACCAGCGCGTTTACCGCCACCGTGCGGGCGGTTTCCAGCGGCGTGCCGAGTGACAGTTCCCACAGGAACAGCCCCAACCCGCTGGTGACGATCAGCAGCGAGACAAAGCAGACCTGCCACAGCATGAAACCATTGAACAGCGGTTCGCGCGGCGAGCGCGGCGGTTGCTGCATGGTGGTGTGCTCTGGCCGCTCAAAGGCGATGGCCAGTGCCAGGGTGATGGTGGTAACCATGTTGACCCACAGGATCTGCGCGGCGGTGATGGGCAGGGTCATGCCCAGCAGCACCGCCACCAGCAGCATGCCGGCCTCACCGCCATTGGTGGGCATCATGAACACCATGGATTTGCGTATGTTCTGGAACACGGTGCGGCCTTCCTCCACCGCTGCGGCGATGGAGGCGAAGTTGTCGTCCGCCAGCACCATCTCCCCGGCCTCCCGGGTCACCGCAGAGCCTTTCTGGCCCATGGCCACGCCCACATCCGCGCGTTTGAGAGCGGGGGCATCGTTGACGCCGTCGCCGGTCATGGCGACGATCTCACCCTCCGCCTGCAGGGCCTGCACCAGCCGCAGCTTGTGCTCCGGGCTGGCCCGGGCAAACACATCGTGTTGCTGCACGGCCTGGCGCAGTGCCTGATCGTCCAGCTGCTCGATATCGCTGCCCTGCAGGGCCGGCAGCCCGCGGCCGATATTCAGCTGCTGGCCGATGGCGCTGGCGGTGATGGCGTGATCGCCGGTGATCATCTTCACCCGGATGCCCGCGCTGTGGCAGGCCGCGACCGCCCGCATGGCTTCCTCCCGGGGCGGGTCGATCAGGCCCACCAGGGCCAACAGAGTGAGGCCGCCCTCCACATGCTCGAAATCCAGCTCCCGTTGGTGCCGGTCAACGGGCTTGCAGGCAATGGCCAGCACCCGCGCACCGGCCTGGGCCAGTTGTGCGATGGCCTGCTGCCAGTGGCCGGGCGTGAGCGGGTGATCGCTGCCGCCGCGCCGCTCGCGGTTGCACATCTCCATCACGCGCTCGGGGGCGCCCTTGAGGAATACCAGGGCGTGGCCCGCGTGATCGTGGTGCAGGGTGGCCATGAAGCGGTGTTCAGATTCGAAGGGGATGGTGTCGATCCGGGGCAGTGCTCGCTGCTCGAAGTCACGCGCCAGGCCGGCCTTGAGCGCCAGGGTCAGCAGGGCGCCTTCGGTGGGGTCCCCCTCGACGCGCCACGACCCCGCTTCAGCGCGCAGCTCGGCATCGTTGCACAGCAGGCAGGCGCGGGCGATGTCGTGGATACTGGCCTGAAGGGCCTCCGGCAGCGGCTGGCCTGCCAACATGAAGCCTCCCTGGGGGCTGTAGCCGGCGCCGGTGATGTCGATAAGTGCATCGGCCGTCGCCAGATAGCGGGCGGTCATCTCATTGCGGGTGAGGGTGCCGGTCTTGTCGCTGCAGATCACCGTCACCGCGCCCAGTGCTTCCACCGCAGGCAGGCGGCGGATGATGGCATTGCGCTGCGCCATGCGCTGCACCCCGATCGCCATGGTGATGGTCAGCACCGCCGGCAGGCCTTCTGGAATGGCGGCTACCGCCAGGCCCACCGCCGCGGTGAACATCTCTTCGGCGGGGTAGTGCCGCAGCCACACCCCCACCGCGAACATCAGCCCGGCCAGCAGCAGGATGCCCACCGTGAGCATCTGGCCGAAACGCTCCAGCTTGCGCATCAGCGGTGTGGCAATGCTCTGAACTTGCTCCAGCATGTGGCCGATGCGGCCGAGTTCGGTGTTGCCACCGGTGGCCACTACCACACCGCGCCCCTGCCCGAAGAGCACCAACGTGCCGGAATAAGCCATGCAGGCGCGGTCTGGCAGCGGGGTGTTGGCGGGGAGTGGCGCGATGTCTTTTTCCACCGGCAGCGACTCGCCGGTCAGGATCGCCTCATCGATGCGCAGGTTGCGCTCCTCGATGAGGCGCAGATCTGCCGGTACCCGGTCGCCGCTGGCCAGAAGTACGATGTCGCCCGGCACCAAGTGCTCTGCCGGCAACTCTAGCCGCTGGCCCGCGCGCAGCACCACGGCGGTGGGGGAGAGCATGTCGCGCACCGCCTCCAGGGCGCGCTCGGCCTTGCCTTCCTGGATGAAACCAATTACGGCATTGATCAGCACCACACCGAAGATCACGCCGGTATCCACCCAGTGGCCGAGCAGGGCGGTGACGCTGCCCGAGGCCAGCAACACATAGATCAGCACGTTGTGAAACTGCAGCGCGAAGCGCAGCCAGGCGGGGCGGCGAGGTGGGCTCGGCAGTGCGTTGGCGCCGTAAAGCGCCTGGCGCCTGGCGAGTTCATCTGCTTGCAAGCCCGAGTTGGCGTCAACCTCCAGCGCCTTCAGGCAGGCCGTTGCAGGCTGAGACCAGTGCGGAACCTCGCCAGGGGCGGCGTCCATAAAAATAGTCCTCCATTTACGGTATCTGGGCGCTGATTGAATCTGTGACGCTGATCACGCAAATAAGTTTCGTGCTTCATTTGGCGTGACTTAGACTGCGTGCGCCGTCTTGCACCGAGGGTGCGGCGGTGAGCATGTGTCCAGCATTTCACCTGGACTCTACACCAAGGAATGGAACCTCATGAAGCTAAAACTCTTAAGTATTGCCGCATTGTCCCTCGTGATGACTGCATGTGCCACCGGGCGCTCCCCTGTATCCCCCGGCATGGTGGTGACTGCTGTTAGTGGCTCTGAGTCGGTCACCTCCAACAAGCTGGGCAGCCTCTCGGGCACGGCCTGCGCCACCAACGTATTGGGTCTGTTTGCCTTCGGCGATGCCAGCACCCAGGCGGCCGCCAAGAAAGGTGGGCTCAGCAGTGTTTCGCATGTCGATTACAAGACCAACAGCGTGCTTGGCGTCTATGCCACGTCTTGCACCGTGGTGCATGGCGACTGAACGAGAGATTGCTAGCGAAACGACAAAAAACCACCTGCGGGTGGTTTTTTGGTTTTTGTGCATTGCCTCGCGTGGGGCAAAAAAAAGCCCGATGTGATTCGGGCCCGAGATTGCTCACACAATCTTCAATTTGGGAGAACAAACGCAATGTTGGGGAACATTGTGTGGTACATCCTGTACTTAAAAGGTCAGAACGCTGGAGGCGAAATAAGTTCAAAAAATTTCGCGCTGGTAAAAAAAATCCAAGTGCATCCTGATGGCTTGATCTAGCCCATTCTGACCGCCAGCGGTGCGTGATAGCCTGCTGTCTAGCCGTTCTGCAACGTTGGTTACCGCTATGGTGCGAAGTCCGACCTCTAAGTCACGCCCTGTACTCTCGGGGTTGAGCACTGCCGAAGCCGGTCGGCGGCTGGTGCAGTGGGGGCCCAATGCACTCCAGGCGGAAGCGGGTGCCTCACTGTGGCGGTTGATTGGCCGTGTTCTGCTGGAGCCTATGTTCATCCTGCTGTTAGTCTGCGCTGGGCTGTATGGGCTGATGGGGGATGTGCAGGAAGCCATGGTGCTGGCGGCTTTCATCCTGGTGGTGATCGTGGTGACGGTGGCGCAGGCCTTTCGCACCGAACGCGCGGTGGAGGCCTTGCGCAATCTCTCCAGCCCTCGGGCCCTGGTGCTGCGCGATGGCGAGACCCTTCGCATTCCGGGGCGTGAGGTGGTGCCTGGCGATCTGTTGATGGTGGCAGAGGGCGATCGCATCGCCGCCGATGGCCGCGTGCTGGAGACCCGCGATCTGCTGGTGGACGAATCCCTGCTCACTGGCGAGTCGCTGCCGGTGGGCAAATCTGCCTCGGGGGATGCCCTGGTGTACGCCGGCACCCTGGCGGTGCGCGGTCGCGCCGTGGTGGAAGTGCAGTCCACCGGCGACGCCACCCGCTTTGGCCAGATCGGTCGCTCCCTGGCCCGCCTGCGCCCCGAACCCTCATTGCTGCAGCGGGAGGTGAGCTGGCTGGTGCGGCGGGCCTCCTTGGTGGGTTTGGCGCTGTGTGTGCTGGTGGCGCTATTGCATGGCCAACTGCGCGGCGACTGGCTGGGCGGTGTGTTGAACGGGCTGACCCTGGCCATGGCGCTGCTGCCCGAGGAGTTCCCGGTGATTCTCACCGTGTTTCTGGCGTTGGGGGCGTGGCGCATGTCGCGCCGCCGGGTGTTGACCCGCCACATGCCGGCGCTGGAGACGCTGGGGGCGGTATCGGCCCTGTGTGTGGATAAAACCGGCACCCTCACCGAAAACCGCATGCAGGTGCAGCGGCTGTGGGCCGAAGGCGCGACGCTGGCGCTGGACCCACACCGCAGCGAGAGCTTGCCCGAGCTGTTTCACCCGCTGCTGGAATACGCCATTCTGGCCGGGCAGAGCGAGCCCTTTGACCCGATGGAAATCGGCATCAAAAGCCTGGGCGACCGGCTGCTGGCTGGCTCCGAGCACCTGCACGCCGAGTGGAGCAGCTCCCGGGAGTACCCCCTGTCACCGCTATTGCTCGCCACCACGCACGCCTATCGCCCCCCCGGGCGGCGGGTCTATTTGGTGGCCGCCAAAGGGGCTCCAGAGGCGATCCTCGATCTTTGCCATGCCGAGGCTGAGCTGGTCGCGCGTGTCATGGGCCAGGTGCATGCCTTCGCCCGGGATGGGCTGCGCGTGCTGGCGGTGGCGGTGGCAGAGCACGACGCTCCGGCACTGCCGGAGGGCCAGCACGATTTTGAGTTCCGCCTGGTGGGCCTGCTGGGCTTCCGCGATCCGGTGCGCGCCGACGTGCCCGCCGCCATCGCCGAATGCCGCCAGGCGGGGGTGCGGGTGATCATGCTCACCGGCGACTACCCCGAGACCGCTCAGGCCATTGCCCGGGATGCCGGACTTGATCTGGATGGCGGCGTATACACCGGCGCCGAGCTGACCTTGATGGATGACACCGCCCTGCGCCAGGCGGCGCGCCAGGGCCAGGTCTTCGCTCGGGTGATGCCCGAACAGAAATTGCGCCTGGTGCAGGCCCTGCAGGCCAATGGCGAGATCGTCGCCATGACCGGGGATGGGGTGAACGATGCCCCGGCCCTGAAGCGCGCCAATGTGGGCATCGCCATGGGCCAGCGCGGCACCGATGTGGCCCGGGAGGCCGCCGCACTGGTGTTGGCCGACGACAACTTTGCCTCCATCGTCGAAGCCATTCGTCAAGGGCGGCGCATCTTCGACAACATCCGCAAGGCCAGCACCTATGTGCTGGCCATCCATCTGCCCATCGCCGGGCTCACCCTGATACCGGTGTTGTTGGGGTGGCCGCTGATCCTGCTGCCGTTTCATGTCGCCTGCCTGCACATGCTGATCGACCCGTCCTGCTCCACCGTGCTGGAGGCCGAGCCGGCCTCGGCCGACCAGATGCAGCGCCCGCCGCGCGACCCGGCCCAGCACATCCTGAATCGCGATACCGCGCTTTGGGGGTTGTTGCAGGGCAGCATCGCCCTGCTGGCCTGCCTGGGCCTGTTTGCGCTGGCCTGGTTGCGCGAGGCCGATGCCGAGAGCGCCCGTGGCCTGTGCTTTGCCGGCCTGCTGTTGCTGAACGTGGCCTTGGTGATGAGCAATCGCGCCCGGCACCGCAGCCTGCTGCAGAGCCTGGCCACGCCCAATCCGCTGGCCCTATGGGTGGCGGCCGGGGCGGCGGGCTTCCTGGCCCTGTTGTTTGGCGTGCCCGGTTTGAGGGCGTTGTTCCGCTTGGCACCCCTGCACCCCTTGGACTGGGCGGCGGTGCTGGGGGTGGTGCTGGGGGCGCTGGGAGTGATTGAGCTGCTCAAACGGCGCCTCCGCCCGGCCGGGGCATAGGTGGGGGCGCGAGTGCTGCCATAGGCGCGCAAGCGCCAGGCTGCGTTGAGCTTAATAAGGTGCTGTGCAACCGGGCGTCGCTGAGCAGCGCCCTTCAGCGGCGTCTTTCAACCAGCTGCTAGAGGCTGACGCAGTTGCGCCCGGCTTTTTTGGCCCGGTAGAGGGCTTCATCGGCGGCCTTGATGACTTGCTCTGGCCGCTTGCGCTCGCCGCCGCGCTCGGCCACGCCGATGCTGATGGTCACCCGCACTGTGCGTCGGCCTCCCTCGGGCGGGTTGCCGCGCTGTTTGCGTGCGCTCTTGTCTTCTTCCTGCTTCGGGCGCGGCGTGTTGCGCAGCACCATATCGTATTCGGCGATGGATTCCCGCAGTGCCTCCAGGTGGGCCTTGGCCTGCCTGGGGGTCTTGCCCGGGAACAGCACGGTGAACTCCTCGCCGCCGTAGCGGAAGCCCTTGCCTCCACCGCTCACCTCGCCAATCTTGCGCGCCACCAGTTTCAGCACCTGGTCCCCCACGTCGTGGCCATGGGTGTCGTTGAATTTCTTGAAGTGGTCCACGTCCAGCATGGCGATGGTGTAGGTGCGGCCCAGGTTCAGCAGCGACTGGTTCAGCGCCCGCCGGGAGGGCAGCCCGGTGAGTTCATCCCGGTAGGCCATGTTGAAACTGTCCAACAGGATCGCCACGCACAGGATCAGCGCCGCAGCGGAAAAGAACAACAGGCTCCAGTGGGGCGTTTGCGGTTGGCTCAGGGCCAGGCCAAAGGCCAGCAATGCACCCCACAGCCCGGCCTCGATCTGGCGCGGGTTAAACAGTAAGCGCAAACCAAGCGCGGCCAGCCCGGCCAGCCCCAGCCCCAGCAGGGCCTGGGGTGGTTGCCAGTAGTGGGCGAGGGCCGGGTTGGCCAGCCACTGCCAGTCGCGCAATTGCGCCAGTTGCGGCCCCAGGTGCTGCAGGGCGTACCAGCTCAGGCCGCCCTGCAGCGCCAGCAGGCCCAGCCGCAGCCCGCCATGAATAGAGAAAACACCACGGTTCTTCATCATGCCGAACAGGGCAAAATTGAGGATCACCCAGGCGCTGAGTAGGTGGGGCAGAGGGTTCTTGGGCGCCGCCTGCAAGGTCAAGTGGGCGGCCAGCAGCGAGAGCAGCACCCAGGTGGCCTGGCTGCGGTTGAACAGCAGACTCAACAACAGCCCCAGGCCAATGCTGGCATAGGGCAACAGCGGCAACAGTTGGCGCATGTCTGCCGGCAGCTGGGGTAGCCCCCACAGCGCGCCCGCCGCCAGGGCCAGCAGGAGCAGGGGCACCAGGCAGAGCTGGGCGGCCTGCTGAAACCTGAAAAGCATTTACAACATCCTTTCAGAACTATTTGAATTGAAAACAAATGTAGTCGCATTTTGTCCAGTTTGCCCAACCGCGAGCGGAGCGCATGTGGCAAGCGAGCGTAGCCTGAGCGGCATTTTGCAGGCAGCCTGACGCCGTGTTGCTAGACTCAAACCGTAGCCCGTCGTTTGCGGCTTTTACCGTTACCACCGGGTTGATGCTGCATGTCCAAAGTGCTGATCATTGAAGATACGCATACCTTTGCCGTGCTATTGCAGGCGCAGTTGCGCCAAGATCAGGGCCTGGAGAGCGATGTCGTTGCCAGCATGGCCGAGACCCAACAGCGCCTGGCCGAGCGGGCGGGGGATTACTACCTGGCCATCGTCGATCTTTGCCTGCCCGACGCGCCGCGGGGAGAGGTGATCGATGTGGTGCAACAGCACGGCATTCCGGTGATGGTGTTTACCTCCCTGTTGGATGATGGTTTGCGGGAAGATCTCAACAGCAGAGGGGTGGCCGACTACTGCCTGAAGCAGGGCCAGCACAACCTGCAGTATGTGAGTAAGATGGCCGCCCGACTGCTCCACAACGCAGGCATCAAGGTGCTGGTGGTGGATGATTCCCGCAGTTCGCGTGAGCTGCTTTCCCACCTGCTGCAACTGCAGCGTTATCACGTCATCACCGTGGACTGTGCCGAGGCGGCGTTCCAGGCCCTGGATCAACATCCCGATATCCAGATCATGCTGGTGGATTGCTGGATGCCGGGCATGAGCGGCATTGAACTCGTTGCCAAGGTGAGGGAGACACGCGCCGCCGAGGACCTGGCCATCATCGGCTTGTCGGGCCAGCCTGGTCAGGCCATCTCGGCCCAGTTCATGAAGCATGGCGCCAACGATTTTCTGCTCAAGCCCTTTGTGCCGGAGGAATTGTTCTGCCGGGTGAATCAAGCCGCGGACACCCTCGGCCTGCTCAGCCGCCTGCGCAAAGTGAATCAGCAGAGCAAGCTGATACTGCGCATGACTGCCCACGATCTGCGTGGCCCGCTGGGGGTGATCATCAACGCCGCCCGGCGGCTGTTGAACAAGACCGCCTTGCAGCCGGATCAAACCCTGCTGGTCAACCTGATCCAGCGCGGTGGTGAATACCTGCACGAATTGCTCGAGGCCATCCTGCAGCTGGCGCAACTGGAGCAGGAGCACCTCTGCCTGGAGCGAACCGCCGTGGACATGCCCGCCACCTTGCAGCGTGTGATCGAACACCAGTCCCCCATAGCCGAAGCCAAGCAGATTCGGATCGTCAATCACGTCTCGGGGGAATGCGTGCTGCATGCGCATTCCCGTTTTATCCGCCAGGTGTGTGAAAACCTGTTGAGCAATGCCATCAAGTTTTCACCGGCGGGCCAGCAGGTCGAGGTGAGCCTCAGGCGCAATGCAAAATCGGTCGAGATCGCCTTTGCTGATCACGGTGCGGGGATTGCCGAACAGGATCAGCCCAAGTTGTTTAAGCCCTTTGCAAAACTCGCCAATCGCCCCACTGCCGGTGAGACCAGCACCGGCCTGGGGCTCAACATCTGCGCCAAGATCGTCGAGGCTCACGACGGCCAGATCGGCTACCGCGACAACCCCGGAGGCGGTAGCGTGTTTTACTTCACCCTGCCCAATGCCTGAGGTGGGCAGTTTGCTCATCGGGTTTCAACGCGGAGGGGTACGGGTTAAGCTTTGGCGCTTTAAAGCTCAAGGAGAGCCCGGCTGTGTTCGATACCCTGATGAAGCCCTTCCGCCCCGCCCTGCGCATGGCCAAGACCTCGCTGGCCATGCAGAAGGCGGGCCTCAAGTGGTGGCTCAAGGGCACGCCGGCGCCAGAGCTGCTGCGCGATACCATGGAGGAGCTGGGCGCTACCTACATCAAACTCGGCCAGCTCATCGCCAGCTCGCCCTCGCTGTTCCCGCCAGAGTATGTGGAAGCCTTCCAGCGCTGCCTGGATCAGACCACGCCACTGCCGTTCACCGACATCGAAAGCGTACTGCAGCAGGAGCTGGGGCCCAACTGGCGCGCGCTGTTCAGCGAGGTGGATCACCGCCCGCTGGGCTCGGCCTCCATCGCCCAGGTACACGCCGCCCGGCTGGCCAGCGGCGAAGAGGTGGTGATCAAGGTGCAGAAACCCGGCTTGCGGGAGCTGATCGAAACCGATTTCCAGTTCATGCAGTTCGCCGCCTGGATGCTGGAGCTGCTCAGCCCGCGCAGCTTCGAGGGTTCTGTGCAGGGCATCGTGGAGGAGATCCGCAACAGCATGCTAGAGGAGTGCGACTTCGTGCGCGAAGCCGCCAACATCGCCAGCTACCAGCAATTTCTGCAGGCTTTCGACATTCGCAGCGTCAAGGTGCCGCAGGTCTACCCCCATGCCAGCAGCCAGCGGGTGCTGACCATGGAGCGCTTCCACGGCGTGCCGTTGTCCGACATCGATGGCGTGAAACGCTATAGCCTGGACCCGGAACAGACCCTGGTCGACGCCCTCAACGTGTGGTTCATGAGCCTCTCCGAGTGCCAGATCTACCATGCCGATCTGCACGCCGGCAATGTGATGGTGCTGACCGACGGGCGGGTCGGTTTCATCGACTTCGGTATCGTCGGCCGCATCTCGCCGGAGGTGTGGGCCGCGCTGTTATCCCTGGCGCAATCGCTGCCGGCGGGGGACTTCCGCGCCATTGCCCAGGCCCTGATCACTATGGGGGCCACCCACCACCAGGTGAAAGTGGAGGAGTTTGCCGCCGACATCCAGGCCCTGATGCACAAGCTCAGCCAGAGCACCGGCGAGCTGGATTCGGTGCTGGCCGACTTCACCCTCAGCCTGTCGCGCCTCAGCCGCCGCCACGGTGTGCGCTTCCCGCGGGAGTTCACCCTGCTGCTGAAACAGTTCCTCTATTTCGACCGCTATCTGCGCATCCTCGCCCCGGAGCTGGATGTCACCAGCGACGAGCGCATGGTGCTGAACGGGCTGTTCAAGTAGCCGATTCCGGCGCAGTCAACGCCTGGTTCAGGCCAGCGGCCGCGAGGCCGCCACGATGGCGTTGAAGCTGCCCGCCTGCCAGGGGCTCAGGCGGCTGTGCTCGTGTTCCAGCAGCGTCACCTCGAAGCCGGTCAGCTCCAGCATCTGTTGCAGCTGCGGCAGGGTCAGCGCCGTCATGGTGTGGTGGTCCCGCCACTGGCGCGGGCCATCCGGGTCCTGCCGAGTGATGCAAAGTTCCAGATCCAGCACCTCGCCCTCACCGCAGTAACGCCAGCCAGACTGAAAGCTCAGCGCGCGGCCGCCATCCTCGCCCTGGCTGATCACGTCCCGGGTGCCGGTGATGCCGCGCTTGTCCACCGTGTCGAACAGGAACAGCCCGCCGGGCTTCAGCGCGCGGAACACCCGCCGCAGGGTTTCGGCCAGGGCGCTGGTGGGGTGGCTGTAGTGCAGGGAATAGAGAAAACAGCTGACCAGATCGAAGGCCTGCTCCGCCTCCAGCGCCGCCATGTCGCGGCACAGCAGCTGCGCGCCGGGGCAGCGCAGGGCGGCCTGATCCAGCATCTGCTGGCTGTAGTCCAGCCCGCTGGGGCTAAACCCCCAACCCGCCATGTGCTGCAACAACTGGCCGGTGCCACAGGCCAGGTCCAGATAATCGCGGCCGCCACTGCTGGCGAAGCAGGCGTGTGCCCGGGCGGCAAAGGCCGCCTGCTGGGGGTAGTCCACGCCGCTGCAGAACTGGTCGTAATAGCCGGAAAGATCGGCGTAGAGATTGCAAATCGCGTGCATGGCGTGGGCTCGGAGCAAGGGCGGCCACTATAGCAGAGTTGCCCCTCTGGCCGCCGCCGGCCGGGGCGTGGCGTGCGCGTTGCGCCCCGGGGCGGACTGAGCGTGCGCCGGTCCGGGCGGTGCTATTTTTTGCCGGCGCCCTTGCCCGTTGTGTTGGCTTTTGCCGGGCGCTTGGGTTGGCTGACGGGCTCGGCTTTGCTGGCCGAACGCGCCTTCTTGAGCGCCTTGGCTTGCTTCCCCTTGCTTGTCACGCCTTTGGCGTTCGACGATTTGGCCTTTGGGGGCTTTGCGTCCTGTGGTGCCAGCAACCATGCGAATACCTGGTTGTAGTGCTCGGCGAAGCGCACCGTCAGCCCCTTCTGCAGATAGTCGGGCAGCTCCTCGAAATCCTTGCGATTGGCCTCGGGCATCACCAGCTGGCGGATGCCGGCTCGGCGCGCGGCGATCACCTTCTCGCGGATGCCCCCCACCGCCAGCACCTTGCCGGCCAGGGTGATCTCGCCGGTCATCGCCACCGGCTGGTTCAGCGGGCGGTTCAGGGCCAGGGAGAGCAGGGCGGTGGTCATGGTGATGCCGGCGCTGGGGCCATCCTTGGGGGTGGCGCCCTCGGGCACGTGCAGGTGGATCATCGACTCGTCGAAGAACTTCTGGTCCGCGCCGTATTGGCCCAGGTGCGCCATGGCGTAGCTGTAGGCAATCTCCGCCGACTCCTTCATCACCTCCCCTAGCTTGCCGGTGAGCTTGAAGCCACGGGTCAGGGTGTGGATGCGCGAGCACTCCACCGGCAGGGTGGCGCCGCCCATGGCGGTCCAGGCCAGGCCGGTGACCACGCCCACCGCGTGGCCGGGCTGCTCCGGCTGAAACAGGGGTTTGCCCAGCATGTCCTGCACCTCGGTGGGGCCCAGTTTGAGCTTCAGCGCCGGGTCGGCCAACAGCTTAACGGCCGATTTGCGCACCAGGGCCGCCAGCTGCTTCTCCAGGTTGCGCACCCCGGCTTCCCGGGCGTAGCCCTCGATCAGCACCCGCAGCGCCTTCTCGCCGATCTGCAGGCGGGACTTGGGCATGCGGTTGCGCTCCAACAGGCGCGGCCACAGATGGTGGCGGGCGATGGCCAGCTTTTCCTCGGTGATGTAGCCGGCCAGGCGGATCACTTCCATGCGGTCCAGTAGCGGCGCCGGAATGCTGTCCAGCTGGTTGGCGGTGCACACGAACAGCACCTGGGAGAGGTCCACCCGCAGATCCAGGTAGTGGTCCAGGAAGTCCACGTTCTGTTCCGGGTCCAGCACCTCCAGCAGCGCCGAGGCCGGGTCGCCCTGGTAGCTGGCGCCCAGCTTGTCGATCTCGTCCAGCATGATCACCGGGTTGGCGGTTTCCACCTCCTTCAGCGCCTGCACCAGCTTGCCGGGCATGGCGCCGATGTAGGTGCGGCGGTGGCCCTTGATCTCGGCCTCGTCGCGCATGCCGCCCAGGCTGAAACGATAGAACTTGCGCCCCAAGGCCTCGGCGATCGACTTGCCGATGGAGGTCTTGCCCACCCCGGGCGGCCCCACCAGCAGGATGATGGAGCCGGAGATGCCGCCCTTGAACTGGCCCAGGGCCAGCCACTCGGTGATGCGGTCCTTCACGTCGTCCAGGCCGTCGTGTTGGCGGTCGAGGATCTTGCGGGCGCGGGGCACGTCCAGCTGGTCCTCGCTGTAGACGCCCCAGGGCAGCTGGGTGGCCCAGTCCAGATAGTTGCGGGTCACGCCATATTCGGGCGAGCTGGTCTCCAGAATCGACAGTTTGTGCAGCTCGTCGTCGATGCGTTTCTGCGCCGCCGCTGGCAGGGTCTTGCCCTCCAGCCGTTGTCGGAAGGTCTCGGCGTCGCTCTGGCGATCGTCTTTCACGATGCCCAGCTCGCGCTGGATCACCTTGAGCTGCTCGCGCAGGAAGAACTCCCGCTGGCGCTCGCTCATCTTGTCCTGCACCTGCTCGCGGATGCGGCTCTGCAGCTCGGCCACCTCGCGCTCTTTTTTCAGCAGCAGCAACACCTTTTCCATGCGTGGCAGCAGCGGCAGGGTCTCCAGCACAGCCTGCAGCTCTGGCCCTTTGGCGCTGGTCAGCGCGGCGGCGAAGTCCGTCAGCTGGGAGGGTTTCTCCGGGCTGAAGTGGCCCAGGTACTGCTTCAGTTCCTCGCCGTAGAGCGGGTTGAGGGGCAGCAGCTCCTTGATGGCATTGATGATGGCCAGCGCGTAGGCGCGCACCTCATCGCTGTTGCGGTCGCCGGCGGTGGGCGGGTAGTCCACCTCCGCCGCATAGGGGGTCGTTTCGCTCAGCCATTGCTGAATGCGAAAACGTTTCAGCCCCTGCACCACCAGCTGCAGGTGCTCATCCTCCACCCGGGCGCGCAGAATGCGCACCGCACAGCCAAAGCGCGGCGCCGCTTGGGGGGTTAGCTGCTCGGGGTCCTGTTCGTCGCAGAACAGCAGCCCCAGGAAGGGGGTATGCTCTTCCGAGAGCTTCTCCAGGGTGGCAGACCACGGTTGGCGCTTGAGCACTAGGGCCTGTACCTGCCCCGGGAACATCGGCCGGTTCGGAATCGGCAGCAGGCTGAGATGGGCCGGCAGGTGTTTGTCCGGAATGATCAGCGAGGTGGTCTCGGCTTCGCCATCGGCATGGATAAGCTCGATGTCCTGTGTGGGCAGATCGTCGTTGTCGCGCTCGAAATCAGTCATGGGCCGCAGGCAGTCAGTGAACACCCCTACCATGTGGGGATGCGCGGCCACTTTTCAACACATCGCGGCCATACGCCATTATTTCCCTACAGGGCGGCGGGGATCAGGCGCATAATGGCGCGCTTTCACCGGAGGCCACCTGGATGTCGACTGAAAAAGCCCTGTTGCAACGCTGTGCCGGCAAATGCGAGTTGTGTGCTGCCGAAGCCCCGCTGGCCGTTTACGAAGTGCCGGCCTCCGGTGAGCGCGATGCCGCCATCATGTTGTGCGACACCTGCCGCAGTGATCTGGCCCTGAGCGAGGGCTACAACGTCAATCACTGGCGCTGCCTGAACGACAGCATGTGGAGCCAGGTGCCGGCGGTGCAGGTGATGGCGTTCCGCATGCTCAAGCGCCTGGATGGTGAGGGCTGGGCCCAGGATCTGCTCGATATGCTCTACCTGGACGACGATACCCGCGCCTGGGCCGAAGCTGGCCTGGCCAGCGACGACAGCCCGGTGCACCGGGACTGCCACGGTGCCATCCTGCAGGCCGGCGACACCGTGACCATCATCAAGGATCTGGACGTCAAAGGCGCCAACTTCACCGCCAAGCGCGGCACCGCCGTGCGCGGTATCTCCCTCACCGACAACCCCGAGCACATCGAGGGGCGCGTCAACGGCCAGCGCATCGTCATTCTGACCTGCTACGTCAAGAAGTCTGCCTGAAACTGGCCGGCGGGGCTGCCTTAACTGCAGTCCCGCCGGCAGTTCATATCCTGCCACTGAAACAAAAGTGTCATATACAGCGCTTTGCTAACAATAAATTGATCAAAGACTGTACACCTCCCTGTACTTAACTCTTGTATGAGCCTGATTGGGTCACGGTTTTCCCCAGGCTTAACGTCCTCCGGCCTCGTCCGGGTATGCAAGAGGGAAGTGCAATGTTCCACAACGCCCCGGGCACCCACCCCAAGCTCTCCCTTCTGGCGAGCGCCATCTGTGCCACCACCTGCCTGCTGGTGAGCCCGTTGTCGCTGGCGCGACCAAACCCGTCGGGAGGCATCACGCCAGAGGTGCTGGCCCAGTTGCAGGCCCTCAGCGAGCGCGTTTCGCAACTGGAGGCGCAGCTGGCCCAGCAGAAGGCGCAAACCCCCGAGGCGCTGGTGAAAAAAGTGGAGACGCTGGAGAAAAAACTGGCCGTGGCCGAGCAAGAAAATCGTGCCGCCCGGGCCAAGATGCCGGTGATCACCGCGGGCGAGAAAGGCTTTGGCCTGAAGTCGGCCGATGGTGAGTTCGAAGTCAAGATCAAAGGCCTGGTGCAGGCCGATGCACGCCTGTTCGATGCCGGGGTGAAGGGGCGCCACCCCTACCTGGGGGATAGCGATCAAAACCAGCTCGCCGCCGATGCTGCCGCCGCCGAAGCTGACGACAACTTCCTGATGCGACGCGTGCGCCCCACCATCGAGGGCACCCTCTACGGCATCTACGGCTTCAGATTCACGCCAGAATACGGCAACAACAGTACAACCATTCTGGATGCTTACGTAGAAGCCAAGCTGGATGAGGCGCTGGTGCTGCGCGCGGGCAAGTTCACCCCGCCGCTCGGCCTGGAGCGCCTGCAAAGCTCCTCAGACAACAAGTTCAATGAGCTGTCACTCGTCAGCACGCTGATTCCAAGCCGGGATATCGGTTTCCAATTGGGCGGCGATCTGTGGACGAAAACGGTGAGTTATCGTGTGGGCATCTTCAACGGTGCCGCCGATGGCGCCACCGGTGACACCGACAGCAACACCGACAAGGAGCTGCAGGCCAGGGTGTTTGCCCAGCCCTGGGTGAACGACAAGGCCAGCGCCCTGCAGGGCCTGGGCTTCGGCATAGCCGCCAGCGAGGTGGATGCCAGTGGTGGCAGCGCTGCTCCCACCGCTGCTTCGGGGCTCACCGCCAGCGCCACCGAGTTGCCCAGTTACAAAAGCATCGGGCAAGAGACTTTCTTCGCCTACCGCAGCGACACCGATCAAACCAGCACCACCTATGCCGATGGGCGTCGCAGCCGGTTGATTCCCCAGTTCCACTACTTCTATCACAACCTGGGCCTACTGGGTGAATACGCCATGGAGACCCAAGACGTGACCCGGGTCAATGGTGCTACGGTGCGCAACGACGCGCTGGACATCGACGCCTGGCAACTCACCGCCGCCTGGACCATCACCGGGGAGGAGCAATCCTTCAAGGGCATCGTACCCGAGCAAAACTTCAAACTCGATGGCAAGGGCTGGGGCGCCTGGGAACTGGTGTTGCGCTACAGCGAGTGGAATATGGACGATGCCGCCTTTGAGATCGACGGCGCCCTGCCGGCCAAGGCGGATGCCAGCTACAACAATAGCTACGCCGAGGCGACCAAATCAGTTAAAAGCGCCGAGAACTGGGGCCTTGGCCTGAACTGGTACCTCAACCGCAATCTGCGGGTTTCCCTGGACTACGATCAAACAAACTTTCAATGGGGAGGGGGAGGTACGTCCACCGCGCCCAAGGATCGCGACGATGAGCGGGTTTTCATTGGCCGCATGCAAGCGAGTTTTTAACCAGGCCTGCCTATGCGGGGCGGTTGAAATTGCTCATCACGCTAAGCAGAGCGGCCGCAATATCGGGCCGCATTTACGGCTACTGCCGTTTTTTTTGCCAGATCAGGCGTAGCTGCTAGATTGAATATCATACAAACCCGGTGCTCACCGGAGTGCGTGTGTTTCGTGTGCCAGCATTCACAGGGAGTTCACGCACCTATTACTTGAGGTCCCCATGCTGGAACGTGTCTGCCAAAAGTACGATGTTCTGAAAGATATGCCCATGCGTCTCAAGCTGGGGCTGCTGTGTGCAGTGGGGCTCACGGGCATGCTGTTGATCGGCAACAACCTGCTCGACCACCAGCGAGATCAGATCGCGTTCGTCCAGCAGGAGCGGCAAGGTCTCGATCAGCTGGATGAGGTTCTCCGGGTCACCAACGATCTGTTGCCGACCTATCGCACACAATTGCGCGCCGCTGCCATGGCTAACCCAGAGGCGGTGGCGAGCCTGCGGCAGCTGCAAACCGAGATTGATCAGTTGATGCAAACGGTGGCCAAGGACAATGCCTCTTTGGGGGAGCGATTTGGCACTGCACCTCAGGTGAAGGCCTGGTTGGACGAATGGCAAAACCTGAAAGCCAGCTCAAGCCAAGCTGAGCCGGCAGCCATATATGCCCGTGCTACGGCGTTTGCCGGGCATGGCCAGGCGCTGGTCAAAGCCATTGCCGATAAGAGCGGGCTTTCTCTCGATCCACAGGCCGACAGTTATGCGTTGATGTATGTGTTGGTCAACGTGGTACCCGCGGCAATGGATGATGTCGGTCACCTTGCCGTACTCACGCCGCTCAAATTCAGTTACCAGCTCAATGCGGAAGAAACGGGCTGGGTGCTGGGCGCATTGCCGCAGTTGGCGGCGGTGCAGAATGAACTCCGACGTGGCATCGGCATGGCCGAAGCCTCTGCCACTGTGGAGATTGTGCCGTTGAAGTCGAAGGTTCAGCTGGCCGATCAGGCGCTCGCCACCCTCATTCAGGGCGCTGCTCGGCAGCTATATGAAGCCAAGCCCACCGCAGGCCTGGCCACGCATGTCGACGCCGCCTACCAGGCCCTTGATATCGTGCACGATGAGGGCTTCGACATGTTGTCCGGCATGTTGCTGGCCCGTGAGCAGCAATTGATCGCGCAGCGCCATGTCCAGATCATCGAGATTGCCGTCTGCGCCTTGATCATGCTGCTGTTCAGTGTCTACGTCTCCACCATTCTGGGCGCGCACATGCGCCGGGTTATCGAAGTGTTTCGGGCCATTTCCGCCGAGGATTACAGCAGCCGCATGCCAGCCGCCGGCCGCGACGAGATCGGCCAGGTGTTCGCCGCCCTGAAAAACATGCAAGGCACCCTGCAGGCCTCCCGGCAAACACTGCAGGAGCAAATGCGCACCACCGCCCGTATCAAACAGGCCCTGGATGTGTGCGACACCTCGGTGATGCTGGCAGACAAGGACCTTAACATCATCTATCTGAATCATGCGGCCCTGAGCCTGATGCAGGCACGAGCCCCCGCTATTCGCAGCGATCTGCCCCGCTTCGATGCCGACCAGCTGCTGGGCAGCAGTGTCGATGTATTCCACAAGCAGCCAGAGCATCAGCGCGCGATGATGGCCCGGCTGCAGCAGGTACACAAAACCGATATCAACATCGGTGGGCTTACCTTTGGCTTGGTGGCTACCCCCCTGTTCGCCGACGATGGCGAGCGCCTGGGCACGGTGGTGGAATGGGACGACAAAACCGAGCGCCTGGCCAAGGCAGAGCAGGAAAAACACATCGCCGATGCCAACGCCCGCATCAAACAGGCCTTGGACGTGTGCGACACCTCGGTGATGCTGGCGGACAAAGATCTCAACATCATCTACATGAACAACGCCGCCAGCGAGATGATGCGCAGTCGCGCGGCCGAGATTCGCAGTGAACTGCCCAGATTTGATGCCGACCGCCTGGTCGGTGCCAGCGTCGACATTTTCCACAAACACCCACAGCACCAGCGCGAAATGCTTGCCCGGCTGCAACAGTCCCACAAAGCCGATATCCAGATTGGCGGCCTCACCTTTGGCCTGGTGGCAACCCCACTGTTCGCCGCCAACGGTGAACGCCTGGGTACGGTGGTGGAGTGGGACGACAAAACCGAGCGCCTGGCGCAGCAGCTTGAAGAAAAGCGTGTCAGTGACGCCAATGCCCGCATCAAGCAGGCGCTAGACTCCGTCTCCACCAGTGCCATGATTGCCGATGTCGACGGCAATATCATCTACATGAATCACTCTGTGGGTGAGATGCTACGCCGGGTGGAAAGTGATCTGCGCAGCGTGCTGCCACATTTCAACGTCGACAAGGTATTGGGCGCCAATTTCGATATTTTCCACCGCAACCCCGCTCACCAGCGCAACCTGCTGGGGGCGCTCAAGGGGGTCTACAAAACCCAGATTGAAGTGGCCGGCAAAACCTTTGCGCTTATCGCCAACCCGGTATTCAATGCCCAGGGTGAGCGCTTGGGCAGCGTAGTGGAGTGGGCCGATCGCACCGCCGAAGTCGCCATCGAGCGGGAGGTCGACCTGCTGGTCGACGCCGCCGCCGCCGGGGATTTCAGCCGCCAGCTCAGCCTGGAGGGCAAGGTCGGTTTCTTCCTCAGCTTGGCCCAGGGCCTCAACAAACTGGTGGGCGTCACCGAGCAAGGTATAGCGGATGTTTTGCGCGTACTGGGTGCCATGGCGCGTGGAGACCTGAGTGAACGCATTCAGCGCGATTACCAAGGTGCCTTTGCCCAGCTCAAAGCCGATGCCAATGGCACCGCCGAGAAACTCACCCAGATCATCAACGAAATCAACCTCGCCGTTACCACCATCACCACCGGTGCCAACGAGATTGCCCAGGGCAACGCCGACCTCAGCCAGCGCACCGAGGAACAGGCCTCTAGCCTGGAAGAAACCGCCAGCAGTATGGAAGAAATGACCAGCATCGTGCGCCAGAGTGCCGCAGCGGCAAAGCAGGCCAACACCCTAGCCCAGGATGCCTCGCGCCGGGCAGAGCAGGGCGGTGAAGTGGTGTCCCGTGCCGTAGGCGCCATGCAGGCCATCAACAACTCCAGCAAGAAGATCGCCGACATCATCGGCGTCATCGACGAAATCGCCTTCCAGACCAACCTGCTGGCGCTCAACGCTGCCGTGGAAGCAGCCCGCGCCGGTGAGCAGGGGCGTGGTTTCGCCGTGGTGGCAGGCGAGGTGCGCAACCTCGCCCAGCGCTCGGGCGATGCCGCCAAGCAGATCAAGACGCTGATTCAGGACAGCGTGGGCAAAGTGGAAGATGGCAGCCTGCTGGTGAACGAATCAGGCGCCACGTTGCGGGAAATTGTCGAATCCATTCGCCAGGTGAGCGAAATGGTCAATGGCATTGCCTCCTCCGCCGCCGAACAGACCCTAGGCATCGACCAGGTCAGCCAGGCCGTCACCCAGATGGATTCAGTCACCCAACAGAATGCCGCCTTGGTGGAGCAAGCCTCCGCCGCCAGCGAAGCCATGGCCGATCAGGCGGCCAACCTCGCCGCGCTGGTGCGCTTCTTCAAAGTCGATGGCAGCGGCGCCCGGGCTTCGCTGCCCGGTACGGCTGTTCGCCCTGTACGGCCCGCCATGCGCACCGTACAGACCAGCGCCAGCCGCCCTGCCGTGCGTGCCAATGCAGACGAATGGGAAGACTTCTGATCAATCGCACCGTTCGGCAAGCACCCGGTGAGCCGGGTGTGTCTGGGTGTGGCAACACGACGCATCGGCTGAGGGGCTTACTCCGCCCCCGGTCGCTCAGGGGCCATTCGTCATAAGGGCCAGCGTGTGCTGATCCCTTTCACCATTGAAGAAGTGGGTCAGCAAGCGGTCATACACCGAGCCGGGTGGCGTCAGCTGGGCAAACAGCGTGGCGCAGGACTTCAACTTCATGTCATCTGGCGACCCCAGCATGGCGTGCGCGCTCAAGCCTTCATGTGCTAGCAGCGCCTCGGCACAGGCCTTCAGGCGCGGCCCCAGCAGGGGATGGGCCAGGTAGGCCTCCGCCTCGGCCACACTGCCAATGGCATAGCGCTGGCTGGTGGCACTCAGTCCCAGCCCGGCAAACTGCGGGAAGATGTACCACATCCAGTGGCTGCGCTTGCGCCCCGCCTGCAGCTCCGCCAGTGCGGCCGTATAGCTGTGGGCCTGGGCATCCACAAAACGCTCGAGGTCGAACTTGGCCATAGCGCTCTCCCCGCACACAATACCTGTCACCAGTGTGCCCTCTGGCGCTGCGGCTTGCCAGGGGGGGGCGCTCGTGCTGGCCCAAAACATCCCAACTATACTTGGGCTTTTACAACCTGAGAGGCAGTCATGATCGGCTATGTGATGGTGGGCACCAATGATCTGGCCAAGGCCGGCGCCTTTTACGATCCCATCTTCGTGCAATTGGGCGCCAAGCGCCTGGCGGAAATGGAACGCTTGATCTCCTGGGGCTCTGAACAAGGCGGGCCGATGTTCTGTGCCACGCGCCCCTACAACGGCGAGCCTGCCACTGTCGGCAACGGCAGTATGATCGCCCTCAGCGCGGCCGACACCGCCCAGGTGGATGCGGTTCATGCCCTGGCACTGTCCCTGGGCGCCGCAAACGAGGGCGACCCCGGCGTGCGCCAGGGCATCTTTTACTGCGCCTATTTCCGCGACCCGGATGGCAACAAGCTGAATGTGTTTTGCGTGGCGCCGTCGGCCTGAAACCCGCACGCTGCTGCGACAGGCCGAACCCTGGCTGCGTTGCTGCCATGCGCCCACGTGGCGCTTGCTGCGGTGAGGATGTTGTTGCACAAGCACGGCCTTCGGCTGCCTTCGATGCGCTCTGGTCTGCAAATGCACTCCGGGCAAATGGGTGAACCCCGGGGAGATTAACGTGTTAAATATCCACGGCATCTGCCGTTCAAACTAAACAGGCCACCCTTGTGGAGTGGCCTTTTGGGTTTGATTGGGAGGCGGAGGGCTGCCGCACGAAATACCGTCTATCTGGATGCGATCGCGTGCTTGCGGGTGTAGATGAATTTACGGTTGTCTCGGTGGCCACATTCGTGCGGTGTGCACCACGGCTAAAATCCACACGGCGTTGTCCAGCACCTCATAGACCAGCCGGTAGCTTTCGTGGGGGATCAGCTCACGAGTGCCTGGAATCAGTCCTGGCTTGCCATGGTGCGGCTGTTCAGCCAGACGACCAGCCGCTTCCGCGAAAAGCTCATCCATCCGGATGGCTGCAAGAGGGTTGTCCTGACTGATGTAGTCAAAGATGTCGCTGCGGTCTTGCGCGGCGGCAGAGGCCCAGAAGACCTTCATGCGCCGGGACTACCTGCCTTGGCCAGCAACTGTGCGCGTCGTGCAGCAAAGCGTTTCTCGACATCATCCGCACTGGCGTAGTCACCCGCAAGGATCTGCTCCCTCGCGTTGGCCACCTTGCCGCGCAGAAACTCTTCGTACTCGCGCGCCTGTCGCTGGCGTTGCACGAACTCACGCATCAATTCACGCAGGATCTGCGAGGCCGGGCGATGGCTGGCTTCGGCCTCGGCCATGAACTCAGCGCGCAGCTCTGGCTCCAGCTTCATGGTGAAAACGGCTTGTTTGGACATGCTGCGCTTCCTGATACCGTGTGTACTGACGAAGTATATACGCTGTCAGTATAAGAATCATTCAGGATGGCCGGGGCGTCTTGTTAAACAGAGCTTTAATTTAGAGCTTTAATTTACTCGGGACAACGAAAGTGTTCTTTATCCAGCAGCACCTGTCGACCGAACAAGGCGACCGCTGTCCTCAGCTACAGCTAATGGGTTTCGATCTGCATATTCCACGACCAGTTGTGTTCGATGACCTTGGCGGCATTCCACCGACGTGTTTCGGTGGCTGAATCAGGCAGGCGGGGGGGGCTGGACGCGCCATATCCCTGTGTCGCGGCCTTCGCTGCGCTGCGGCCTGTCAATGTGCTCCGGGCAAATTTGCGCACCTGCGGGGAGTTTTAAGGCTTCAATCTCGCCGGTATGCTGCCGGTCAAACAAAAAAGGCCACCCTTGTGGGGTGGCCTTTTTTGTTTGAATTGGTGGCGGATGGTTGACCATGTGCCGACTGGCCTCCCGAGCTTATGAGCAGTCCTGCGGGTTGCTGCGGGTCGGCGCGCAGTTATCCGAAATTTCCGGATAACTGAACCGGACTGATCAAGTGTCATCTGCAATCTACTTCCGCTTCGGTTTCGGAAGAGCATTGGCTGCATCCTCCAAAGCCCGTACGTTCGATTCGGCCCCTTCGGCTTCAAGGAATGCCCGACGCTGGGCAGCGAACTGCTCGTACTCGCCCTCTGCGTGGGCATCGGCTTGCTTCTTGGAAACTCGGCCCGCGCCTTCCAGCACATCCCGATCATTGAATTTCAGGAAGGCATCCAGCTTTTCGGCCCAATCTTTGAGGAACACCTCTTTGCGGCGACGTGCCTGATCCTCGGCAAAATCCAGCCACATCGTCACAATGCGATTGAGCTCACTGATCTCGGGTTCGTGCAGGTAGTTCTTGGCCACGGTCACGTCGGCCTTCTGCACGCTGCCCAACTTCCAGGTGGTCAGGCCCATGTTCGGGCGGCGGCTGTCGGCGCGCTCGGCAATTAGCTCGGCAGCCGTCTTGCCGGTGACGGCGAAATGCAGCTTGTTCTGTATAAAGCGGAAGAACTGGGTGGTTTCCGGCAGAGAGGGTGAGTAGTCGGCCGCCATGGCGAAAATCTCGCGCACACGCAGGTACATCCGGCGCTCACTGGCCCGAATATCGCGGATGCGGTCCAGCAATTCGTCGAAGCGGTCTGGCACGGCCG
The DNA here is from genome assembly GCA_964649985.1 of uncultured Pseudomonadales bacterium. Lineage (GTDB taxonomy): Bacteria > Pseudomonadota > Gammaproteobacteria > Pseudomonadales > CAZYQX01 > CAZYQX01. The sequence continues at coordinate 9,691 of CAZYQX010000004.1, read as the reverse complement.
ACCCGGCGACGGGCGGGTTCTTCAGGCGCTCGTCATCCAGGGTAAAGCCCTTGAGCAGATACTCGCGCAGGCGTTCGGTGGCCCAGCGACGGAACTGCGTGCCGCGTACCGAGCGGACACGGTAGCCCACCCCCAGGATGGCGTCGAGGTTGTAAAACTTGACCGTGCGCCGAACCTGCCGCTCCCCCTCCGACCGAACTTGTAAGTAACTCTTACAGGTTGCCTCTGGGGCGATTTCCCCGTCCGCGTAGAGCGCCTTCAGGTGCAGGGTGATATTCTGCGGCGAGGTCTGAAACAGCTCTGCCATCATGGCCTGAGACAGCCAGAGATTATCCTCGGCAAAACGGCATTCGACCCGGGTGCGGCCATCCTCGGTTTCGTAGAGCAGGAATTCGCCGGGATTCGGCGCTTGGAGGTCGGTCATATAGGTGCCTTATCCCACCAATCTGGAAAGCTGCGGATCGTTGCGCATCAGCAGACACCAACGCGCGACCGCCGACAGTTCCGCTGCCGGGCTGGTCATTTCACGAACGCGCGCGCGAACTTCGGCCAGTTTCGCCTTGGCTACCGGGTTATTGCCCGCGCTACAACGGGCTTTAGCCTTGGTGAAATCTTCGATCAGTCGGTCCACTTGTTGCCACACCTTGCGGCGCGCTTCTGCCAACGGCACATGCTCGTTGAGTTTGAGCCGCTTTACTGTCTCATTGACCCGCTCCTGTTCCCATGCAGAAGAACCCGGCATGGGAATGACCTTGCCTTCTTCGTCGAAAGCGATCAGCGCCACATCGTCGTCGTCAATCGGGTCGAGCAGATAACGCGTTTCGGATTCCTCGCAGGGTGCGGCGTAGGTAGAGCACAGCGAGCCATCCTTGAGTGGAAACCAGCCGCCCTTCTTGCGATTACCGACATTGCCACACACACGAAAATTCATGTAATCGAATGCCAGCCACCAGTAACCGTCGCGCAGACTGGCATCCAGTGCCTTGGCTTCTTTCTTGGGGCGAAAGTGCTCCACGTCATAGTGCGAGTAAAGCTCACGCACTTCTGAGAACCAGCATTTACCGGCCGAAAGCGCCAATAGCCATTCCTTCAAAGCACCCCAGTGAGTGCTGTTGGCGTCGATCAGTGCATTGCGTTCATCACGCTTTCCCGCCGCTTCGAGCGCAGCCAAATCGGTGACAAGTTGGGCGGATTTCGCTAGCCAAGCATCCCACTGTGCTCGCGTCCATGGCGCCCAGTTAGGGATGTCGGTATCGGTGGGCCGTTTATGTTCGAGGTCGATCCAGATCAATGGTCATCCTCCTCACGCAGAATCTCATCGATGATGGAATCTGCAATCGCGTCCTGCTCAGATTGCTCTTCGGGCGTGAGCGTGGGTTTGCGGAAGCGCCGGTGCTGCGCCATCTTGCGCACGAACAGCGCGTAGTCCGGATCGCGGAAATCAGCGGTCGAAAAGCCCAAATCGGCCAATTCAGTGGAAAGTCGCGATAGTTCGGCATCTTCCTCCGGCGTGCGTGGAGATAGCACGAACAACTCGTTGCGCCGGAACAAACGGCGCTCGGTTTCGATATCCAGCGTGGACGACAAGCCGAACAGCTCGCTCTTGAGCAGCCCGGTTACGCCCATGCCTTGCGGATGTTCATCGGGCACATCAACCAGCGTGCGGCCGCCATCGCGGCGCAGGATGTGCACCTGCTCGCGCTTGAGGCTGCCCACCATCATCGGATCGTGGGTGGTGATGAGGATTTGCGATTGCCCGGCCGATGTGTCGAAAGGCCCTTCGCCAAAGCCGCCTCTATCGAAGCCACCATCATGGGCATCTCCCAGAACACCTTCGATATCGTCAAAATAGCGCAGCTTCCAGATCGGGTTCAGGTGGGTGTCCGGTTCGTCGAGCAGGAACAGGCAGTGGTCTTCGCGGGTGATGCGCATCAGGCCCAGCACGGTGAGCATTTGTAGCTCGCCTTCCGACAGATGCGTAAAGCTCACCTTGCCGCCGTGTTCATCGCGTTTCTTGACCGTGATGCGCACTTCGTCGATCAGGTCGCCGATGTAAGCGCCCTCCGCGTAGCGGAAGAAGCTGTCGGTGCTGCCGACGAGTTCGCCCAGTTGTTTGAGCTTGTCCTGATTCGGCACAAACAGATACAGCTGCTTCTGTTTTTCGGTGCGGCCACGGAAGTCGATTTGCTTGGTCGCCTCCTGCTCAATCGGTGCCCAGGCCACTTGCCAGAGCTTGTCGAGAAACTCGCTCACCACATTGCCACGCGCATACCAGAAGCGTCGATCGCCCTCGTTCAGCTCCTGCTCGTCGAACTTGCCGCCGCGGCGCTTTTCACGCAGGCGGTGCGGCTCTTTCAGCACGAACAGCGCGGATTCCAGCGACTCGATGTGCAGGTTCCTGAGTACCTTCTTGAATACCGGATCGTCAGACAGCAAGCAGGCCAACAGCACCAGTTGGCTGTGCCCACCTCGGCAATAAAACAGGCGGCGCAGACGGTCGTCGCCCGCTTGCTTCAGCCGCGCCTCGCGGCGACGCTTGGCTTCTTCAATGGCACGAATGTCCGCATCGGAGCCGGTAAAATTTTCCAGCAGCTGTTCGGACAGCACCTCGTCGGTGGTGATTTCCTGGCGTTGGTTGAAGCGACGCTGATGCTCCTGAAACAAGGCTTCGATGCGTTCGTTGCGGCCGGAGTAATAGGCAAAGATGTGCGCGGGCAGCAGCTCGCGGTTTTTCAGCAGATAGCCTTGCGATTCGGCCTTGCCATCCACCCACACATAGGGCCGCTTTTGCTTGGCGGTGTCGGCCTCGATGCGCACCGCATGGTCGCGAATGCTGTATTCCAGCGTGTAATCGAAGGCCGCTTCGCGGTCTAGGTCGACATCGCGGAAGATGGTGATTAGCGCCTCGATCAAGTTGGATTTGCCGGTGCCGTTCTGGCCAATCAGCGCGTGGCTGCGGATGGATTTGGGCTGGACATCCGCTGGCGCACCGGCGGCGGGCGGCAAGTGCGTCTCGAAGGTGATATCGAGATCACGCAGATTGCGAAAGGCCGGAATGCAGATGCGCTGCAGCTGCATATCAGGCGCTCACCGTGTTGGCCGGCTTCTCGCGCATCTCAGCAGGCGCGGGTTCCAGAATCCAGCCGTGCGCGACTTCCGTTTTCAGTTGGGCGTAAAACACATCAATCTCGCCACCAAAGCGTTGCCATAAATCCTTGGCGCTCATCTCGCCGTGGTGGCGGGCCAGAATCGTGGCCAGCGGTGCCTGGGCTTTGATGTCAGGCGCAATGCCCAAACGCAGCGGGGCGATCAGTTCGGTTTGCGGGGCTTTCATGGGTTCCTCTTCTTGTTCGATGGCGATGCCAGTGAGGCTTGCCACGGATGCAACAGCCAATTTCTCTGCGACCTGCAATGATCGCTTCAGCTGCTGCTCCATGACGTCACAGAAACGCATGAGCTCCGCCACCCGAGCAACAATTCGATGTTGCTCTGCAATAGGGGGCAATGGAATCTCGAATTGTTCCAAGACCTTTTTACTCAGGCCTTCACGAGCCATCCCGACTTGACGACCCCAAATCATTGATTGGGTATAAGGCGATAGGATGCAAAGATGAAGATACTCGCGCACCTGCGGGTCAGTCAGGCGAATAATCGTTACGTGCTGACTGACGTTTGCCTCGCCAAATTCGGATGGAACCAGTGCGCAGCGTCCCAATGATGCACCCGTAATATTCAGCAATACATCGTTGCCCAACACTGCCGTACCAGACATGCGCTCGTGCTCTTCCGGGGTAATGCAGGCGACATCGTCCAAATGAAGGCCGTCGTTCCAAACGTTCTGTGACCGAAGAAATGAAATCCCCTCTTTAACGTAAACCTCGCGCCCACCTCTAGGCGTGCTGCCTGAGCCGATTTTGTTCGTAATCTGGCCAAGTCGCACAAACGCCCACCCCTTTGGAAGAGGAAATGGATATTCATCATGGGCAAGATCAGCCATTGCCGTCTGTTTAGGGATCAGCTTCTGTTTAGCCAAAGCTGCTTTTGTGGCAGCTATATCGATGAGCCAATAGGTAATTGGCTCATCGGCTTCCGACTGATCTACCAGAATCCCATGAACTGCCAAATCAAGAATCAAGTCGCGTAACTGCCCCACATCCTCCGGCGCATGAAACAGTCGGCCAAAGTTGTCGGCCAGGCGCGCCCAGGTGGTTTGCAGTTCGTGCGGACTTTGGGCGCTGGCGAGGGCTTGCAGGGTGGACTGGCGCAAGGCGTTTTGCAGTGTGCGGCGGGCTTGCTGTTGCGCCTCCAGCTTGTCGCACAAAGCCATCAGCTCATCGACTTTGGCGACGATGCGGGATATTTCATTCTTCGGTGGAAGAGCTACAAAAATATTGGATAGGGAATCCTGGTTAAGCGTATTTCCTTTAATGGCTGCCTTATTCCCCGCAGAAAGATCAAATCCATTAAGGCATTTGAAAAAATATTCCTTTAGCTCCGGCTCGAATGGCTCAATCGTAATGATTGCCTCATTGTGATACGCAGGAACACCGAGCAAGCTTAGCTTGCCAATCGACAGCTTGAAGCTCATCAATAGAGATCCGGCTGGACTAGGCCCCGCTTTGAATACTTCTGCACGAGCATCCTCCGAAACTGTCTCGCTTGATGAGGTGACGACTTGGCCATGACTCATGTCTGCAATCGAGAACCAAGGATAGTCACCGGTATTCCAGTACTTACCCTCTTTGCGCGATGGTGTCTTACCCGCCGAAAAGCTGCAAAGTTCACCAAATCGGCACCAAAGCCAATTCTGAGGTATTTGCCAGGCTCCCTGATTCTTCTCAGATCGAATCTTCCGATTGACTCGAATCGTCCCGTCTGACTGAAGGGAAGCCTGCGTTGCCTTGATGTCGTCGAAGAGATCGCCAGCCTCCTCACCTACAACCTGAACAGTCAGTTTTCCAGATACGGCTAGATGAAGTACAAGCTCCCGCAGCTTGCCCACGCCCCCCGGTGCATTGGCAATATGCCCGAACTCGGCCAAAAACTGCTGCGCATCCATCAGGCGTCCTCACCCACAAAATGATGCGCCAGCGCGGCAGCAAGTTCGCTTTTGAGCTGATTTTCGGTTTCTTCAATCTCACCCAGCAGTTTTTTGTACTTCTCCAGCAGCAGGTCCGGGTCGTGGGTTTCTTCTTCCGGTGCGTTGGGGTTTTTCAGGTCGAGGTTGAAGATGGGCCAATAGAGGCGGTCGCCTGCCGCTTGCGCATCGCGCGCCTGCAGGCGTAGCGGTTCGGCCTGGGCGCGCAGCTCAGCTATCTGTGCCTCGACTTTTTCGCGGTAGACGGAATCGGTACTGCCGACCAAGCTCTTGCGCAAATCGCTGGCTTCGCCCTCCAGTGCAGCGGCCTGGTTGTTCAGGTCTTCAGCGCGTTGCCAGTGCGGTTTTGCGGCGGCCTCGGCCTGTTCGCGTTTGGTTTTGAAATCCACCTTCCAGGCGAATTCGCTTTCTACGCGGTCGGCAAAGTCGTTTTCCTCCGTGCCCCACCAGTTCCGCTCCGGCTCGAATTCCTCTAAGCGGATGGGCTTGGTTTTAGAGTAACTTTTGTAGCCCGCTGGGTAGGGGTGTTCGTAGAACCAGATGGTGTCAGTGTGAAAGTGCTCGGTACCGTCATCCACGGTGCTGCCCTTGGTGAAGAACAGCAGGTTGGTTTTGATGGTGGTGTACGGGGCGAACACGCCTTTGGGCAGGCGGATGATGGTGTGCAGCTTGCAGTCGCGCAGTAGCAGTTTCTTCAATGTACCTTTGATGCCATCGCCAAACAGAAAGCCATCGGGCAGCACCACGGCGGCGCGGCCATTTTCCTTAAGTAGCTTTTTGATGATGAGTGCCATGAACATGTCGGCGGTTTCGCGGGTGCGCAGGTCGGCGGGGTAGTCGCTGCCCACGCCATCATCTTCATAGCCGCCAAACGGCGGGTTGGTGATGATGCAATCCACCTTGTCGGTGGCACTCCATTCGTTCCAGCCAATGCCCAGCGTGTTTTTGTGCTCGATCTGGCTGGGCACGTCAATGCCGTGCAGCAGCATGTTGGTGGTGCACAGCAGGTGGGGCAGCTGCTTTTTCTCGATGCCGTGGATCAGGTCTTCGATGGCGCGTTTGTCATCGGCACTGGATTTGGTGCTGAGCTGATTGCGGAAGTGGTCGATGGCGGCGGTCAAGAAGCCGCCGGTGCCACAAGCCGGGTCCATCACGGTTTCGCGTTTATCCAGGCGCGGGTTGACACGTTCGGCCATGAAGGCGGTAATGGCGCGCGGGGTGTAGAACTCGCCCGCATTGCCCGCGCCGCGCAGGTCGTTGAGCATCTGTTCATAGACATCGCCCAGGCTGGCACGGGTTTTGAAGTCGTGAAAGTTAATGGCTTCTTCCAGCTTTTCAATCACGGCCAGCATCTGCGGGCCGGACTTCATGTAGTTGTTGGCATCGCGAAATACTTCGCGGATGACCTTGTGCTGGGGGCTGCGGTCGGCGTCGATCTGGTCTTTCAGCGCCGGGAATAGTTCGTTGTTGACGAAGCCAACGATTTCGGTGGGAGTCTTTTGCGGGGCTTTTTTGCCATCCGCGCCAGCCACGTGTGCCGCCCAGTTGCGCCAGCGGAAGCGCTCCGGCAGTGGCGATTGGTAGGCGGCGTTGTCGTCTTCCCATTCTTCTTCGCGCTGGTCGAACACCTTGAGGAAGAGCATCCAGGTCAGTTGGCCTAGGCGCTGAGCGTCGCCGTCGACACCGTCGTCCTTGCGCATGATGTCTTGGATGGACTTGATGGTGCTGCTGAGATTCATCTTGTTGTTCTCGATTCACGTGGCCTGATGCGGGGTCAGGCCTGTTTCAGTTCGTTCTGGTCGTAGAGCGCTTGTTCAAGCTCTTGCACGGCTTGGGTGTATTGCTCAACGCTGCCGAAAATGCCGCGCCGGATCTGGGTTTTGCTGCCGAATTGGTCAAAGGGCGGCAGCTCCAGCACCTTGGCATCTTCAATGTCTTGCACGCCGTGGTCGGCAAATTTGTCGAGCAGGGCTTCGAGCACGGCACGGGCTTGTTCGCCGTACTTGCCGAACACATCGCGCTTTTTGACGTTGTTGGCGCGCTCGCGGCGGGTGAGGGGTTTCTGATCGAAGGCGACGTGGGCGACCAGATCGAACACATCGAGCTCGCTGCCGTTGGCCACGGCCTGCTGCAGGATTTCGAGCGGTACACCGTGATCAGCGAGCTCTTCCAGCACCGCCTGCTTGCGCTCGGCACTGTTCCAGCGGCGCAGGAAGTCGGTCATGCTGCCGAATTCGGCCTGCAGCGTTTTCTTGATGTCGTCCTTCAGCAGTACGCGGTAGTCCTCGGTGATGAGCTTGCCATCGGCATCAAGGTATTGCGAACGCTCCACCGCGACGCGCACGTTCACATCGTCGATCACGTACTTGACGCGGCCTTCGCCGCCACCACCACCACCTCCCGTTTCGCCGCCGGGTGGCGTGTCATCACCACCGGTCGGGCCCGGACCATAGGGTGGTGGCTCGGGTTCACCAGTGCCTGGCACTTCGGTGATCTCCGGTGGCACTACCGGGTCGTCTGGCTTGGGTTCGTAGATCACCACAGGTTCGCCGTCGAAGTCAGGGTCAGCAAACAGGCGCGTGGCGCCCTTGAAATCCATGATGGTGAAATAGAGCTTCTGGTAGTCCTCGCGCAGGCGGGTGCCACGGCCGATGATCTGCTTGAACTCGGTCATCGAGTTGATGTTCTGGTCCAGGACGATCAGCTTGCAGGTCTTGGCATCCACGCCGGTGGTGAGCAGCTTGGAGGTGGTGGCGATAACCGGATAGGGCTCGTCGTTGTCGATGAAGTAGGAGAGCTGTGCCTTGCCTTCGTTGTCGTCACCGGTGATGCGCATGACGTAGCGGCGGTTGCTGGCAGCGGCGGGGATGAGCTTGACCAGCTCTTGCCGCATCCGTTCGGCGTGGTCCTGGTCGTCACAAAACACGATGGTTTTCGCCATCGGGTCGGTGGCCTTGAGGTATTCCCATACCTTGCTGGCCACGAGCTTGGTGCGTTTTTCCAGCACCAGATTGCGGTCGAAATCCTTGGTGTTGTACTGGCGTTGTTCTACGGCTTGCCCCAGCTTGTCGACCTTGCCCTTCTCGGGGGTGTAGCCCACGGCATCAACATCGGTGGCAATACGGATCACCTTGTAGGGCGCAAGGAAGCCATCCTCAATGCCTTGCTTGAGCGAATAGGTGTAGACCGGGTCACCGAAGTAGGTGATGTTGCTGACTTCCTTGGTTTCTTTCGGTGTGGCAGTCAGGCCCAGATGGGTGGCATTGCTGAAATAGTCGAGCACATCGCGCCAGGCGGAATCATCGGCGGCGCTGCCCCGATGGCATTCGTCGATCACCACCAAGTCGAAAAAATCCGCAGGGAACTGACGATAGATCTGCTTCCATTCCTCACGCCCCGTCACGGCCTGATAGAGCGCCAGATAGATTTCATAGTTCTTCTTGACCTCGCGATTAGTGACCTTGTGCATCACCTCGCCGAAGGGTGCGAAATCCTGCTGCATGGTCTGGTCGACGAGGATGTTGCGGTCGGCCAGGAACAGGATGCGTTTTTTGGCCTTGGCCTTCCAAAGCCGCCAAATGATCTGGAAGGCGGTGTAGGTCTTACCTGTACCGGTGGCCATCACCAGCAGCACGCGCTGCTGCCCTTTGGCGATTGCTTCTATGGCACGGTTGATGGCGACGCGCTGGTAATAGCGCGGCTCTTTGCCACTGCCATCGGAATAAAACGGCTGTTCAACCAGTTTGACGGCAGAGGCTTCGGCCAAGCCTTTCCACTGCTGGTACAGCGGCCACAAGTCGTTCAGTGTGGGAAACTCGGTGAGCGAGAGCTCACGCTCGATTGGCTGTGTTAGACCGGTGCGGTCGTGCAGCAGAAAGCCATCGCCGTTGCTGCTGATGGCGAATGGGGCATCGAGCATCTCGGCGTAGGCCAGTGCTTGCTGCATCCCGTGGCCGACAGAAAACTTGACCTGTTTGGCTTCTACGACGGCAATGGGAACGTTGGGGCGGCCGTAAAGCACGAAGTCAGCCCGCTTGGGGCCACCTTTGGCATCGGGGTTCTTGATACGAGACGCCAGCTTGCCGCGCACCATCACGCGCCCATCGGTGAGGTTCACCTCTTCACGGAACTGATGCTGCTCCCACCCGGCCTGCTGAATGGCCGGTGTGATGAACTTGGTGCAGATATCGCGCTCACTGAGCTGGTGTTTGTCCATTCATCCCCCTGAACTTTGGCGCGATGCATCAGGACCATCCTGTGCAGAGTCTTCGTCAGCCCCTCCGGCACGCACCCATTCATCGACCTCGGACAGCTGGAATTTCCACAACCGGCCGATCTTGTGTGCGGGCAGGCCTTTGCGCTCCCGCCAGCGGTAAACGGTGTCTTTCACGACGCCCAGATGCCGGGCGACATCAATCGCTGTGACCCACGGTTCGGCGTTCATGGCATTGGTGCTCAGCGTACGGCCTCAAAGTCGTTCTAAATCGTCACCAGTCTAACAGGAGGCGGCTTCGGCGGCCATCAACTCGAAGGGCAAAAGCTTGGCTTCTTGATCGTTCAGCGCGTGAATAGTGGCGTCATCCACCAACCACG